>JBDRLC010000017.1:0-64265 GCA_043813305.1 Candidatus Omnitrophota bacterium | reverse complement strand
TAATTTAGCCTCTCGTTTTATATTCTCATCTGTATAACCAGTAATAAAAATAACAGGCGCCATTTGATTATTTTCTTCTTGTAGCTTTTTTTGGATATTACTAATTGTCTCAACGCCATTCATGCCAGGCATACGTATGTCCGCAACTATTAAATCAAATATCTCATCTTCTAAAATCGCCAATGCATCCTGACCGTTTTTTGCAATAAAGACGATAAATCCATTTTTTTCCAGCAGCTTTCTCAGTGATTTAACTATCAGCTCTTCATCATCAATAACTAATATTTTCTTAGCCATACTATTCCTTTTCTTTCCCTATGATTCTTTCTGTGATATCTAGTAATGCCTTGAGATCAAATGGCTTTTGCATATATCCTGCCGCATCTAAAAGTAATGCCTCTTTATATATCTCTTCTTTTGCATAAGCAGTGATAAAGACCTCCGGGATAGGGTTTTTCTTTTTTTCCGTTAGATGTTTTCTGATTTCTTTCACAGTTTCTATTCCGTTCATTTGCGGCATCTTAACATCAACTATATTTAAATCAAAGTCTTCTTCATCTATATGCCTAAGTGCAGCTGCGCCGCTTAGGGCAGTAGTCACATTATAGCCTTCCATTCTCAATAACCTTTTTAATGTCATCAATACCAACTTATCATCATCTACTACCAATATTCTTTTTGCCATCTTATTTAAACCTTAGCTTTTATCCTACTTTCTTTTTTTATCTTAGGAAGTCTTATGGTAAATATAGAGCCTTTATTTACCTCTGATTGTATTTTTATTAAGCCGTTATGCTTCTCTACAATAGACTGACAGATGGATAAGCCGAGCCCCAGCCCTTTACCAACTTCTTTAGTGGTAAAGAATGGATCAAAGATTTTGGGAAGCACCTCTTTTTCTATCCCCTTGCCTTCGTCTTTTATCTGAATCTTTATCCAATCGCGATCCTCTAGTAAGAGGATATATATAAGTCCGGATTTCTTTACTTGTTTAATGGCGTCCTTAGCATTCAAGACCATATTTGTTAATACCTGCTCTAGTTCATTAGCATTACCCATTATTAAATATTGGCCTTTTCTTGACTCCTTTACTACTTTAATATTATCCTGCTCCAGTTGATATTCAAGAAAAGAAAGTACTTTGTCTACAACCTCTGAAATATCTACCTCTACTGTCTGGGCAGTTTCTAAGGGCTTTTTTGCATAAGCCATCATTTTCTTGACTATATTTCTACATCTTTTCGTTGCCTCTTCAATTAACTCAAGAGATTCCTTTGATTCAGAATCGATGTTATCTGCGTTTAATAAAAGCATTTGTGCATTTGTTAGTATCGCTGTTAGCGGATTATTGATCTCATGCGCTACACCGCCGGCCAGAGTTCCAACGGTAGCTAGTTTTTCTGCCTGAATAAGCTGTTTTTGGACCTCTACAAGTTCTTCTGTCCGCTGTTTTACCTGGTCCTCAATATTTTCGTAAAGCAATGCGTTTTCAATTGCAAGAGCAGCCTGATTAGCTAAAAGTGTGAATGTATTTAAGTCTTCAGTAGAGTACATCTTCCCTGAACGTTTTTCCCCCAGAGTTAACAAGCCGATTATGCGGTCCTCAAGAAATCCGGGAACAATCAGCGCGGCATTCAAAGACTGCATTTGTAACCCTAGTTCTTTAAAAACGCTCTTACGCCGCTCCTGAGATTTCCGGTTTACTTCATCATAAACTAAGGGTTCTTTATGTTCTCTTAGCCAGGTAACCAAATGACTTTCTTCACTAATTATGTTTTGCTGTTGTTTTTTAAGATTGTGGCTTGCTTGTAATATATATTGGCTTGATTTTTTATTTAACAGGTATATTGCAGAGTGAGAGATCCGCACCGTACTGGTAACCGTATGGACAATCAGATTCAATAATTTTTTTAGATTATGAATTCGTGCCATTTCTCTTGCTGCCTGCCGTAAGGTTTCCTGGTAGCGGCGTTGTTCATGAAGCAGCCTGCGTTCGGCTTTACGGTCAAGGTAGATGTAAATAAACGGCCCGACCGTAGCGGAAATCGCCATTACAGCAGCTAATAATATCCACCAATTTGGCCCGTAAGTTTGAACCAGGTAATCGTGATATTTAAGAGCAAGTGCAAAGGGTACACCGATTGTCAATGTATATACTGCCATGAAGATGCCGGTTCTGGTGATGGCAACCGTAAGGTCCATTAAGCGGTATTTTATAATCGCATAGGCAAATAAGCTTGTATAAATTATCAGCAGGAAGTCGTGGGGTATTGGTTCTCTGCCGAAATAAGCAGCGCCAAAGTGAAGGAATCCGCTTAGAACACCAAAGATTGATGAGATTAATATGAATCTTAATTGGTTCCTGTAATAACCTTTTGCAGTCTTTAAAGGATAGAGTATTGCCCAAAAATATAGTATAAAGATCAGCGAGAAGGCCAAGATGAAATATTTAAAGAGTGGCCCCGGTATAACTGAGAAATGAGGAGCAAAGCGGTTTACTCCCTTAATAAAGAGCGGGCTAAAGCTGACAAAGAGGAACGGTGTGGAAAGAAGATAAGCAATAGTTAATATAACACTATCTATTTTTAGCCTCTTTTCTTTTACAGCGCTGAGCATAAAATGCACCCAAACCGGAGCAGTAAAAATTGCCGGTAAATAGGTTAAGCGGCCGAAGAGTAATGCTTCTTCTGTGCTCCTAGCCATAGATAGAGCAAAAGGGAATAATGACCAAAGGCCAATCAGAGAACTGGCCATTGCGAAGACCTTACATTTTCTATCCCAGCGCCGCCTAGTAAAAACAAAGATACCAAGCGAGAGACAAAATGACGATGCTATTAGTGATGAAACGGAATAGATATTCATCTTTTTACTGATTGCTTTATTTTTTCGACCATCTCTTGATCAACTAATCTATGTCCCCAGTAAAAATCAGATGCATCAAAACCGTGCTTAATGCCCAGGTTTCTTATCTCTTCGATCTTAGCAGCTGTTATGTTCCCTCTTCCAAAACTAAACTTTTCATACCTTTTCTCTAAAGACAGGATAATAGATTCCGCGAAGCAACCGTAAATAGTATCCGCTGCCGGTAGACCAATATCAATAGGAAATCTAATCGGCGTAGGTGATTTGGTTAAGCCGCCGGAGAAAACTAAAATATCCTCCCGGTTAGTTTCTGAATATGAGATATTTTTAGGATAGCCTACGTCGCAGATTATCGCCCCAGGCTTAAACCAGTCAATTTGCAGGATTGAGGAAGTAGCGCTTGCAGCAGCAATAATAATATCAGCGTCCTTAACTGCCTTTTCATTGTTAGTTGTGGCTATAATTTTTGCCTTATGTTTTTTAGATAATTCTTTTTCCAGGCGCTTGAGGTTTGATTTTGTTCTGCCGGTTATCGTAAGCCACTTGACTTTATTTACCAGAACCCTGGCACAACCGCTTCCGATATCACCCGTACCGCCGATTATAGCTACTTTTGCTGATTCAAGATCAATTTCTAAAAGTATGCTCGCTTTTACCACTCCGTCAATGACCATTGCCGCGGTAAAAGTGTTGCCGCTTGTAACAGGCACATCGACCTCTTCTGTTATCTGGATTCCGATTCTCTCTGCTACTATCGAGGTAAAACCGCCCAAACTGACTATTCCAACTCCGTGCTTCTCGGCAATCTTACAACCTCTGACTACCTTAGAGAATATTGACCAGATGTCTCTATCCATCATATCCGGAATGAATGTAGCTACTATAAAGCAGCCATTAACCGATTGTCCGGTTTTAGATTTGAAATCCAGGATATCATAGAGTTTAAAGGTAGGAGTAATATTGAATAGTTGTCCGATAAATTCCCTTGAAGGCATTTTAAAATTAGGATTTAACATCTTCAGGCATTTTTCCAAATGGCTGAAATTATATAGATGTCCGATAATCCCAAAACCGGCTATCTTGTCAGTATCTCCTTTTCGGTAACTGGCATATTTTGTCGAAATCAAACGCCGCTCTAAAGAGTTTAATATTGCTTCAAAGTTGAGGGTGAGCATCTGTTTAACATAAGAATCGGCAAACTCGGTAATCGCCGGAATACCGACTTTTAAATCAACATTTACATCTACCTGGGTGCCTTGCGGATGTTTGGAGAATCTCCACTCTCCTCTAAATAGGTTTAAATCCCCTTCTATAGCTTTAAATCGGATATAATTTTCTTTAAGTACAAGAGTATCTTCCTCAATCCAGCTGATCGGTATATGATTAATCTCGACACGCCATTTACTGAACAGCTTACGCCTTGATTTCTTAAGGATCGTTACTTCTTTTACAGAAGGCACAAATTGAGGGAAATCTTTTACTTTCGTGATTAAGCGGATTACCTTCCATTTTTCTGCAGGCAGAATACGCGAAACCTTTATGTTGATTAAGCCTTTATCCAGCATGCATCATCTCCTGTATCCTATTCCTTACTTCAAAGATCCCTTCTTGTAAGGTTATATCGTCTATTACATCCTTGAACTCTTTTGACAAGAAAGTCGGTTTTCCTATTTTTACTTTTATGCGTGCAAATTTCCTGAATGCAGCTCCTTTGGACAAGACGTCATATCCTCCCAGGATTGCACAAGGCACAATCGGCCTGCCTGTTTTAATTGCCAATAGCGCTGCCCCTCTTCTGAATTCTCTTAGCTTACCGTCATCAGAACGCCTTCCCTCCGGGAATATACCGATAAATTTGTTTTTCATCAGTAAATCAACCGCCCTTTTTGATGCGTCACCCGTAGGAAGCGTTCGCGTAATCGCCATCAACCATCGCAACCAAGGGTAGCTGAAAAGAGACCTCATAGTTATCCAGTAGATCTTTCTTGGTATTGCAGCTCCAACCAGCACAGGGTCAAGATAGCTGCTATGGTTGGCAACCACTATAAAGTTGGTTTTGAAAGGTAAATTCTCCAGCCCTTCTACCTTAAACCTAAAGATCAACCTTAATATAAATATAACTATAGGCCTAGCTATATAATACAGCATATTCCCCTTAAGCTATATAACGTTAAGTTAGTTACTTGTGTGAATTAGACTCAAGGTTATAGGCGACCTTTTCCTTAATCCAGCTCTCAATGTGTTTCTTCTGAAATCTCCAGTCTGTCCCGATCTTAAAAGCAGGAATCTTGCCTTCGCGGGCATACCTGTGGACAGTGAGCGGATGTAGATTAAGGTAGTCAGCAACCTCCTTAGTAGTCCAAATCTCTTTGTGATTTCTGTTCATAATGCTTCACTCCTTATTCATGTCTAGATAAATTACATATATACTAGTAAAACTAAGGCTTGTCAAGACATATCTAGACATACAATAAAAACACCTGATTCCTAATTAAGAACCAGGTGTAATTAATATTTTTTATTCTATTGTAGCTAGGGTATCTCCGGGTTTAACTGTGTCGCCCTCCTGGAAGAAAATCTCTGCAACTGTTCCAGAGCAAGGGCTTGGAAGATTAAAAGTAGCCTTGTCTGTTGCCAATTCTACCAAGTCATCCTTCTCATTTACCTTCTCTCCCACCTTGAAGTACCAAAAGGATAGCGTTGCTTTTTCAATTCCCTCGCCTAATTCAGGTAAAACTACTTTTGTCATCTCCTCACCTCCTTCAATAATAGTGTTTCTTCTGTTGAAGCAGAACCGTTTCTTCTCGCATTAGGAAAAGTGTACTTAAACCTACGTAAAATAGCTTCTTTTGTGTGAGCTATATTAATCGTTCTACCTGATTCTGTCTCAACGCTAGTCACTTCTATATCCATGCCGCATGGCCGGATAAGCTTAAAATTTACTAAATCATCTGCCTTGATATTCATACTTATTCCATGATAGGTTATCCAATTTTTGACAGCTATGCCAATAGAGGCGATTTTTTTATCGCCAACCCAAACGCCTGTAAGGCCTAAGTGTCTCCCTCCTTTTAAATCAAAATCTGCCATAAAGCTAATAATTATCTCTTCTAATTGCCTAAGAAACCAATGGATATCTCTTTTAAGATAGTTAAGGTTAAATACCGGGTAAATCGTAATTTGCCCGGGGCCATGATAGGTTACATCTCCTCCTCTTTCAATTTCAAAAGTTCGTATCTCTTTAAGGCTTAACTCTTCATCAGAAAATAAAATGTTTTTTCTATCCGCGCTTCTTCCCAGGGTAATTACAGGATGATGTTGGCAAAGTATTAAAGCTGAATCAATATAACCGTATTTTACAGCTTTAAAGACCTCCTTCTGAAAATGCCAGGTAGGTTCATATTTAATTAAACCAAGGTCAAATATTTTGAAATCCATATTTAATGTTTTAATGCTTCCTCGATTGATTCAGATAATGTGGGATGGGCAAAGATAGTATCTTTGATTTGAGAAGTTTTTAATTGAGTAGATATAGCAATGGTCAAAACAGCGATTAATTCCGTTGCTTTAGGCCCGATAATCGAAGCGCCTAATACTCGCTCTGTTTTATTATCCGAAATTATTTTGACAAAACCATCGGTTTCATCCAGTATATGCGCCATTCCGGATGCCATGAAGTCAAATTTATGCATCTTGATATCTATGCCTTTGCTCTTTGCTGCATTTTCGCTTAAGCCTACGCTGGAAATTTCCGGATCAGTAAAAATACAGTTGGGTACGTTTGTGTTATCTGCCTTTATTGGGTTGGCGGTAGGTTTAGAAATATTTTCCGCAGCCACTGTCCCCTGATAAGCTGCATAATGGGCAAGCATGGTCTTTCCCGTACAATCTCCGGCAGCATAAATATTCTCCACGCTGGTTTTTAAGTAATCATCGACGATGATTTTACCTTTCTCAAGCTTTACGCCAATTTTTTCGAGTTCCAAATTTTCTGCGTTTGGGGCCCTTCCGATACAAAGCAATACTAAATCATAACCGCCTAAATCAACCGTAGTAGCATCGCTGTTTGTATTTATCTTAATGCCTTTCTTTTTAAGCAAAGATTCTACTTTTTTAGCCACTTCATTATCCACCCCGGGTAATAATTGAGGCAGCATCTCTACTATTGAAACCTGAGTTCCCAGATTAGAAAATAAACTGGTGAATTCACATCCTATAACACCGCCTCCGATTACCAGCAGGGATTTGGGGATTTCTTTTATTTTTAAAATATCATCACTAGAAATAATTTTCTTTCCGTCAAATTTTAAATTCTTAAGTTCAGTTGGCTTGGAGCCGCAAGCGATGAGAATGAACTTTGTTTTAATATCCTGGCCACCGGCATGAATTTCTTGATTGCTGATAATTTTAGCTTCAGCGTTTATATAATCAATATCTTTAAGTAAGAATTGCATTCCTTTTTGCAGCTGTTGGATAATTTTGTCCTTTCTTTCCTGGATTTTAGCGAAATTTGGGTTTGGGTTATTACCTTCTATTCCAAAACCGGAAGCCTTCTTAGAGATCGAATAAACTTTTGCAGAGTGGATTAATGCTTTTGTAGGTATGCAGCCGACATTTAGGCAGGTTCCGCCGATATGGGATTTCTCAATCAAGCAGACCTTGAGGCCTAATTCTTTGGCTTTTAAAGCTGCGTTGAATCCTGCCCAGCCGGCACCGATTATAGTCAGGTCGTAGTTCATAAAGGTAGAAGTTCTATACTCTCTCTAACTGCTTCTGCAGATTTTTTTAAAGATTCTATTTCTACTTTATTCAATTCGAGTTCAATAATTTGCTCTATTCCGTCTTTTCCAATGCGGCAAGGCACTCCGATACACATATCATTAATGCCGTATTCTCCGAAAAGACATGTACATACGCCGATAGTTCTTTTTTCATCTTTTGCTATACATTTAACTAAAGCGGTTATTGCCGCGGAGGGTGCAAAATAAGCACTGCCGCTGCCTAATAGTGATAGAATTTTCGCACCCCGGTTAATGGTTTTATCTCTGAGGTCCTGGGCCTTTTTGTCGTTTAAGAATTCCTCTAAGCTTACGCCCTTTATTGTAGTGAATCTGGTTAAAGGTATCATTCCTTGCCCATGGCTACCGATAACAGATGCTTCTATATCGGACACCGGGATATTAAACTCTTTGCTAATTAAATTGGCGAATCTTGCGGCATCCAGGCTAACGCCCATACCGATTATTTTACCTGCTTTAAAACCTGTTATGGTGAGGGTAAAATAAGTCATTAAATCAAGCGGGTTTGTAACAACTATGACAATTGATTCAGGGGTTATTTTTTTAATATTTTCACATACATCTTGTAAAATTTTAGCGTTTTTGGTTACTAAATCTTCACGGGTCATCCCGGGTTTTCTTGGCAGGCCGGCAGTAAGTACGACTATATCGGAATCTTTGATGCTGTTGATATCATCGCTACCCTGTATATTGTAAGGAATCTTAAGGATTGAACGGGCATCTTCTAAATCAAAGGCCTTACCTTGCGCCAGACCTTTTAGCACATCTACCAGGACGATTTCACCAAGGCCTTCTTGAGCAAGGCGCATTGCTGTGGTACTTCCGACATTTCCCGCTCCAATTATGCTTATCTTCATTTACTGTTATTTTAGGTAGGAGATGATCGCGTCTGCCATCTCTTTTGTACCCACTGCTGAAGGGTCGTCTCGCCTCGATTTTAAATCATAAGTTACGAATTTCCCCTCAGCTAAAACCGAACTAACTGCTTTTTCTAATCTATCAGCAGCATTATTTTCCTTGATATATCTTAACATCAACGCACCGGATAAAATCATCGCAGTAGGGTTTAATTTATTTTTGCCCTTATATTTAGGTGCAGATCCGTGTACTGCTTCGAATACTGCCATATCATCTCCGATATTAGCCCCCGGGGCTACACCCAATCCGCCTACAAGCCCCGCGCATAAATCAGAGATTATATCTCCGTATACATTAGGGAGTACTAAGAGATCGAAATTATGAGGTTTCTGCACCAGCTGCATACACATATTATCTACGATCATTTCCTCAAAGGCAACTTTCCCCTCGTACTTCTTTGCTATTAATCTTGCGCTCTTCAGGAAAAGCCCGTCGGAAAACTTCATTATATTCGCCTTGTGTACGGCTGTAACTTTTTTCCGGTTGTATTTTAGGGCGTATTCAAAGGCGAATTCCACTATTCTTTCCGAGGCAAATTTAGAGATTGGCTTTATCGAGATGCCTGAATCAGGCCGGATTTTCTTTTTAATATATTTTTCTATACTCGATATAATTTCTTTAGTTTCAGGCTTCCCTTCTTCGAATTCAATCCCGGCGTATAAATCTTCACTGTTCTCTCTGACAATAACTAGATCAATATCTTGATAATTGCTTTTTACTCCCGGATAAGATTTAGCCGGCCTTAGGCAGGCATATAAATCTAAAGCATGCCTTATCGCTACATTTACCGAACGGAATCCTTCACCGATAGGAGTAATAATTGGCCCTTTTATGGCTACTTTATTCTTTTTAATTGAGTCTAAGACGCTTTCTGGCAGCAGCTCTCCGGTTTTCTCTTTTGCATCCTGTCCGGCAATTGCCAGATCCCAGTCAATTTTAACCCCTGTTGCTTCAATACATCTCCTAGCTGCCTCAGTTACTTCAGGGCCAATACCGTCTCCGGGTATAAGCGTTATTCTGTATTTCATTATACTTTTAACTCCCCGTGTTTTTTAATATAGCTAACTATTCCTCCCTCTTTTAATAATTCCTGCATAAATTTAGGTAGGGGATTAACTTTTAGTTCAATTCCTTTAGAGACATTTTTGACAATGCCGTTATCCATATCGACTTCCACCTCGTCCTTATCGTTTATTTTATCAGTGTCTGTTTCGATCAGGGGTAATCCGATATTAAAGCTATTTCTATAGAATATCCTGGCGAATTGCTTAGCAAGAACTGCTGTTATTCCGGCCTCTTTGATTACCAGCGGTGCCTGTTCTCGGGATGAGCCCATACCAAAATTATTACCTGCTACCAGTATGGTTTTTCCGGGGATTATTTTTTTTTTTAAAATCAGGGTCAATATCTTCCATTAAGTGCTTGGATAGTTCTTTGATATCTGTTATGGAGAATTTATACCTACCGGAGATAATAGAATCCGTATTGATGTCGTCTCCTAACTTTATGATTTTGCCCTTCAAGATCACCCCGTTAGAAATCCTCCTTCCACATATTTTCGTATCTTCCCCGATAAATAAAATTTCTAACGGGGATCATAGCTGTTTGAACTCCTCCATATTCTTTACTTTAGACATCGCGGCATCTAACGTAACCAGGCCTTTTTGAGTGAGTTCCTTGAGGCATTTATCCATGGTCTTCATGCCGTACTGGCTTCCTGTCTGCATCAGTGTAGGAATCTGTTCTATCTCTTGTTCACGGATGAGATTTCTGATGCCGGGGGTTCCGACCATGATTTCCGTAGCGAGCACCCGTCCTTTACCACTGGCATGTGGAAGCAGCAACTGAGATACTACGCCTTGTAATGAATCTGCTAACTGCAGTTTAACCTGTTGTTGTTGATGCGGCGGAAAAACGTCAATAATTCTCTCGATGGTTTGCGGGGCATCAGGGGTGTGCAAAGTTGCTAAAACTAAGTGTCCTGTTTCTGCGGCTGTTAGGGCAGTAGATATAGTTTCTAAATCGCGCATCTCTCCAACTATAATCACATCCGGATCCTGTCTCAAAGCGTGCCTTAAAGATTGGGCAAAAGAGCGCGTATCTGAGTAGACTTCTCTTTGTTTGATAATGCTCTTTCTATTGGTATAGATGAACTCAATCGGATCTTCGATACTGATGATCAGGCTCTCTCTCTCACTATTAATCAGATTTACCACTGCTGCCAGAGTTGTAGTTTTTCCAACGCCCGTGGGACCGGTAACTAACACTAAGCCGTTAGGCTTACGGGCAAGGTTCAGTACTACAGGAGGTAAACCCAGGTCACCTATACTGGGTACTTCCAGAGGAACGCGTCTGAAAGCTGCTTCTACTGAACCCCTCTGTATGTGCACATTGACCCTGAATCTATCAAGTCCGGGAAGAGCAAGCGATAAATCTAGCTCTAAATCACGCTCAAGCATCTCTTTCTGTAGATCAGTCAAGATAGCGTAAATAGAGGTTTTCAGGCTCTGTTTCGTTAATTTCGGGTGTTCAGTCCGGTATAACCTTCCGTCGATACGCAAAATAGGAGGTTCATTTTCCGTTATGTGTAAGTCTGAAGCACTATTTTCGATACATAGCAAAAGCATTTTTCTGATTTCCATAATATCCTCCTTTATAAGTAAGTTCTCGGGTCTGTAATTTTTCCTGTAATCGCCGAAGCCACTACAGTGGCCGGTGATGCAAGATAAATAAAGGCGTTGGGATTACCCATCCTGCCTTTAAAGTTTCGGTTAGCGGTTGAGATTACTACTTCTGTGTCTGCGGGTATGCCATTATGTGTTCCTACGCAAGGGCCGCATCCTGGCGCAACAACCACACCCCCTGCTTTAATAAAGATATCAATTAAGCCGTTTTCTATGGCCTCCAGATATATCGCCTTAGAACTTGGAGCGATGATTAATTTAACTCCGGGCGCCACTTTCCTTGACTTTAGAATTCCTGCAGCAACCTTAAAATCTGACATTCGTGCATTGGTGCAGGTGCCTAAAAAGGCTTCGTTTATCTCGATACCATTTAATTTATCGATCGAGACAACATTATCCACGTTATGCGGTATGGCTACCTGCGGCAGCAGCCGGGAGATATCAAACTCATGAGTAGCTTCATACCATGCAGTATCATCTGGAAAGACCGTTTCTATATGATGAACAGAGGCTCCTTTTGAAATTAACCAATCCTTAGTTGTTTTATCCTGAAGCATAAATCCGGCTTTCGCTCCCATTTCAACCACCATGTTGCAGATAGTGAACCTACCGTCCATATCTAATTTATCAATCGCCGGGCCAAGAAACTCTATTGCTTTATAAGTTGCGCCGCTTGATTTAAGTTCGGAAATTATATGCAGTATGATATCTTTGGCAAATATGCCTTTCGGAACCTCCCCTTTTACAATTATTTTTATGGTTTGGGGAACTTTAAACCAATTTTTTCCCGTTGATAAAGCAATCGCCAGATCAGTAGAGCCAACCCCCGTAGAGAAAGCACCTAATGCACCGTAGGTGCAGGTGTGTGAATCAGCGCCTAATACCAGGCTTCCCGGAAGAATCTCTCCTGATTCAGGTATGACTTGATGGCATACTCCGCAGCCGATATCGTAAAGTTTGATATCGTAATCTTTAGCGAAATTCCGCATTTTTTGATGCACTAAAGATACGCCCTCGTTAGGAGACGGCGCGCTATGGTCTATTACCATGCAAAAATTAGCTTTTAATTTCTTAAGGCCAAGTTCTTTTACCCGGTCGATAACGATCGATGAAGTTCCGTCCTGGCTAAAGGTAAAATCAACTTTACAAATAGCGAAGTCTCCGGCTTTTAAGTTTTTTTGCGAGTGAGTACTTAATATTTTTTCCGCGATTGTTTTTGGAGCCACTCTTCTAATCTATCCATGCCTTTGGTTAGTTGTTCTATACTTGTAGCAAAACTGATCCTGACGTAGTCATCCCAGCCGAAGGCTTCGCCAGGGATAACACTCACCAGCATCTCATCGAGTAAACGTTTAGAAAAGGTTAAAGAATCAAGTCCGGTCTTAGAGATATTGCAGAAGATGTAGAATGCGCCCTTAGGCATAACGTAGCTGATCTTATTCATCACTTTAAGCCTTGAAATTATATAATCCCTTCTCTTCCAGAACTCTTTACATATATGGCGGCAAAATTCATCTCCTGCTTCAAAGCCGGCTAAAGCTGCTTTTTGACTGATCGATACAGGATTTGAAGTGGTATGGCTTTGTATGTTTGATATTGCCTCGACTATATCGGGTGGTGCAGCCAGATACCCGATCCTCCAGCCGGTCATAGAGAAACTCTTAGACAGGCCGTTAACGGTAATTGTTAATCCGTAGATATCTTTGTTAAATGAAGCAATTGAAATATGTTTAAGGTTGTCATAGATTAGCTTTTCATATATTTCGTCGCTAATCACAAATATTTTTTTCTCTACGCAGATCTTAGCTATATCTTCGAGCTCTTCTTTGCTGTAAACCGCGCCCGTTGGATTTGCAGGGGTGTTTAAAATCAGAAGTTTTGTTTTAGGTGTGATATATTTTTCTAATTCTTTCGCCTCAATTTTAAAATCGTTCTCGACAGTAGTTTTAACGAAACGCGGGATACCCTGGCATAGATTCACCATCTCCGGGTAACTGACCCAATAAGGGGAAGCGATCAAGACTTCATCTCCAATATCAACCAGGGCAAATAGCGCATTGAATATGCAATGTTTAGCACCATTAGATACTACTATTTGGCTCGGGCTGTATATTAGATTATTGTCTTTCTTCAATTTTCTAGAGATCGCTTCTTTTAATTCAGGGATTCCTGTAGTTGGCGTATATTTGGTGAATCCGTCTTTAATTGCCTGATGGGCTTTTTCTTTGATAAAGTCCGGAGTATCAAAGTCCGGCTCACCGGCTGCTAAATTTACTATATCTTTACCTTCTTTTTTTAGTTTTTTTGCTGTAGAAGTTATAACGAGGGTCTGGGAAGGGTTAATTGAATTTAAACGTTTGGCAAGCCTGATTTCTACTCGCATGAAGATTCTCCTTTATTTATAGGGAATCTCGTTCTTTTTTAAAGATATTCTTCAGTCCTCCCAAAAATCGCTTGGTAGGTTTTTTCGTTTTTTCTACTGGGTGCTTCTTTTCCAGAGCTACCTTTGTTTTAGGCTCTTTTTCTTCAGGTTTCTTCTCTTCGGGCTTTTTAATCTCAGGCTTCTTAACTGTTTTTTCCTGCGTAGGTTTCTGGGTTTTTTCTTCTTCGGCAGTTGTTTCAGATTTAGCGACCTTCTTCTTAGGTTTCTTAAGCAGTTCTTCTTTGATTTTAGTCAGTTCAAAGACCGCTAATTTAGCATTATCTCCTCTTCTGTAGCCCAAATTAACGATTCTGGTGTATCCGCCCATGCGGTCCTTAAACCTGGGCCCGATATCATTAAAAAGCCGGCTTACTAAGCCGTGGTCATTATTTAATATGCTTGCAGCCTTTCTTTTTGCGCTGAGGGTATTACGCTTGGCCAGGCTGATCAATCCTTCAATCATTGGCTGAACCGCCTTAGCTTTAGAAACCGAGGTTCTAATTCTCTGCTGGGTTAGCAGGTTTCTCGCTAGGCTCTTTAAGGTAGCTTTACGCCAACTGGTAAATCTATTAAGCTGATGTCTTGATTTTTTATGCCTCATCGTTTTTAAGCTTTCTTAAGTTTCTTTTGGTCGATCTGCATACCTAGGGTCAAACCCATTCCGACAAGCAGGCTTTTTATTTCGTTTAGTGATTTCTTGCCGAAATTCTTAAAACCGAGCATCTCATCCTCCGACCTTTTTACCAGATCAGCGATGGCCTTAATCCCGGCTTCCCTTAAACAATTAGAACTTCTTACGGATAATTCAAGCTCAGAGATAGGAAGCCTTAGTTTTTCATAGAGAGCGAGTTCTTCTTTACTCATCTCTGGCTCTTCCTCTTCAATATCTTCAGGTAATTGGCCGAAATTCACGAAGATATCCAGGTGTCGTTGCAGTATATTTGAGGCATATAGAAGTGCGTCTTTTGGCGTAATCGCCCCGTTCGTCCAGATATCCAGGATAAGCTTATCATAGTCCGTTCTCTGGCCGACACGCGTATTTTCTACGAAGAAGTTCACTTTCTTGACTGGAGTAAAAACAGAGTCTATCGGAACCACGCCGATGGCTTTTTCTTCTTTTTTATTTAATTCCGCTGGGACATATCCTCTTCCTTTTGCTACTTCCATCTCGATATTCAATTTTGCATCTTTGCTAAGCGTAGCTATATGAAGATCGGGATTGATTATTTCTATGGTTTCATCGACTTCGATATCCTTCGCCTTTACATCGCCCTTAGTGGTTCTCTTCAGATAAATTGTTTTGGGTATTTTAGAGTGAGAATTCAATACCAGGCTTTTCAAATTCAGAATTATTTCAGGAACATCTTCGATGATGCCGGTGATCGTAGAAAATTCATGCTGTACTCCTTGTATCTTAACAGATGTCACTGCGCTGCCCTCGATAGATGAAAGGAGTACTCTTCTTAGGGAGTTCCCTAATGTGACTCCATAACCTCTTTCAAACGGAGCAGCAGAAAACCTGCCGTATGTATTAATGTAGGTAGATTCGTCGCACTCTAATCTTTTAGGTAATTGAAAATCTCTCCATTTAATCCCCATTTTTCGCTCCTTACTTTCGTTCTAATATATTATTTGGAGTACAACTCCACGATTAACTGTTCTTGAATCAGCTGCTGTATATCTTCTTTTTCCGGAAGTCTTAATACAGATGCCCGGAGTGCTTCTTTATTAAAGTCTAACCATGAAGGTAAAGTCCTGTCCTTAGAAATCTCGAGATTTTCCCTTATTTTATTTAGTCCTTTTGCCTTTACCTTAATTGTAATTGCATCGTTTTTATCTACGGTAAATGACGGGATATTTACCCGTTTTGCATTTACATAGACTTGATTGTGCCTTACTATCTGCCTTGCTTGTGAACGAGATAAAGCTATCCCCAGCCTGAAGATGACGTTATCCAGCCTTCTCTCTAAGAGCTGCAGCAAAATTTTTCCGGTAACTCCCTTTGACCTGGCGGCGATTGCGAAGTATCTGCGGAATTGCTTCTCAAGGACACCATACATCCTCTTTACTTTTTGCTTTTCTCTCATCTGTAAACCGTAGTTAGAGAGTTTGACTCTTTTTTTATTATTTCCTTGCTGTCCGGGGGCATAATTTCTTTTGACCACTGCGCATTTTTCCATGAAGCACCTCGTGCCCTTTAAAAATAGTTTCTCCTGCGCACGCCTACATAGTCTACAAACCGCACCTGTGTATCTTGCCATCTATTAGACTCTCCTTTTCTTCTTAGGACGACATCCGTTGTGGGGCATTGGAGTGACATCTTTTATGGAGGTGACCATAAGTCCTGCTGCTTGTATCGCTCTGATTGCAGACTCTCTGCCGAATCCGGGGCCCTTTACGCGCACTTCGACTTCTTTTATCCCGATCTCCTTAGCCTTTCTCGCTGCATCGGTGGCGGCTACCTGCGCGGCAAAAGGAGTAGACCGCTTTGAACCGCCATAACCTACAACTCCGGGAGTTGACCAGACCATAACATTCCCCTGCTTATCAGTGATTGTGATTACGGTATTGTTAAAACTCGCCTGAATATGGACTATTCCGGAAGTTACGCCTCTTGCTATTTTTTTCTTCTTTGCCTTATCTTTAGTTGCCATTAATTACTACCCTCCTTTTATCCCTCCGCTTAACTGCGGGGATCCGCCCTTCGATAAACTCAGGACTCCCTACGGTCGTCCTTCGTTTGCGCTCAGGACTTCCTACGGTCGCTTTGGGGCGGGTGCTGCTTTCTTTGCAGCGGTATCTTTTTTGATGATTGCCATACCTCCGCGGCGGGGGCCTTTACGGGTTCTTGCATTTGTCCGCGTACGCTGTCCCCTGACAGGTAAACCCTTTTTATGACGCATACCTCTCCATGAGCCAATATCAATTAATCTTTTAATATTCTGCGATATATCCCGGCGCAAGTCACCCTCGAATCTCTTCCCGCTTTTCTGGATGGTGTTGGTTATACGCGAGATTTCCTCTTCCGATAAATCCTTAGCTTTGCGGTTCGGATCAATCCCCGCTTCTTTGAGCAGCTGATTCGCGGTAAATCTTCCTACTCCATATAAATAGGTAAGTGAAATCTCAATTTTTTTCTCTTTAGGGATATCAACACCTAAAATTCTGGGCATTATTTTCTCCTATCCTTGCCTTTGTTTATGCTTAGGGTTATTGCAGATTACTCTGACGATCCCCCTTCTTTTGATCACTTTACATCTTTCGCAAATTTTTCTTACCGATGCTTTAACTTTCATTAAATGAGCACTTGATACTTGACATTGAAAATTTCAAGTATCAATCTTCCTCCTTCTTACTTCTCTGAACGTGCGAATTTAACCCTCACACCAATTATATAATTGGTGTGAGGGTAAGTTCGGACAGATAAGTTATGTTCGCTTACGCTCTCTGCCTACCGGCAGGCAGGCATAACTTATGTCCTCACTTATTTAGACCTGTATGTGATTCTCCCCCGGCTTAAATCATAAGGTGAAAGTTCCAGTTTTACTTTGTCACCCGGTAATATTCTAATAAAATGCATTCTCATCTTTCCGGAAACATGTGCCAGTACCATGTGCCCGTTCTCGAGCTCTACTTTAAACATCGCATTCGGCAGAGCTTCGATAATCTTACCTTCAGTCTCAATCAGTTCTTCTTTTGCCATATTAATTATTAGTCAAAATTTCAGGTCCTCTATCGGTAATTGCCACCGTATGTTCAAAATGGGCAGATGCCAGCCTATCTTTGGTAACGGCAGTCCAGCCATTATCCAAAATTTCTGATTCCCAGGTTCCCATATTAACCATAGGCTCTATGGCAAATACCATTCCATGCTTTAATACCGGTCCTTGATCAGGTTGCCCGAAATTTGGTATCTCCGGTTCCTCATGTAGGTTACGTCCGATCCCATGTCCGACAAATTGGCGCACTACTGAAAATCCGCTATTCTCAACATAATCTTGAATAGTGCAAGAGATATCGGATAGCCGGTTATCTACTTTAGCTTGTTTAATACCTTCCGACAAAGCCTTTTTTGTCACCTCGATTAATTTCTTTAGTTTTGAATCTATCGGACCAACCGGTATGGTAACCGCTGAATCCGCAAAGTATCCTTTATAGTTTATACCCAAATCCAGGCTGAGGATATCGCCTTGTTTAATCTTCTTTTTCCCGGGGATGCCATGCACAATCTCTTCATTAATCGAAGTACAGATTGAAGCCGGGAAACCGCGGTATCCTTTAAAAGCGGCAAGACAATTCTCTTCAGAGACTAACCGTTCGGCAAGGTTATTAATCTCTTCGGTGGAGACTCCGTTTTTTACCACCCGTTCTAATTTCCTCATGATCCGATTTAAAATTTTCCCCGTCTCTCTTAACATCTTTAAATCATCTTCAGACTTTAAGGGTATCATTACAATTTTGTACAAGTTCTATTATCTTATCCAATACCACTAAAGCATCCTCATCAGCGCTGATATGATAAAGCTTTTTTTTATCTTCATAATATTTAATCAAAGATGATGTTTCTTGTTCATAGACATCGAGCCGTTTCTTTACTGTTTCTTCTTTATCATCAGCTCTTTGATAAAGTTTCCCCTGGCAGCCGTTACAAATGCCTGCTTCTTTCGGCGGCATATTAGTAGCATGAAAGTTAGCCCCGCATTTACTACAAACCAAACGGCCGGTTAAACGCTGTATGATTACAGGACCGCTTGTATCTAAATAAACCACCAGATCCACGTCAGATTCCCTTTGCTTAATTACTTGGTCTAATGTCCTGGCTTGGCTTAGGTTTCTCGGATAACCATCAAGGATAAAATCTTTCTTTGCATCATCTATAGATAATCTTTGACTCATCATCTCGGCGATTAAGTCATCAGGCACCAGTAACCCTTTTTCCATAAAACTTTTCGCCTTGCTTCCTAAAGCAGTCCCCTTTTTTACATTTTCTCTGAGTAGATCACCCGTAGATACATGGGGAATATTTAATCTCTGGGCTAGCCTTTTTGCCTGTGTTCCTTTACCGGCACCGGGAGGGCCTAATAAGATAATCTTCACTATCTCCTCCCTTTCATACGTCCGCCTTTTATAAAACCGTCATAATGATGCATAAGAAGGTGTGATTCGATCTGCTTTAAGGTATCAAGCATAACTCCTACAATAATCAGGATACCCGTTCCTCCGAAAAACGAAGCTACAAGATAAGGTACTTTAAGCCAGGCCATAATAAAATCGGGGAATATGGCGATAAAAGCGATGAATAATGCTCCGGCCAATGTGATTCTAGTCATTACGTAATCCAGGAATTCAGCCGTAGGAGCCCCTGGCCTTATGCCGGGTATAAAACCGCCGTATTTTTTCATATTTTCCGATAGATCCACGGGGTTAAAGACGATAGCAGTATAGAAATAACAAAAGAAGATGATCAGCATCGCAAATACTGCCGTATAAAGAATTTGTCCTCTAACCAGGCTCTGTGCTAATCTTTGAAAAGCCGGATTAGGGATAAAGGAAGCCAATGTCGCCGGAAACAATATGATTGATTGCGCGAAGATTATCGAGATTACTCCGGCAGTATCTACCTTTAAAGGTATATAAGTTGATTGTCCGCCGTATATTTTTCTTCCCACGATCCTGCGTGCATATTGAACCGGTATCTTTCTCTGGCCCTGAGTGACCAGGATAACCGCAAATACCACGCCGGCTAATAACGCAGCCATGATCACTAATGTAAAAGGCTGAATCTGTCTGCGAGAGGGATCAAAGGGAGATATTAATATTCCTAACTGGTGAAAGGCTGCTGGGATTCTTGAGATAATACCCGCGGTAATAACTAGGGAGATTCCGTTACCAATGCCTCTTTCCTGTATCTGTTCTCCCAGCCACATAATAAATATCGTGCCGGTAGTAAGAGTTAAAACGGTAATTATCCTGAATCCCCATCCAGGGCTCATTACGATGCGTAATCCCTCAAAGCGGGCAGGATTTTCAAGCCATAAGGCAATGAAAAATGATTGGACTATTGCTAAGCCCACTGTACCGTAACGGGTAAATTGATTTATTCTCTCGTAGCCAGCCTTCCCTTCTTTTGCTAACTTTTCTAAAGCCGGAATAATCGCTGTGAGCAGCTGCATAATAATCGAAGATGAGATATAAGGCATAATCCCTAATGCAAAGATGGTGAGTTTCTCCATAGCGCCGCCGGAGAACATATTAATCATGCCAAAGATCGTACCGCCGGAAGTCTTTGCTATCCTTTGAAAGAAGGTAGTCAGTGCCGCACCGTCAATACCCGGTGTAGGCACAAAGCATCCGATGCGATATACCGCAATCAGTGCCCCTGTGATTAATAGTCTTCTTTTTAGATCCGGTATTTTAAATGAATTAACCAGTGCACTAAGCATTGATAATTTTCGTTTCTCCTCCGGCACTCTTAATCGCCTCAGTTGCTCTTTTTGAAAAAGCATGCGCCTGGATCTTAATCGGATTTTTAATTTCGCCTCTGCCTAAGATCTTTACTAATTTCCCCCCATCTTTGATTAAGCCTTTATCTTCTAATAACTTCAATCCGATAGTTGGCTCTTTTAGCTTATTTAAATCGTCTAAATTTAATATCTGGTATTCTTTTTTAAATTTACTCGTAAAGCCTCTTTTTGGTATTCTTCTAATTAGCGGAGTTTGACCTCCTTCAAGACCCAGGTAAAAATCTCTACCTGCGCGTGAAGTCTGTCCTTTGCTGCCTCGGGTAGAAGTTTCTCCATGTCCGGATCCGGGCCCTCTACCAAGGTACTTTCTGCGTTTATGTGATCCTTTTGGAGGTCTTAAGGTATGGATTCCTACTAATCGTAGAATATCCGGCTTTTGTTTCTCCTTGGATTTATTTACAGCAGCTGACTTTGATTTTGCCGGTTTCTTAGTGGCTTTTTTTCTTCCTGATAATTTTGCGCTCATTTTTATTCAGTCTTAAGATTAGTTAATCCTTGGATAGTCGCTTTGACTACGTTTATCGGATTATTAGTTCTTATACACTTAGTTAAGATGTCCTTGATACCTGCTGCTTCACAGACTGCTCTTACCGGACCGGCGGCAATTACTCCGGTTCCCTCTGATGCCGGCTTTAAGAGTACCTTAGCTGCACCGGCTATTCCGATAATCTCATGCGGGATGCTGGTACCCTCCATAGGTATTTTGACCATTGATTTCTTCGCCTTAGTTAAGGATTTACGGATTGCTTCGGCTACTTCATTTGCCTTCTCTAATGCGTAGCCGACATTGCCTTTAGTATCTCCTACAACTACCAAGACGCTAAAATGCATCTTCTTTCCGCCTTTTGTAACTTTTGTAACACGGTTAATAGCAATTATTTTTTCTAATATTGCGAAGTCTTCCTGTCCGATCCTTATTTCGCGTGCCATTTTAGAATTGCAACCCCCCTTTTCTTAAGGCTTCAGCAAAGGCTTTAATTCTACCGTGGTATAAATATCCGGTTCGGTCAAAGACGATTTTACTGATTCCTTTTTCCTTTGCCCTGCGAGCAAATATTTCACCGAAAAACTCGGCGGCTTTAACGTTACCAGGCTTAGGAAATTTCCCCCTGACTTCTTTATCCATGGTGCTTAGCGAAAAAACAGTTTTATCTCCAACATCATCTATTGCCTGCGCCCAGAGATTAGCTAAACTCTTGCATACAATCAGCCTGGGAACGCTAGAGGTGCCTTGCATCCTTTTTAGTATTCTGTGGTGTCTTTTTAGTCTTTGTGCTTTGCTTTTTTTCATTTTATTTAGTGGTAGCTTGTGCTTTACCGACTTTTTTCTTTATGCGTTCTCCTGCGAAACGGATACCCTTACCCTTATATGGCTCAGGTGGGCAAATTTTACGTATCTCACTGGCTATTCTGCCTACTAATTCCTTATCTACCCCGCTTACCTTAATCTGGGTATGTTTGGGTGTTTCAATTTTTAAGCCCTTAGGTATAGGCATGTTTACCGGATGTGAAAACCCGAGTTGCATATTCAGATTGTCGCCTTGAGCCTGAGCTTTGAATCCAACGCCGATAATCTCCAACTCTTTTTCAAAGCCCTGATTGACCCCGATGATCATGTTATTGATTAATGCCCTGAATAAACCGTGCAGAGCTTTATCCAGCTTAGCATCACTAGCGCGGTTGACAAAAAGTTTATTATCCTTTATATCGATGCTGATCCGGTCAGATAAAGAACGGCTTAATTCCCCCTTAGGGCCTTTTACCTGAATCATGCCGTCTTTAGACTCGATCCTTACATCCTTAGGTATATTAATAGCTTTTTTTCCTATACGTGACATATATCCTCATTTACCAAATAAATCCGATTACTTCTCCGCCCAGCCCAGATTCACGCGCCTGGGTGTCAGTCATGATGCCTTTTGAGGTCGAGATAATTGCAAGGCCCTTACCCCTTAAGACCAACGGTACCTTATCGTGCTTGACATAGCGGCGTAATCCGGGTGTGGAAACCCTCTTGATATTTCGGATTGCCGGTTTTTTCCCGGTATATTTTAAATAGATTTTGGCTAAACCCTGTTTTTTATCCTGCATAATCTTAAAATTATCGATATAATTCTCTTTCTTTAAGATCTCCAGGATAGATTTAACCGTATTGGAAGAGGGAACCTCGACACTATCCTTTTGGACCATTACGGCATTGCGCACTATGGTAAACACATCTGCGATTAAATCAGTTCTACCCATTTATTCTCTCTCTCCCTTTAAGATCAGTTACCAACTTGCTTTTTTTATTCCCGGAATCATCCCTTGCCAGGCTAACTCTCTGAAGCAAATCCGGCAAAGCTTAAATCTTTTAAGAAATCCGCCGGATCTACCGCAGATAGCGCAGCGGTTATGCTTTCGGGTAGAAAACTTAGGAGTTCTCTTCCATCTCTCTATCTGTGAAGTCTTTGCCATGTTTTATTGTCCTGTCTCAAAAGGCATGCCGAATAATTTTAACAATTCTTGCGCCTTTTCTTTAGAATCAGCGTTCTTGATCACGAAAGTGATATCCATACCCTGTTGGCGACTGATCTTGTCATATTCAATTTCCGGAAAAATATTCTGTTCTTGTAAGCCTAAGCTGTAATTCCCTGCTGCATCAAAGGCCTCGGTTGAAACCCCTCGAAAATCTCGAATTCTCGGTAGGGTGACATTTAATAGCCTGTCCATGAACTCATACATTTTAGCACGCCTTAGAGTAACCTTGCAGCCTACAGGAAGCCCTTTTCTGATTTTAAAATTCGAGATCGCTTTTTTTGCGCGCCTGATGATCGGCTTCTGTCCTGTGATTACACCCAATTCGTCAACGGCTTTCTCCATGATTTTAATGTCAGCTACCGCTTCGCTTACTCCCATGTTAATTACGATTTTCTCTAGATGCGGAACGCTCATCTTGTTTTTTAACTGGAAAGTCTGCATCATCGCTGGAATTATTTCTTTTCTGTATCTTTCAAGTAGTCTAGGGATCATTTTATACGTTTCCTTTACAGGAGCGGCAAATCCGGGATTTTGTTCCGTCCTTTAATCTCATAAAGCCCAATCGCCTAGAACTATTACATTGTTTACAGAAAACCGCTAAATTTGAAAGGCTGACCGGTGCTTCTATCGATACGATTCCGCCCTGTTGATCCTGACGAGTCTGGCGTTTATGCTTTTTCACAAAATTTATACCTTCGATCAGTGCAAGTTTGGCTCCCGGCAAGATATCCAAGACCTTTCCTTTCTTTCCGGTATCTCTGCCTTTGATTACCTGAACTAAATCGCCTTGTTTAATCTTATGCATTAAATCACCTCAGGTGCTAAAGATATTATCTTTGTAAATTTTTTCTCTCTTAATTCTCTTGCTACCGGTCCGAATACGCGTGTCCCTTTCGGATTAAGTTGTGGGTCGATAAATACGATCGCGTTACGATCAAACCTCAGAACAGAACCGTCTATACGTTTGATTGCATTTTTAGTCCTGACGACAACTGCTTTGGCGACTTCACCCTTCTTAATTGCAGCATTCGGGGAAGATTCTTTGACATTAACGTTGATGATATCTCCGACATCGGCAAAACTTTTTCCTTTCCTCCCAAGAACTCCGATTAAAGAAGCCCTCTTTGCTCCGGTATTATCTGCTACATCTAATATGCTGCGTAATTGAATCATTCTCTGTCTTCCTTTATTGTCAGATGAGGGCTCGCGGCCTTTTTTACGATATTTATTACCCTAAATCTTTTATCTTTTGAAAGTGGCCTGGTTTCCTGTATAAGTACGGTATCCCCTGTTTTAGCAAGATCCTTTTCGTTGTGCGCTTTGAATTTATTATACTTTTTTATTGTCTTTGAGTATTTGGGATGCTTGCCAATCTGTAGCACTCTCACTACTACCGTCTTTTGCATCTTGTCACTAACCACTACACCGGTAAACTCTTTTTTTCTGCCCATTTTACCCCTACTTTTTCTCTTTTAGTTCCTGCTGGCGTAAGATAGTCTTAACCCGCGCCAAATCCTTCCTAATGATCGAAAACATGTGCGGTTTTTCTACTCTGCCGCCGTAACGCTGCAGGTTAAGCTTAAAGAGCTCTTGCTTAAGGCTTCTTTGTTTCACAAGCAGCTCTTCCTTAGATAAGTTTTTTAATTTTTCTATCGACATATTATTTATGAATCCGGGTTACGAATTTTGTTCTAAGGCCAATCTTATAAGCAGCCAGCCTGAAACATTGTTTGGCGTATTCTTCTGGAATCCCTCCTAATTCAAAAATGATTCTTCCTCTCTTTACTACCGCTACCCAATGATCAATCTCGCCCTTCCCTTTGCCCATACGCACTTCCGCAGGTTTTTTGGTGATTGGTTTATCCGGGAAGACCCTGATCCAAAGTTTTCCGCCCTTATGTAATTGTCTTGCTAGAATTACTCGTACTGCTTCAATCTGTGAATTCTTAACCCACCCGTTCTCCATGGTCTTCAAGCCGAATTCGCCGAAGGCTAAAGTGCAGCCTGTAGTTGCAAGCCCACGCCTGTTTCCTTTTTGCAGCTTACGATATTTTACTCTCCTGGGCATCATTACCATCGAAATGCGTCTCCTTAAAAATTAACCCTTTTTTTTTCTCTTCTTGCCCCGTCAGAAAATTTTTTATTATTTTCATCATTCGCCTGATGTATGTTGTAGCTTCTCTTCGTAAGTATCTCTCCCTTATAAATCCAGACCTTAACACCGATTAAGCCATATGTTGTTAATGCTTCGGCAAAACCGTAATCTATATCCGCGCGTAAAGTCTGAAGCGGAACCTTCCCTTCCTTATACATTTCGGTACGAGACATCTCTGCTCCGTTTAACCTTCCGGAACAGGTGACCCTGATTCCCTGGACTCCCGCATTCATCGATTGCGACATAGCTCTTTTTACCGCACGCCTGAAAGCGACTCTTCTCTCCAATTGGAATGCAATATTCTCTGCTACGAGCTGGCCGTCCTGGGCCGGGTTTTTTATTTCCTCGATATCTATAGCTATTTCGTTTCTAACCAACCCGTCTAATTCTTCGCGCAGGCGTTCAATATCTGCTCCTCTTCGGCCAATGATAATTCCCGGCCTGGCTGATGAGATACGAATCCTAGTTTTTTCGGTTAACCTTTCAATCACTATTTTAGAAACAGCCGCCTGCTTAAATCTCTTCTTGATGAACTTTCTGATTTTGTAATCTTCTTCAATAAATTTAGCGAAATCTTCGCCTTTAGCATACCAACGGCTGTGCCAATTTTTTATAAAACCAACTCTCAAGATAAACGGATGAACTTTTTGTCCCATAATTTAGCCTACCTTTTTAAATCTAATTCGATTCTTATGTGCGATGTTTTCTTGAGTATCGGCGCTGCCTTACCAAAAGCAACTGCCTTGAATCTTTTCCAGCTCGGGCCTTGATTGCAGACTATTTTAGATATATATAGCTGGTCAATATTAAAGCCTTTTACTTTTGCGTTCGCTATCGCTGAATTCAGTATCTTAATTAACAACTCTTTCGGGCGCTTATTACAGGAGAGAAGTATGCTCTGGGCTCTCTTGGCGTCCTGACGGTGGATTAATCCCATAACTTGCCTTACTTTTGTCGGTGCGATTCTTAAAAATTTTCCTTCTGCTTTAGCGATCATGTCTTATCTACTGCTTTCTTGGCTTTCACGCCTCCGTGTTTTCTAAATATTCGGCTAGGGGCAAATTCGCCGAGTTTATGGCCTACCATATTCTCCGTGACAAATACCGGCACGTGCTTTTTCCCGTCGTGCACGGCAAAAGTCAGCCCTACGAATTCCGGTATGATCGTCGATCTTCTTGACCAGGTTTTAATCGCCTGGCGTAGCCCTTGTCCGCGTAACTTTTCCACCTTCTTTAATAACTTCTCATCGACAAACGGTCCTTTTTTTACTGAGCGCGGCATCTTTATTATTTCCTTCTTTTAACGATAAATTTGTCAGAATACTTCACTTTTTTTCTTGTTTTATATCCTTTGGTAGGCATTCCCCATGGTGTTACCGGATGCGGATTTCCCTGTCCGGATTTTCCTTCGCCTCCTCCGTGAGGGTGATCTACGGGATTCATTGCTACACCTCTGACTGATGGCCTTATTCCCATCCAACGGCTCCTGCCGGCTTTGCCTATACTTATTGCATCATGTTCAATATTGCCTACCTGGCCGATGGTTGCATGACAATCAAGGCTAATTAACCTTATCTCTCCGGAAGGAAGCCTGATATGAGCAAGTCCGCCTTCCTTTGCCATGATCTGAGCGCTAGTCCCTGCTCCTCGCACAATCTGTGCGCCTCGTTCCTTAGTTATCTCTATATTATGTATCAATGTGCCCGAAGGGATGTACCTTAAAAGAAGGCAGTTACCCGTTTTTATCTCGATATCCTTCTGGTTAGACGAAATAACCGAATCCCCTACGTTTAGTCCGATAGGGCTGAGGATGTATCTTTTTGTCCTATCCGGATATTCCAGCAGGGCTATCCTTGCCGAGCGGTTGGGGTCATATTCGATAGCAATTACCTTAGCGGGAATATCGAATAAATTCCGTTTGAAATCAATTATCCGAAGCATCCTTTTGTGCCCACCGCCGCGATGACGAACGGTAACCCGGCCGTAGACATTTCTGCCGCCACTCTTCTTAAGCGGCAGGATTAATGATTTCTCGGGTTTCTTCTTAGTGATTTCAGAGAAATCAGAACCGGTCATCCAGCGCCTTCCTGCAGTTACTGGTTTATATTTTTTTATGCCCATGTTTGCTATTGCTCCATAAGTTTAAGCTTCACTTATCTTCTCGCCTTTTTTCAATGTGACTATCGCTTTTTTAAAGTCCGGTGTCCTGCCCAGCTGATGCCTTACTCTTTTTAGCTTCCCCCCGGAAATAAAAGTATTCACATTACTTACCTTTACTTTATAGACTTCTTCAACAGCGCGCTTGATCTGAAACTTGTTAGCGCAGTTATTCACCAGAAAAAGATATTTACCCTCAGGTTCCTGTAGGGTTGACTTTTCTGTGCGGATAATTGACTTAATTATATCGTAACTACTAATCATTTTTTTAATCTTTTAGTAATCTGACTAAGCCCTTCTTTAGTAATCACCAGCCTATGACAAGCGAGTATATCGTATGCATGGACGTCTTGCGCTAACTCGAAATTTAGAAAATCAATATTACGTAGAGCGAGCTTTATATTCTTATCTGGTTTTGCCATTAAAAGCAAAAGTTTGAGTGCCTTTCCCTTCTTTTTCCGGTTTGATAACTGGAAAAGCCGATGAGAAAATATCTTTGCTGCTTGTTTTGTTTTAGGGTTCTGAAGCTTAAAGTCATCAAGAATAATGAAATTCTTCTCTTTTACTTTAACATTCAAACTCGACTTAAGTGCTAGATTCTTAATCTGCTTTGGTAATCTAACGGAGAAATCTCTTGGTACCGGCCCGAAGGTTACGCCTCCGCCGCGCCAGAGAGGTGAACGTATAGAGCCTACCCTTGCCCTTCCGGTTCCCTTTTGCCTCCAGGGTTTAACGCCTCCTCCAGAAACCTCTCCTCTACTTTTTACGCAAGCCAGGCCCATTCTCTGATTAGCCCTGTATGCTACTACAGCCTGATGTAAGGCAGCGGAGTTAATCTTGCCATCAAAGACATCTTTATCGAGTTTTATCGATTCGGCTTCTTTGCCTTCGTTGTTGTATATAGGTAAGGTAATCGCTTCCATTTAATTATTTTTTCTCTTTGATTACTTTCACTGCCTTCTTCTTTGCTGTTTTTATTACCATATAGCTGTTCTTATGGCCGGGGACAGCACCCTTAACCAGCATTAAATTATTTTGCGCATCAACACTTACGACCCGTAGATTCTGTATGGTTACCTGCTGGTGGCCCATATGTCCCGGTAGATGCTTTCCCTTTAAAACTCTGCTGGGCGTTGCGCTTGAGCCGATAGAACCAACGCGCCTATGAGACATCGAACCATGGCTTCTGGGGCCCCCGCGCCAATTCCAGCGCTTCATTCCGCCTTGGAACCCTTTTCCGATAGATACCCCCGTGATATCAACGAAATCTCCGGATTTAAAGAGGTCTACTTTTAGCTCATCTCCGATTTTATACTCTCTACCGGCATCCCTAAGGATTTCTTTGATCACTTTACGAGGAGCAACCTTTATTTTATTAAAAAAACCTAATATAGGTTTTTTAACCCGTTTTTCATTAACTGGATCAAACCCTATCTGTATGTTTTTATCTTTGATCCCAAGTATCGGGCAGGGACCTACTTCAATAGCAGTTACGCTAAGCAGCTCGCCTTTCTCGGTAAAGGATTGGGTCATCCCTATTTTTTTACCTATCAATGCAATCATCCTACTTTATCTCCACGTAAACTCCAGCCGGTAGATTCAATTTTCTCAATGAATCGATCGTTTTGGACGTAGGCTCAAATATATCAATCAGGCGTTTATGGGTTGAAAGATCAAATTGTTCGCGGGACTTTTTATCTATTACCGGAGAACGCAGTACAGTGTAAATCTCGCGTTTTGTAGGCAGCGGTACTGGGCCGGATAATTTTGCACCCGTCCGTTTAACCGTATCTACGATTTCAGCTACTGCCTGATCTAAGAGACGATGATCGTAAGCTTTTAATTTTATGCGAATCTTCTGCATTTTATTATTTAATTAAGCTCCGCTTTAGGCAACAACTTCTGTTACCACTCCGGCACCGACTGTATGCCCGCCTTCACGAATTGCAAAACGTGACTCTTTCTCCATAGCGATAGGCGTAATCAATTCTACTTCCAAATCAATATTGTCTCCGGGCATGACCATTTCAACGCCCTGAGGTAATGTTACGCTTCCCGTAACATCGGTGGTTCTGAAGTAGAACTGCGGGCGGTAACCTTTAAAGAAAGGCGTATGTCTTCCGCCTTCTTCTTTAGTTAGAATATAAATTTTGCCTTTAAACTTTGTATGAGGAGTGATGGATTTAGGCGCAGCAATAACCATACCGCGCTCGATAGTATCTTTATCCACGCCTCTTAAGAGCAATCCAACGTTATCGCCTGCTTGACCTTCCTCAAGAATCTTTCTGAACATTTCGATTCCGGTGACAACCGTCTTTTTTACCTCTGGCCTTAAGCCGACTAGTTCGACTTCCTCGCCTACTTTGACCTTACCGCGTTCGATTCTTCCCGTACCAACTGTCCCTCTACCTTCGATGCTAAACACGTCTTCAACAGCCATGAGTAATGGTTTATCCATCTCTCTGACCGGTGTAGGAATAAAATCATCTACTGCTTTCATTAGATCCATGATTGGCTTGCAAGCCTCGCTATTAGGATCTGAGCTTGCTTCCATTGCCTTTAGAGCACTTCCTTTTATGATAGGAGTCTTATCTCCGGGGTAGCCGTATTTAGTAAGCAGCTCCCTTACTTCCATTTCGACAAGATCAATCAGCTCTTTATCTTGAACCACATCGATCTTATTTAGAAATACTACCATAGCCGGAACGTTGACTTGTCTTGCCAGAAGTATATGCTCTCTGGTTTGAGGCATTGGGCCATCGGCGGCAGAGACAACAAGGATTGCGCCGTCCATCTGCGCTGCGCCGGTAATCATGTTTTTGATGTAATCTGCATGACCGGGGCAATCGATATGTGCGTAATGGCGTTTATCCGTTTCGTACTCAACGTGTGCGACAGAAATAGTCAAAATCTTGGATTCGTCTCTTACTGCTCCACCCTTGGCAATATCAGCGTATGATTTAGCTTCAGCCTTGCCTAATTTCGCAAGCACGTGAGTAATCGTGGAAGTCAAGAGAGTCTTGCCATGGTCAATGTGGCCGATAGTCCCTACGTTTACGTGTGGTTTTGATCTTACAAATTTTTCTTTAGCCATTTAGACACCTCCTTTAGTTCTTCTAAACCCTTCTTGTACCTGTAGCCGTGAATCCTGCGGTAATTCTTTCCGTTATATGTGAAGGCACCTCAGTATAAAATGAGGGCTCCATTGTATAGGATGCCCGGCCTTGGGTTAAAGACCTTAGCACCGTGGCATAATTAAATATTTCAGCTAGAGGAATATAAGTCCTGATTGCGCGAATATTTGCCCGGGTGTTAAGAGAGATTATCTTTGCTCGCCGTGCATTAAGATCTCCGATTACCGTACCCATATATTCCTCGGGCACGGTGATCTCCATATCCATGATTGGTTCTAATAAAATCGGGCCTGCTTTTTTCAGTCCGTCGTTGAAAGCGATCGCACCTGCCATCTGAAAGGCCATTTCAGAAGAGTCAACTTCATGAAAAGACCCGTCGATTAATGTGATTTTTGTATCAGTGACCGGATACCCGGATAACGAACCGCTCTTTGCGGCTCCCAGTACTCCGTCTTCCACCGAAGGAATATATTCCCGGGGAATCGCACCGCTTTTGATTTTATTTTCAAAAGTTATGCCTGTTCCCGGCATCTCCTGAGGTTCTATCTGGAGAACGACATGGCCGTATTGGCCTCTACCGCCGGACTGCTGGATAAATTTACCTGTGACTACAACCTTCTTGGTTACTGTCTCTCGATATGCTACCTGAGGCGAACCCACCTGAGCTTCCACGTTAAATTCGCGCATGATCCGGTCGATTACGATATCTAAATGCAACTGCCCCATACCGGAGATAATTGTTTCACCAGTCTCCTGATTATAATTAACGCGGAAAGATGGATCTTCTTCAGCTAATTTATGTAAAGCAAAACCTAATTTTTCTTGGTCCTGTTTAGTTTTGGGTTCGATTGCCTGTTGTATTACCGGTTCCGGAAAATGCATCGACTCGATCAATAAAGGTTTTGCTTCCATGCAAAGCGTATCACCGGTTTTAGTATTTTTTAAACCTACCGCTGCCGCTATGTCGCCGGTATACAGCCGGTCGATGATTTCCTGACGATTGGCGTGCATTCTAACTAATTTAGTAATCCGTTCTCTGATTCCCTTCGAAGAGTTATAGATATATTCACCTGATTTTAGCGTACCTGAATACATTCTTACGTAATGCAACTTGCCGACGTAGGAATCAGTCGCTACCTTAAAGCAGAGAGCGCAGAGAGGAGCTTTATCTGATGCAGGAATCTCTTCATATTCATTAGTATCAGGATTTATCCCTTTCATCGGCGGCACATCCTGCGGTGATGGGAGATACTCGCATATAGCATCAAGCAATGGTTGAGTCCCTCTGTTTTTTAAAGATGAGCCGCATAAAACCGGAACAAATTTATTCTTTACAACTGTGCTACGGATTGCTTTTTTAATGTCCTCGGCAGTAATCGTTTTGCCATGGACAAACTTATCCATGATTTCTTCATCTGCCTCTGCAATCTTCTCTAGCATGATGTTATGGTATTTATCAGTTTCGTTACGTGACTCGCCGGGTACTTCCACAGATTCATACTCTGCACCAGAGGCATCTTTATATAGGATTAGCTTATCGTCAATTAAATTAATCATACCTGTCAATTCACTATTCTTAAAGTACGGCAGCTGTATTGCTGCTGCATTCGCTCCCAGCTTTTTATGCATCTGATCAATGACATCATAAAAATTATTGCCCGTGCGGTCTAATTTATTGACAAAAGCTAATCTCGGTACCTCATAACGGTCTGCCTGTCTCCATACGGTTTCTGATTGAGGCTCGACACCGCCTACTCCGCAGAAGACTACCACTGCGCCATCCAGCACTTTTAATGACCTCTCCACTTCTACGGTGAAATCCACATGTCCGGGAGTATCAATCACGTTTATAGTGATATCGTTCCATTTGCAGGTAGTGCAGGCCGCGGTGATAGTAATTCCCCTTTCCTGCTCCTGGGCCATCCAATCCATGGTAGCTGTACCTTCATCTACCTCGCCGATTTTATAGGTTTTACCAGTATAATATAGGATACGTTCGGTAGTAGTAGTCTTACCTGCATCTATATGCGCGATAATCCCGATATTCCTGATTTTGTCTAATGCGATTTTTCTCAACATTACCATTTAAAATGTGCAAAGGCCTTATTGGCTTCGGCCATCTTATGGGTATCATCTCTCTTTTTGATTGATGAACCCTCTCCCTTATATGCTGCGATTATCTCATCGGCCAACCTATCTTTTAATGATTTTCCTTTCTTCGACCTGGCAAAATCCCTGATCCAACGCAAGGCAATAGAAGTACCTCTCTCCTGCCTGACTTCAATCGGGATCTGATAAGTTGCACCTCCGACACGTCTGGGCTTTACTTCCAGGCGAGGACGGGCGTTATCTAATGCCTTATGGAATACCTTTATCACATCGGCTTCATTGAGTTGTGCCTTGATTTTTTCAAACGAACCATAGACAATTTTTTCCGCTAAAGACTTCTTCCCTTTCATCATGCACATATTTATAAATTTTGTTACTATCTTGCTGTTAAATTTAGGGTCAGCGGTTAATTCTTTTCCACGTGCTTTTCTTCTTCTCATTTCGGTCTTTTTGCTCCGTATTTAGAACGTGATTTCTTTCTGTTGCTCACTCCCGCCGTATCCAGGGTTCCTCTGACGATATGATACCTTACGCCCGGAAGATCCTTTACACGTCCGCCTCTAACTAAAACGATGGAGTGTTCCTGCAGATTATGGCCTTCTCCGGGTATGTATGAGGTGACTTCAATACCTGTGGTTAATCTGACTCTGGCGATCTTTCTTAAAGCAGAGTTGGGTTTCTTCGGAGTCATTGTCCTTACCTGCAGGCATACGCCGCGTCTTTGCGGAGAAGCCTTTAAAGCCGGTGATTTTGTTTTCTTCCTTCTGCTTATTCTTCCTAATCTAATCAGTTGTGAAATAGTCGGCATATTGGTATTATTCCTTCTTTTTACTGCCTTTTTCTAGCTTCTGAGGCTCTGTCTTTACTTCTGCGTGTTTCTCCATCTCAATATCACGATGATCACGGAAACCTGTACCGGCGGGTATCAGGTGTCCGACGATGACGTTCTCTTTCAGACCGAACAACTCATCTTTTTTACCCGAACAGGCTGCTTCCGTAAGCACTTTTGTCGTTTCCTGGAAACTGGCAGCAGAGATAAAGCTTTCTGTAGTTAAGGATGCCTTGGTAATGCCTAGTAGTAAGGGAGTTGCCTGAGCCGGTTTCCCACCCTTTTTAATCACGCGCGAATTTTCTTTCTGGAATTTCCACTTATCAACTTGTTGCATAGGCAAAAACTCAGTACTTCCCGGATCTTCTATGCTTACCTTTTTTAGCATCTGTCTGATGATTAATTCAATATGCTTATCATTTATCCGCACGCCCTGAAGCCTGTAGACCTCCTGTACTTCGTTGACTAAATATTCCTGCAAGACCTTGTCTCCGCAAACCCTTAAAATATCCTGTAAAACTACGGGACCGTCAGTTAATTGCTGGCCGGCGATGACTTTATCGCCCTTATAGACATTGGGATGTTTTCCGTGCGGCATGAGATATTCTCTCTGCATGCCTGTGGAGGATTTTACGACGATCAACCGCTGTCCTTTTTTATTCTCTGCGAATTCTACGAAACCGTCTATTTCGCTGATTACTGCGGGGTCCTTAGGACGCCTGGCTTCGAATAATTCTGCGACTCGTGGTAAACCCCCGGTAATATCTTTAGTTTTCACTACCAAGCGCGGAATCTTAGCCAGGAGGTCTCCCGCGCCTACTTTCTGGCCGTCTTTTACCAGAATATGTGCACCTACCGGAATAGGATAAATTCCTAAGACTTCCTTGCTTTCATCTAAGATTACTATCTGAGGATGGTATTCTTGTTTATGCTCTACTACTACTCGCTCTATTAATTTTGTAACCGGGTTTAGCTCCTCGCGGACAGTGACGTTTTCACGTAAATCTTCAAATTTTACCGTACCCATTACTTCGGTTAGAACCGAAGATGAATACGGGTCCCAGCGTACAAAAGCTACACCCTTGTTTACCTCTTGGCCGTCAGCAATAATCAGAATAGCACCGTGAGGAACGGTATATCTCTCAAGCTCTCTTGCGTGTTTATCATTTATGCTTATTGAACCATTTCGGTTCAAAACTATAAACTCTTTATTCTTAAAGGTGACTCTTAAGTTATGGAATTTTACGATACCTTTATTCTTTGACTTGATAGATGATTGTGCGATAATTCTTGATGCCGTACCGCCGATATGGAAGGTTCTCATGGTTAACTGGGTTCCCGGTTCGCCGATACTCTGAGCTGCAATTACCCCTACCGCTTCTCCCACTTCAACCAGCCTGCCGCTGGCTAAGTTTATTCCGTAACATTTAGTACAAACGCCCCTGCCTGATTCGCAGGTCAAAACGCTGCGGATACGGATTTTTTCTATCCCCAGCCTTTCGATCATATCGGCTTTTTCTTCCAGAATCTCTTCGCCCGCCTTGATGATCTGTTCATCGGTAATGATATCAACGATATTATCCAGGGCGACTCTTCCTACAATCCGGTCTTTTAAGCTGACTACTTCTTCGTCGCCTTCGATGATTGCAGAGACTGTGATTCCGTTAAGAGTGCCGCAGTCATGAACATTGACAATTACTTCCTGAGCAACATCAACTAACCTACGGGTTAAATAACCCGCATCTGCGGTTTTCAGCGCTGTGTCGGCTAACCCTTTACGCGCACCGTGAGTGGAGATAAAGTATTCTAGAACGTTTAGGCCTTCTCTAAAGTTAGCGGTAATCGGGCTTTCGATTATTTCTCCGGAAGGTTTTGCCATAAGTCCGCGCATGCCTGCTAACTGCCTGATCTGAAGCCTCGATCCTCTTGCTCCTGAATCAGCCATCATGAATATAGGATTAAACCGCTCCATTTTTTTAAACAATAGGTCTGAGATATTATCTGTGGTATGCGTCCAGATATCAATAATTTTAGCTTTGCGTTCACTATCTGTGATGATACCCTGCCGGTATTGATTTTCTACCTTGGCTACTTCTGCTTTTGATGCTCTTAAAACTTCCTGTTTCTCTTCTGGGATCTGCAGGTCGTCTATGCCGATTGATATTCCGCCTAAAGTAGCCATTTCAAAACCGAGTTTTTTCATATCATCCAGCAGTTTTACGCATGCGGCGTGGCCAAAGCGTTTATAGCATTCGATTACTATATCGCCTACATTCCTTTTATTTAATTCCATGTTCACAAAACCGAACCCTTCGGGGAGCATCTGATTGAAAAATACCCTTCCTACGGTGGTAGGGAGCAGTTGTTTTTCAGAGATTATCTTTTTATCCTCCAGGATAAAAACCTTCTCTACCCTTAACTTTATTGCGGCGTGGAGATCTACTGCTTTATCATCAAAAGCAATCAGGACCTCATCGGGGTCAGCAAAAACTTTATTTTCTCCTTTGGCACCGGGTTTTTCTTTGCTCAGATACGAAAGGCCTAAGACGATATCCTGCGTAGGAGTGACTATCGGCCTTCCGTCAGCAGGAGAAAATATATTATTTATCGATAATACAAGGATTTTAACTTCTAACTGCGATTCTAAAGATAATGGTACGTGTACTGCCATTTGGTCACCGTCAAAATCAGCGTTAAAAGCAGTGCAGACTAATGGATGGATCTTAATCGATTTACCTTCGACTAAAACCGGTTGGAAAGCCTGTATTCCTAAGCGGTGTAATGTAGGCGCACGGTTCAAGAGCACGCAATGGTCTTGGATTACTTCGTCTAAAATATCCCATACTTCGATCTTACCGCGCTCAACCATTCTACGTGCACCTTTTATAGTATGCACAAATCCCTTTTCTCTTAATTTCTTAATGATAAATGGTTGGAATAATTCTAGGCCCATCTGTTTCGGTAAGCCGCATTCATGCAGGTTAAGCTCAGGGCCTACGACTATAACTGAACGGCCGGAGTAGTCAACGCGCTTACCTAAGAGATTTTGTCTGAATCTTCCCTGTTTTCCTTTGAGCATGTCAGAGAGTGATTTTAGCGGGCGGTTATTTGCACCGAGTACCGGTTTTCCGTGCCTGCCGTTATCCAAGAGCGCATCTACCGCTTCCTGGAGCATACGTTTTTCATTGCGGATGATTATTTCCGGAGCGCTTAGCTCCATCAGTTTTCTCAATCGGTTATTGCGGTTGATCACCCTTCTATACAAGTCATTAAGATCAGAGGTGGCAAATCTGCCGCCATCTAAAGGAACTAACGGCCTTAAATCAGGAGGAATAACCGGCAGGATTTCAAGTATCATCCAATCAGGTTTATTGCCTGATTTCTTAAAGTCTTCGACGATCTTTAAAGTTTTTAAGTTTTTACGGTTATTTAAGGCATCCTTTGACTTATCGATATCTCTACGTAGCTTTCGGCAATGAGAGTCCAGATCTAATTCCTTTAATAAGTCATTTACGGCTTCGGCTCCGATCTTGGCCTTAAAGTTGGCGCCGTATTTAGCCAGGCATTCCTGATATTTCTCTTCGCTAAGGAGTTCTTTTTTCTTCAGCGGCGTTGAACCGGGATCGATTACTACGTACTCCTCATAATAAATGATCTTCTCCATGTCCCTTAATCCGATATCTAATAAAGCGGACATTCTGCTAGGCACTGCTTTAAAAAACCAGATGTGTGTCACCGGTGCTGCCAATTCGATATGGCCCATACGTTCTCTGCGTACCTTTGAGCGGTCTACGGTGACGCCGCAACGGTCACAGGTAATCCCTTTGAACTTTATACCTTTATATTTACCGCAATTACACTCCCAGTCGCGCACCGGGCCGAATATCCGCTCACAGAATAGGCCGTCCTTCTCTGGTTTAAGAGTGCGATAATTGATCGTTTCTGCTTTTCTTACCTCTCCCTTAGACCAAGACTTAATCACCTGGCTGGATGCGATTTTGATTGTAATATTATCGAAAGTAACGACTTGTTCCATTTATTTTGCCTTCTCTGTTCTAATATCCAGTCCTAATCCCTGTAATTCTTTGATTAAGACATTAAATGACTCCGGGGTTCCGTGACTAAGACGTTGTTCTCCCTTGACGATCGCTTCATAGATATGCGTTCTTCCTGAGACATCGTCACTCTTGACGGTCAACATTTCCTGCAGGGTAAATGCGGCACCGTAAGCTTCCAGGGCCCAGACCTCCATTTCTCCTAATCTTTGTCCTCCGAACTGTGCCTTTCCTCCTAAGGGCTGTTGAGTAACTAGAGAATACGGCCCAATTGAGCGGGCATGGATCTTTTCATCAACCAGATGGATTAATTTCATTACATAAGTGTAACCAACAGCTACTTTTTGATCAAAAGGTCGGCCGGTATAGCCATCATAGAGAGTAATTTTTCCGTCTTCAGGAAAATCGCACTTTTTCAACATCTCTTTAATCTCTTTTTCTGTGGCACCATCAAATACAGGAGAAGCAACAAATAGACCCATAGCTTTCGCTGCCCAACCCAGGTGGGCTTCTAAGATTTGACCTACGTTCATACGCGAAGGAACGCCTAACGGATTTAAGACTATTTCAACGGGAGTGCCGTCGGGAAGGAAAGGCATGTCTTCTTCTGGTAAGATTTTAGCTACTACACCCTTATTCCCGTGCCTACCCGCTAACTTATCTCCCTCTGAAAGTTTACGTTTTGTAGCTATGTAAACAACAGCTCTCTTTAAGACTCCGGCAGGCAGTTCATCCCCCCGCCTTACTTTCTCCATCTCCTGGTCTTGCTCAGCTATTAATTCCTGTATTTGTTCGTCAAAAGAAGCGGCCAATATTTTTGCCTCTTCATTATCGCTAAAGTCCATCTTCTCCAGTTTCTTTTTATCTACGTTTAATAACCGGCTAAGTCTTGCGATTTTCTCAGTCTCAACAAACTCTATCTCCTGTATATAGTAAGCTTTTAATTCCCTAATCTTTGCCAGTTCTTTTGATTTATCTTCTTTTGATTTTCTTCCACGCTCTTTACGCGAAAAGACATGCACATTGATCACCACCCCTTCTACTCCTGGAGGAACGATCAAAGAGGTATCACGCACATCACCGGCTTTTTCGCCGAATATCGCGCGTAATAACCTTTCTTCCGGGGATGGCTCTGTATCGGTCTTTGGAGTGATCTTCCCTACTAAAATATCTCCCGGGGCTACTTCTGCGCCCATATAGATAATTCCGCTTTCATCCAGGTTGCTTAGAGCCTCTTCGCTTACATTAGGTATATCGCGAGTTATCTCTTCGTTTCCTAAACGCGTTTCAGTCGCTTCAATCTCAAATTCTTCCACATGGATTGAAGTAAAAGTGTCTTCTTTGACTAATTTTGAGCTGATTAATATGGCATCTTCAAAATTATAACCTCTCCAAGGCATATATGCGCATAATACATTCTTGCCTAAGGCAAGCTCCCCAGACTTAGTGCTTATTCCGTCAGCAATGATGCTTCCTTTTTCAACGCGTTCCCCTAACTTAACCAGGGGCCTTTGATTTATACAGGTATCTGCATTCGTACGCAGGAACTTCTTTAAATGGTAAGTCTGCTTACCTATTATAATAGTATGGCTATCTACGTAATTTACTTTACCTGCCTCTTCTGCCAGGACTACTGTTCCGGAATCCCTGGCGACTTTTTCTTCCATCAGTGTACCTACCAGCGGAGGTTCAGTGATCATCAAGGGAACAGCCTGCCTTTGCATATTTGAACCCATTAATGCACGGTTGGCATCATCATGCTCTAAGAATGGGATCAATGAGGCTGCCACGGAGACCAACTGCTTAGGCGAAACATCCATATACTGAACTTTCTTCCCGTGAACTTTAGGGAAGTCATCTTTATACCTACAGGAGACTTCACGTTCCGAGAAATATCCATCGTTATCTAAGGGGACGTTTGCCTGTGCGATCACGCATTCCTGCTCTATGTCGGCGGTAAGATATGCGATTTTCTTTGTAACCCTGCCCTCTTCTACTTTTCTATAGGGAGTCTCTAAAAGCCCCAGGTTATTCACTCTGGCAAAAGTGCTTAAGGAAGCAATCAGACCGATATTCGGTCCTTCGGGAGTTTCAATTGGACAGATCCTGCCATAGTGTGATGGGTGGATATCACGTACTTCAAATCCTGCTCTTTCCCTTGATAAACCACCTGGGCCAAGAGCGCTTAACCTTCGCTTGTGCGTAGTCTCTGCCAAAGGATTCACTTGGTCCATAAACTGGGATAATTGGCTGCGGGAAAAGAAATCACGCACCTGATTTGAGAGTAGCTTAGAATTAATCAGGTAATGAACGTTCAGGTTTTCAAATTCACCGAGTATGCTTAATCTCTCTCTGATCGAGCGCTCCACGCGGGCCAATCCGATCCTCACCTGATTCTGCACTAACTCTCCTACTGTTTTTACTCTGCGATTCCCCAGGTGATCGATATCATCGATTTTACCGCTGCCGTCTTTAAGCTTCATCAGGTATTCGATCACCTTAATTACCGTAGCAGAATCTAATATTCGTTTCTCTAAAGAGACATCCATAACCAATTTTCTATTTAGAATAAACCTTCCTGCTCTCTCTAGGTCATATCTGCCCGGATCAAAAAATAATCTATAAAATAAAGCCTCTGCTGCTTCTTTAGTAATCGGCTCGGTTGGCCTCATCTTCCGGTAAAAATCTAGGTATGCTTCTTCTTTATTCTTTGTATAATCTTTCTTTAAGGTGTTGGTAATTTCAGGATACTCCTGGCCAAAGGCCTGGATTATATCGCTGTCTGTAGAAAAACCAAGAATCCTTAAGATCTGCGTAGCCGGAAAGTTTCTGCGCCGGTCAACATAAGCGAGAATAGTCTCGGTAAGGTCATACTTAAATTCCAGCCAGGCGCCGCGATAAGGAATTATCCTTCCGTAGAAAATCCTCTTTCCCGTAGGATGTACTTCTTCCTCAAAAGATACTCCAGGAGAACGCTGTAATTGACTCACCACAACCCTTTCATCGCCATTAATTATAAATGTCCCGGTATCGGTGACTAAAGGTATCTCGCCGAAATAGGCATCCTGCTCTTTGGTTTCTTGGGGTGTAGTCAACCTGAATTTTACCTTAAGAGGTGCAGCATATGTTAGAGATCTGGCCATAGATTCGGTAGTATTATATTTCGGCTTCCCCAATGAATAACTGACAAACTCCAGTTTTACAGAGCGGTCAGCACTTTCAACCGGGAATATCTCCTCAAAGACTTCTTGCAGGCCTTGATTGATCCTTTCTTTAGGAGGAGTATCTATCTGCAATAGCTCGTGATAAGATTTCAGTTGCACGTCTAAAAAATGCGGAATATCAAAAACCTCTTTTAATCTTCCAAAACTCTTGCGTTTGATCATATGATTTTTTTATTTTAATTCAACTTTGCCGCCGGCTGCTTCCAATTTTTTCTTTATCTCTTCCGCCTCTTCTTTAGTTACGCCTTCTTTAATCGGCTTGGGAGCGGAATCAACCAAATCTTTGGCTTCTTTTAGACCCAACGAAGTCATTGTCCTAACTTCTTTGATCACTGAGATCTTATTCGCACCCGCATTAACTAAAACTACCGTAAATGAAGTTTTCTCTTCTTCTGCTACTTGTGCACCGGCAGCGCCTGCAACCGGAGCAGCGATCATCGGCATATTCGCCTTTACGTCGAATTTTTCTTCCAGCGCTTTAACCAAATCTGAAAGCTCAAGCACCGTCATACCTTCGATCGATTTAACCATCTCTTCCAAATTTTTCTGAGCCATCTTGTTCTCCTTTCCTTATTGCTTTGGTTCTTCTTGCTTTGTTTGTTCCCTTTTCTCTTTAATCTGATCCAAGCAGTAGACAAACTTAGTGATTATCTGATTTAAAGATAAAACCAATCCTTGAATCGGGGCATTTAAGGTCATTACCAGCTGAGCCCTTAATACCTCTTTCGATGGCAGCCGAGCCATCGACTCGATATCTTCCTTTTGTATAAGCTTATCTTTTAAAAATCCGCTGTCAAATTTTAACTTGTCGTGCTCTTTAGCAAAATCACATAGCGCTTTTGAAACTCCTATGGGTTCATCTTTTGCAAAGACTATTCCGCAAGGGCCTTGGACTGATTTTACCAATACTTCTAAACCTGCATCTTTCAGCGCACGCTGGGCAACGCTGTTTTTAACCACAAATAAGCTGGCATCAGTTTTTCTTAGAGATTGCCTGAGTAAAGCTAAGTCAGGGCCGGATAATCCCGAATACCTTAATAAGATCACGGCTTTTGATTCCTTAATTGAATCTTTAACCTTTTTTTCAGAAATCTCTTTTAATAGCAAGCCGATCTTTTCCATCTTAAATAATAACCCTTACGCCCGGATTCATTGAAGAGGCGATCGATAGGTTTTTTATAAACTTACCTTTTATAGATGTGGGTTTTATTTCATTTAATGAGCTGATTATACAATTGGCATTTTCGAAGAGTTTATCCTCTGTAAAAGAAGCCTTACCTATAGATAGATGGATACCGGCTTGTTTATCAGCGCGGAACTCCACCTTTCCTCGCCTTACATCCTCGATTGCTTTTTTAATATCGTTAGTTACGGTGCCTGTTTTCGGGCTGGGCATAAGGCCTCGCGGACCTAAAACCTTTCCCAGCTTACTTAAATCCTTCATCATCTCAGGACTGGCGATTACACAATCAAAATCGAGAAATCCATCCGCAACCTTCTCGATTAAATCATTTGCGCCTACATGCTCTGCCTGGGCATCTTTAGCGATTTTTTCCTGTTCTCCTTTACAAAAAACCGCTACCCTGATTTTTTTCCCTGTCCCGTGCGGCAATACTACTGTACCTCTTACTACCTGGTCTGATTTCTTGCTATCAATATTCAATTTAAAATGTAAGTCCACCGAACCGTCAAATTTAGCATTCGGCATCTTTTTGATCGTACTGATAGCTTCTTTCAGGTCATAGACCTTATTCTTATCCAGCTGTTTTTCCGATTCTTTGTATCTTTTGCTGCGATTCTTCATAATCAGTTAGCCTTCTACCGCTATCCCCATGCTACGGGCCGTACCTTCAATAATTTTAATTGCCTGTTTTAAATCCTGGGTATTCAAGTCCTGCATCTTCTGTCTGGCGATATCTTCAATCTGTTTTTTATTGACTGTACCGATCGTCTCTTTTCCGCTTATGCCTGATGCTTTAGCAAGATTTGCTGCGCGCTTAAGAAGGACTGAAGAAGGCGGACTCTTTATAATAAAGGAAAAAGTCCGATTTTCATAAACGCTAATTACTACCGGTAAAATGATTCCGTCTTTTCCTTTAGTCTGATCGTTAAATTGTTTACAAAACTGCATAATATTGACGCCGTGTTGACCTAAAGCAGGTCCGACTGGCGGCGCAGGATTTGCCGATCCTGCAGGTACGTGTAATTTGATTTGTGCGGTAACTTTCTTAGCCATCGAGCTTTTACGTTTTTTCTACTTGCCAGAACTCTAATTCTACTGGTGTTGCTCTGCCAAAAATTGAAACGCTTACCTTTACTTTTCCTTTTTCCGGGTGGATTTCGTCTATCGTCCCATTGAAATTCAGGAATGGTCCGTCTGTTACTCTCACCTGCTCTCCTTTTTCAAAGCTTACCTTAGGGGAAGGTTTTGCTTCTGTATCCTGAGTCCGCTTTAGGATGCTGTCTACTTCTTGCTGCGGTAGGGGCATCGGTTTCTTTCCCGGGCCGATAAAGCCTGTTACTCCGGGGGAGGTCTTTACAAAAAGGTAAGTCTCTTCGTTAAGCTCCATCTCTACCAGGATATATCCGGGAAAAAACTTTCTTTTAGATATCTTCTTTTTTCCGCCGCGGATTTCTGAGACTTGCTCAGTAGGTATGATTACACTGCTGATCGCCTCCTCTAAACCCGCCTGAGATATTTTATTCTCTAAAGTTGTCTTCACTTTATCTTCAGATCCTGTCTGTGTATGTACGACGTACCAGTTCTTCATTACTTAAAGACCAAACTCAAGAATTTTGAAAGACTCAAATCTATTGAAGCGATGTACAAAGTAGCTAATGCGGTTACGACGATTACTACAACCGTTGAGGCGATCAATTCCTGTTTGGTAGACCAGGCAACCTTTCCTAATTCGACTTTTACTTCCTTTAAAAATTTTACGGGTTTTAGTAATAGATTCATTTGCTTATCTTACGGTTCAAGTCTTACCATTCAGGAGCGGCAGGACTTGTCCCGATGATCGCGCTTCTTCGAAGCTTGCCATCGGGATCCCGACTGCTATTGCATAGCTTGTCGGGAAACCTGCATCATTACTGCCGCCTCTGCTTTCTTTCCAACAGGAGCGGCAGGACTTGAACCTGCAGTCACGGTTTTGGAGACCGCTGGTTTGCCATTAACCGACGCTCCTAATTAAATGAACACTTGACTTATGGAGCAACTCACTTTCTCTCCAACATAAGTCAATGTGTGAATTTAACCCCTCCACCACTTTTTGAAAATATGCTTGGTATAAAAACATAGGTATTACTATCCTCACCACACCTTTTTGATAAACTCAACTTCTGTTACAAAAAGTGGTGGGGGGTAAGTTCGGGCATATAAGTTATGCCTCTTTTACTCCCTGCCTGCCGGCAGGCAGGCATAAGTTGTGTCCTCACTTATTTTGTTTCCTTATGTACAGCGTGCTTACGGCAAAATCTACAATATTTTTTTATTTCCAGCCTGCCCTGCTGTTTTCTTTTATCTTTTGTCGTCGTGTAGTTTCTATTCTTACAAACCGTGCACTCAAGTGTAATGATCTCTCTCATATCTTTTTTTTAAAGCTGGAGACGGGAATCGAACCCGTGACCCCGTCCTTACCAAGGACGTGCTCTGCCGACTGAGCTACTCCAGCAAGTTAAAGTGGTGCTCTGTCGTTTGAGCCTTAAAAGCAAAAAAAACCATCACCAAGAATTTCTCCTCGAAATTCTGATTTTTATTTATACAAGGTTGAAAATGCTTGAAAATACTGAAGTAAGGAATTACGTAAATATAAAAGTATATATTAATTATACTATTTGTCAAGCCTTTTTTTGGTTATTTTAAGATTTGGCGAGATTTATAAAATCATCCAGGGAAAGGTCTTCCGGACGAATATTGGTACTGATCTCAAATTTCCTGGAAAATACAACCAGTTTATCTACCGAGATGATACCCTTAAGACCGTTTTTCAGTGTCTTTCTTCTTTTACTAAAGGCGCCTCTGATTATCTTGAATAAAAGCTCCTCTTCTTTTCTGCTTAGAGGACGTTCCCCAAAGGGATCTAAAGTTAAAAAACAGGAATCGACCTTTGGCGCAGGAGTAAACGATGCATTTTTAATATTAAAAAGTAAGCGGGGGGCAAAGTGGTATTGTACAAAACAACTAAAGGAGCCATAGTCTTTTCTCCCTGGGTAAGCAATAATTCTTTTAGCGAATTCTTTTTGCACGGTGAGAAATATGCTTTCGATTAGTTCTCTATTTTTTACTAAGTGTTGGATTATCGCAGAGGTGATGTAATAAGGGATGTTGCCGATAATTTTTATCTTCCCTCTGCTTCCGGAAAAATGTTTTTTAATATCGAATTTAAGGAAGTCTTGGTTGATTACTTCAATGTTTGCGCAACCCTTTAAGTTTTTTTTCAAGGTATCACAGAGCCCGCTGTCGATCTCTAAAGCGTAAATTTTATCTACCAATCGGGCAACCTCGAGGGTTAATTCCCCTTTGCCTGAGCCGATTTCTAAAACAGTATCAGATTTTTCGAATCCGCAGGCTGTAACGATTTTATTGCGAATATTTCTGTCTGTAAGAAAATTTTGCCCTAATCTTTTCTTTGGTTTTTGATGCATTTTACGGCAAAGCGGACCGCTTCAATCAACGAATCCGCCTTAATTAAATGGGTATTTTTTGCAATATCAAAAGCTGTACCGTGCAGCACAGATGTCCTGATAAAAGGTAGTCCGAGAGTGATATTTACACCTCCTCTATTATCAAGCAGCTTTAACGGTATCAACGCCTGATCATGATAAACGGCAATCACGCAATCATAAATCTTATCTCTTGCCTTATAGATTGCCACATCTGCCGAAATCGGACCAGCGATATTGAACTTAAACTTGTTTTTAATCTTTCTTATAACGGGAGAGATTATACTGATTTCCTCTCTTCCGATCAAACCATTATCTGAGGCATGAGGATTAAGGCCGCAAAATACGATCCGGGGATTTTTCAGAGCAAAGTTTTTTTTCAGGAATTCGTGGGTCAGAAGAATCGTCTTATAAATCGACTTTTGGTCTAATGAAGAGGAGACATTCTTTAAAGGAAGGTGCCTTGTGATCAGAGAAAATTTAATCTTACTGTTTAAGAGCATCATTGCAAAATCTTTGGTATTTGTTTTATCAGCCAAATATTCAGTATGTCCGGAATATTTAAAACCGGCTAAATTTATTGATTCTTTAGAGATCGGGGCGGTAACAAGGCAGTCTATTTCCTTTTGCTTAATGAGCTCCAGGGCTTTATCTAAATATTCAATTGAAGCCTTTCCGTATGCCGCTTTTATTTTGCCAAAGGAAAAATTTTTCCGAGGAACGTTTTTTAAATCAACTATCCTGACGGTCTTATGTCTTAAATCGTAAGTCTTAAGTCTGTTTAGGAGCCAGCGGTCACCGATTATGGTGAAATCAGCTAAGCTTTGTAATTTTTTAATAGCTTTTAGGGTGATCGCAGGGCCGATACCGGAAGGATCGCCTATAGTAAGGCCGACTCTGACTTTAGAGGATTTTAATATAGGATTTTTCTTTGAGTTCATCTAACCACTTCAGCATCGATTCCTGCATTTTCTTTTCAAATAAGTAAAGACTTACTTGATCCTGAACCTCTGATAAGTTCAGTTTTCTGGAAGGGATGATTTGATTAAGCCGGAAGATATAGTATTTACCTTCAATGTGGATTAATTTTGACCTCTGCCCTACCTTTAGGCTAAAGACTTTCCTGCTCACCTCTTCGCTAAGTTCCCTCTCTATAACCTCCAGGCTCTCAACGCTAAGAGAATGATCCTTTGCAATATCTTCCAGTGTCTTAGCGCTATTTAAATCTGGGGTTATTTTATTTGCCAGGTCGCCGGAATCAATCATCAGCACACTTACCTTTCTTACTTCTTCGGCATTAAACTTTTCTATATTCTGATTGTAGAAAGCGGTTATCTCCTTAGGAGTAATCACTACATTTCGGCGTACCTCCTGTTCGATTATGCCGCGCATGAGAAACTGCTCATTAATCTTTGTCTCTAAGTCTGCCTGAGTCAAGCCTCTGATTAATAAATCTGCCTGAAAGTCATTATCCGTAGGGTACCTTTTTCGAATATCATTGATTCTCGCCCTGATTCTGCTTTCATCTACGGAAATCTCGTTCTTTTTGGCCTCCTGTAAAACTAATCTGTCTTCAATCAACTTTTTCAGCAGATCTTCACTCATCGATCGGACTCTATCCTCTAAAGCACCCCCTTCTAACTCGCGCGACAACTGCATGCGCATAAAATTAATAAAGTCATCGAGGTCCTTCTGAGTAATCGCTTCGGAATTGACAATAGCAATTATCTTACTCTCTGCATAAAGGCCGCAGGGCAGATAAAAGCCGGATAAGAGAGAGAGAATTGCCAGCGTAAAAATGAATCTTCTAATTCTGCGCATTATAATCACCCTTAGGTTCGTTATCGAACACTTTTTTAAAACTATCCACCACTTCCTTTAAGAGCCGGCAGTATAGATCGAATCCCACGGCCGCGATAAAACCGTGTTGCTGCATGCCCAGAAGATTCCCTGCTCCTCTAATCTCCAAATCCTCCATAGCGATTCTAAATCCTGCACCCAAATGCGAATATTCCTGGATTGCCTCCATCCTCTTTCTGGCATCCTTATCAAGTGTCTTATTTTTAGGTATCATCAGATAAGCATAGGCCGCTCTGTTAAATCTGCCGACCCTGCCTCTGAGTTGATGCAAATTAGAGAGCCCAAAATTATGAGCATTATTTACGATGATTGTATTGGCATTCGGGATATCTATGCCGGATTCAATAATCATCGTACAAATCAGGCAATCAATCTTAGCATCGAGGAAATTACACATCACCGCTTCTAAATCTCTGGAGGGCATCTGGCCATGCGCTATAGCTAACCTCAGCGTAGAGGGCAGGATTCTTTTTAGTTTCTCTTTGATTTTGTCAATATCATAAACCCGGTTATGCAAAAAATAAACTTGCCCTTTGCGGTTAAACTCTCTGAGAATCGCCTGCCGTATCAGGTCTTCGTCATATTCTACCACAACCGTCTTTATTGGCAATCTATTTTGAGGCGGAGTATTGATTACCGAGAGATCCTTAGCGCCCATCAAGCTCATATAAAGCGTCCTTGGTATAGGTGTTGCAGTCAAAGTCAAAACATCAGTAGCAAGCCTTAGCTGTTTCAGCTTCTCCTTATGCCTTACTCCAAAGCGCTGTTCTTCGTCAATCACCACCAGTCCCAGATCCTTAAAATTAATATCATCGGATAAAAGCCTGTGCGTTCCGATTACTATATCGACTCTGCCTTGAGAGATCTCCTTTACGATCTTTTTCTGTTGTGCATCTGTTTTAAAACGGCAGAGCAACTGTAAATTTATAGGGAATTCTTTCAGGCGCGAGCTGAAATTATGATAATGCTGCTCAGCTAAAATTGTAGTCGGAACAAGATAGGCAACCTGTTTATTATCTAGGACCGCCTTGAATGCTGCCCGCATAGCTACCTCTGTCTTCCCGTACCCTACATCGCCGCAGAGCAGCCTATCCATAGGTTTTATTGACTCCATGTCTTTTTTTACCTGGGAAGTGGCGGTGTTCTGATCAAAGGTCTCCTGATAAGCAAATGTCTTCTCAAATTGCTTTTGCCAATCAGAGTCAGCGGAATAAGCGAAACCCTTGCTACTTAAACGCATCGCCTGTAGAGAAAGCAGCTCCCAAGCAAGCTTCTGAATCGCCTTTCTTGCCCTGTTCTTCGTCCTCTGCCATTCCCGAGACCCTAATCTATAAAGCTTCGGTTTTCGTACCTGAAAAGCAATATATTTTTGCACCATATGCATCTGGTCGACCGGGACATAAAGTTTTTCCTCTCGGTCATACTCGATAACCAGGTGGTCTTTGGATTTATCTTTGATTTTTATCTTCTCTAATCCTCTGAATTTTCCTATGCCGTAAAGGTTATGTACGACATAATCACCGACATCAAGATCAATATAATTTGAAAGCGGAAACTCCTCCTTGAAGGGAACGGTTTTAGGAGAGTGTGATTTCTTGATTGGCAGGATAATTAGGATTTTATGTTCCCATAACGATTTACCGGTCTCTATATCAAATGACTTAGCCGAAACGATTTGATCGCCAACTAACTCAATGCGGACAGGAAGTTCAAAAGCAAAAGGGAATATATCTATAATTCCACCTCTTCTAGCGAAATCACCCTCTTCGGCAATGCTATCTTCTCTCCTGTAACCGAACTCCAGAAGATCAGCGAGCAGTCGGTCCAGCTTGACGGTCAATCCCAGATAAATTTTTAATGATTTAAACATTGTGGCCTTCCTGAGTATAATATTATTTTGTATTTTTACGACTTAAGAGAAGAACCAAAGGAGAGGCAATATAGATAGTAGAATAGACTCCGGAGATAAAGCCAACCATCAGAGTAAAGGCAAAGTTGCTCAGTACTTCTCCACCATAGAAGAATATAGCTACAACTACTAAAAGAGTGGCAAAAGTAGTAAGCACTGTCCTGCCTAGCATCTGATTTACGCTTAGATTTATTAATTCTCTCAATCCAAGCTTCCTGAGATTACGAGTATTCTCTCTGACCCTGTCATATATAACAATCGTATCATTTATCGAATAGCCGGCGATTGTCAAAAAGGCCGTAACGATCAAAAGATCAATCTGCCTTCCGGTAAATAGCAGAAAAGATAGGGCAATGAATACGTCATGTAGAAGCGCGACTACTCCTGCTACGGCAAAGTTAACATGCTTAAACCTTAAGGCGACATAAATCAAGATTCCGATCATTGCCCAGATTAAAGCTTTTAAGGCTTTGGTCTTTAAATATTTTCCTGCCACCGGACCTACTCGCTCCACCCTTAAAGTCTGGATATCTTGATCAGGAAAACTCTGCTTTAACTTATCGGTCAAGGTTACATTTTTATCTTCGCTAGTCCTGATCAATATGATTTTCGGGTTTTCTTTGAATTGCTGTATTGAGCCTTCAGCCAGCCCGATTTCCTTAAGCACGCTGCGTATTTCATCGACATGAGGCGCAGTTTTAAAACTATACTCCTGAAGCTGCCCTCCGGCAAAATCAATACCATAGGTATCTTTTCCTTTATTGAAATATAAAACTAGTCCGCTGATGATGATCACCGATGATAAGGCGTAAAAAATCTTTCTCTTACCGATAAAATCTAATTTAGTCTCTCTAAAAAGCCGCAGCATCGGCAGCCGATTCCTTAATAACTTCAGGCTTATTAAAATCTCAAATATTGTACGGGTGACCAAGATAGAGGTGAATAAACTGGAGATCAGGCCGATGGTTAAGGTTACGGCAAATCCTCTGATTGACCCGGTGCCAAATTGAAATAATAAAAAGGCGGCGATCAAGGTGGTTATATTACTGTCTAAGATTGCGCTGAATGCTTTAGCGTAACCGCTGGCAATAGCTGTAGTCAGATTCTTCCCTGTATTTATCTCTTCTCTGATGCGTTCATAGATCAGGACGTTGGCGTCAACTGCCATACCTAAAGACAACACGATACCTGCGATTCCGGGCAAGGTCAAAGTGGCGGAGATACCCGGAAAGAGCACTGGCAATATACCTAACCCGCCTAAGATCATGATTAGGTTAAGCCCTAAAGCCAGGTTGCATATAATGCCTGCTAAAAGATAATAAACAATCATAAAGCTGCAAACTGAAGCGCCACCGATAATCAGGGCTTTAATCCCTCTGTTGATCGAATCCTCTCCAAGCAAAGGACCGATAGTCCTTTCTTCTTCAATATGCATCGGCGCAGGCAAGGCCCCGACCCTTAAAACTAAAGCTAGATCCTGCGCTTCATCGACCGAAAATCGCCCGGAGATGATCGCTTCGCCGTTTGGTATTGCTTCCCTTATTCTCGGTGCCGACTGCACCTTGCCGTCTAAAACAATTGCCAATCTCTTACCTACGTTCTCTGCAGTAAGCTTGGAAAATTCTATTGCTCCTTTGGGATTGAAATTTAAAGCGATTATCGGTTCGTTAAATTCGCTCTGATTAAATCTTACGCTGGCATTAACTAATGCATCTCCGATTAAAACCGCTTTTTTTTCTAATAATAACGGTTCCCTATTTTCCTTCTCGATATATTTTAGCTCAAACCCCTCAGGGATAATGCCTTCTTGAGCCTTCCTTAATTGCTCGATATCCGAGGATGCCAGCTTAAACTCCAGCATCGCAGTCTTACCGATAATATCCAAAGCCCTCTCTCTATCGGTTATGCCCGGTAATTGTATTACGATCTCATCCTCCCCCTGTCTTTGGATAGAAGGTTCTCTTACTCCAAATTCATCGATCCTGTTTCTGATTATCTCAACTGCTCGGTCAGCAGCGTCTCGTCTTTGCTCATCGTCTAAATGTCCGGTATCAACCTTTAGTAGCAGATGCATCCCGCCCTTTAAATCTAAACCCAGGTTGATCCTTTTATCCAAAGGAAACGCAAAATAAGCGCAAATTCCCAATACCGAAAAAATCAGAACTAATTTTTTAATTAATCGATTTCCCATATTCGCCTGCCTCTAAGGAATTATTGAATTTTTTTTAAAGCGATGGATTTTTTTTCAATTTCTATCTTTACATTATCGTCTATCCGTAAAATCACGGTTTTATCTTTTACATTAATCACAGTCCCGTGGATCCCGCTGGAAGTAACCACCTGGTCATTCTTATTAAGACTAGTGAGCATTTCTTTGTGCTCTTTCTCTCTCTGTTTCTGCGGACGGATAAGCAGAAAGTAAAAAACCACAAAGATTAGTATGAGCGGGAAAAGATTTACTAAGGGACTAGCTGCTTGCTGTGCCTGCGGCATTTCCTGCCTCCTTTTTGTTTTTCTTAACTAGGTTGCGGACTGTCGTAGAGAGTACTGCGCCGTTCTTCACCCAATACTCAATCCTGTCCATCTTTATCTTTAACTCTTTGCTTCTTGGATTATAGAAACCCAATTCTTCAATGCATTTTCCGTCGCGAGGACACCGTTCATCAAACACCGAAATTCGAAAATGTATCCTTCCTTTTGTGCGTTTACCGATTCTCCTGAGCCGTACATGAACTGCCATCTTTGATATCCTCCTTTTTATTTTGTAATCGCCTCGATTAGTGCCCTGGACTTATTCACCGATTCAAAATATTCTTTTTCCGGAACAGAATCCGCAACAATGCCCGCACCTGCCTGTATATAGGCAGTGCCGTCTTTAAGTACTATCGTCCGGATAGTTATACAAGTATCTATATTATGCGAGAAGCTAAAATAGCCGACACATCCGGCATAAGGCCCGCGCTTTATGTTTTCTAATTCATCGATGATCTCCATGGCGCGGATTTTCGGACTACCGGCTACAGTGCCCGCGGGAAAACAGGCTTTCAAAACATCGTAAATATCATAAACCTTTTTATTCAATTTACCTCTGACTTCACTCACCAGATGCATCACATGGGAATACTTTTCTACATTCATAAATTCATGAACCTCAACCTCACCCTTGCGACAGACCCTGCCTAAATCATTTCTTCCTAAGTCAACCAGCATAATATGCTCTGCTTTTTCTTTGCTATCTTTGAGGAGTTCTTTCTCAAGCTTTAGATCCACTTCTTCGGATCTTCCGCGTGGCCGTGTCCCTGCAATCGGCCTGGTCTGGACAACCTCGCCCTCGCAACGCACGAGCATCTCCGGAGAAGAGCCGATAAGACTAGTCTCCTTTAATTTCAGAAAAAACATATACGGGGATGGATTTAAACTCCTTAAATTACGGTAGATCTGAAAGGGGGATTCTTTAATCTTTATCTGGAAACGCTGAGAGAGCACAACCTGAATGATATCCCCTTTTCTTATATACTCTTTTGCTCTCTTTACTATATTCTCAAAGGCTGCTTTTTTAAAATTTGATTTTATACTCTTTTTACCGGTCCTCTTGTTGTCTTTCGTGGTTTTAAGTTTTATCGGGTCTCTGAAGGCCTGATCGATCGATTCAATCTTCTTAACTGCCTGATGGTAAATCCTGATCTTTTGCGCATTGCTAATAGTTTTTTTAGGCAAAATTATATTAGTAACGATCTTAACTGTATGATTGATATGGTCAAAAATGAGGATTGTATCGGTAAGCATTAATACTGCATCTGGAAGCTTTAAATCATCTTTATTTTTATCCGGAAGTTTTTCGAAAAACCTGACCAGATCATATCCGATATATCCTACTAACCCTCCGTAAAAACGCGGTAATCCAGAAACCTCAACCGGTTTAAAATCTTTCATGATTTTTTTTATCTCATCTAAGGGTGAACTTTTAGTCAGGAAACTGCGGGTGTGTTTTTTCTGGGGGCAGATGATTTGAATTCTCTTCCCCTTGCTTTTAAACACAAGCGATGGGTTACTGCCGATAAAAGAGAACCTCGCAATCTTTTCTCCGCCATCAACAGACTCAAATAAGAATGAATAGTCTGATTTACCGGTCTTGATAAAGGCGGATACCGGGGTATCTAGATCCGCGTTAATCTCTTTATACACAGGTATAACATTTCCTTTTTTGGTAAGCTTTAAAAAATCATCCAGTGTCGGTCGATACATTTTATCTAAATTTCCTATAGAAACATGTTCGATTGCCAGTGTGACAGGCGCCTCCGGCCTGACGCACCTTAATTAGCAACGCGTCCATATCGCAATCATAAAATATTGATTTTATATATTGATAGTTACCTGACGTTTTTCCTTTTATCCAAAATTCTTTTCTTGAGCGGGACCAAAAACAAGTTTTCTTTAAACGCAGCGTTCTCTTCAAGGATTCCTGATTCATGTATGCAAGCATTAAGATTTCTTTGCTCCTATAATCCTGGATTATAGCAGGAATCAATCCCTGTTTATCAAACTTTAATTGCTTTAAATCAAATTTTACTCTCTTTGTCATAATCTTACACTTACTCCTCTGCTATGCAAATATTCCTTTACTTCTCTTATGGAATATTGTTGATAGTGAAACAGAGAAGCTGCTAAAGCTGCGTCTGCTTGGGCAGTAGCAAGAGCTTCGTAAAAATGCTCTAATTTACCCGCACCGCCGGAAGCTATAACCGGAATATTGACCTTACTTGATACCGCCTTAGTCAAAGCTGTGTCGTAACCCTCTTTCGTGCCGTCACAATCCATGCTGGTTAAAAGTATTTCTCCGGCGCCAAGTCCTGCTGCTTTTTTCGCCCAATCAACGGCGTCTAATTCCATGGGGGTTCTGCCGCCATTAATAAAAACCTGCCATTTATCTTCTTTGATTTTTTTGGCGTCAATTGCCACTACGATGCATTGGCTTCCGAATCTAGCGGAGCTATCTGCGATTAAATCCGGGTATTGCACTGCCTGCGTATTTAAAGAAACTTTTTCTGCTCCGGCATTTAAAAGATCCCTGATATCGCTAATATCGCCTACCCCTCCGCCAACGGTAAAAGGCATAAAAATATTTTTAGCTATCTTTTCCACTAAATCGATAAGAATCTTGCGCTTCTGGTGACTGGCAGTAATATCCAAAAATACCATTTCGTCAGCCTGTCCTTGATCGTAGATCTTGGCCACTTCCACAGGATCGCCCGCATCTCTTAATCCTAGAAATTTTACTCCTTTTACCACCCTGCCGTCTTTTATATCCAGGCAAGGTATGATTCTTTTAGTTAACATCTCGGCTTATTTTTTAGTTTTATTAAGATATGCCGCTAATTCCCCCCAGGTCTGCTTGCCTACTTTTCCATCGACCTTTAACCCTTTATCTCTTTGGAATGCCTTTATTGCTTCTCTAGTATTCTTTCCGATTTTTCCGTCAATCTTACCTGGATTATAGCCGGCATTTTTTAAAGCGGTCTGAATCTGCTTTGAATTGGGACGGGATTTAACCTCCGAGCCTGCCCTTCTTCTGGCAACGCTTTCATTTTTCTCTTGCGTCGAAACTAAAACTTCCCTAAGTTCTTCAATCTCCCGGTCTTTATATTCGATCTGTGACTGAAGGGCTAAAACCTGATTTCTTAATCCCTGGATCTCTAAATCCTTGGGCTTACCCATGCTGGCACAACCGCTAAAAGTAACTAATAAGATTAATGCTAAAACAAGATTAAAGATATTTTTGATCATTAACCTACCCCCTTTCCAGTTTTAAGGCTTCTGCTAAGGTAAATTTACCTTCATACAAGGCTTTCCCGACAATCAACCCGGTTAGGCCCTGCTGCTCTAATTTTTTCAGCTTGCTTATATCTTTCAGGGACGAGACTCCTCCGGAGGCAATTATTTTCAAAGAGGTTGCTTTGAGCAGATTTTTAATCCCCGATACATTCGGTCCGGATAACGTCCCGTCCTTTAACGTATCAGTATAAATCAGTTCTTTAAAACCCATCTGCTTTAAACTGTTTGCAAAGTCAATCATCCCGATACCCTGGTTTGAAGTTTTCCAGCCCTTGACTAATAACTTATTCTGCTTTGCGTCAAGACTGACGATTACGCGATCCTTGAACTTAGAGAAGATTTTTTTTAGAAAGAGCCTGTCTAGAACTGCCTTTGTTCCCAGGACGACCCGCCTCACACCGTAATCAATCAGATTATTTATGGTCTTTATGTCTCTTATGCCGCCGCCAAATTCAATCGGAACAGAAATAACACCGGCAATTTTTTTTACTATATCCAGATTTTTTGGCTTACCGCTGAAAGCACCATTCAGATCAACGAGATGAATAAGCTTAGCTCCCTGCTTCACCCAATCTTGAGCAACTTTAAGCGGATCTCTAGAATATACCTTCTTATTCAGTTTTCCCTGGACATATCGTACTACGCAGCCATCCTCTAAGTCTATCGCGGGAATAATTAACATTTGTAAATACTAGTAGTTAGGTAAGGATGCCAGTTTGGTTGTTAGGTTAAGTAGTTGGTGAATTTAGACCTAACCCTTACCCAACTACCAAACCGGCTTCCTAACCTTAACCCTGACCTAATTGACAAAACCTCTAACAGTTTCTATAGTTTAACAAAGTTTTCTATTATCTTAAGGCCTACGGCTTGACTCTTCTCAGGGTGGAATTGAACCCCGAATAGTTTCTCCTTCCATACCAACGAGGCAAAGTCAGTTCCGTAATCCGTAGTAGCTGCCACTAGATTATTTTCACTTGGAGCCGGGTAATAAGAGTGGCAAAAATACACATATGCATTTTCCTTAACATCTCTTAATAAAGGGCAATCTTTCTTTAGATGGCTTAGCTGGTTCCATCCCATATGAGGAACTTTCCTGCCTGCTTTTGCTTCGAATTTTCTTACACTACCCTTTATCAGCCCGAGCCCTTTAGAAGTTTTAGCCTCTTCGCTCTGATCAAATAACAGCTGCATCCCTAAGCATATTCCCAGAAACGGCTTCTTGCTTCTAACCTGCTCTAATAAAATATCTATCAATCCGCGCCTCTCCAATTCTCCCTTAGCATCATCAAATGCCCCTACACCGGGAAGAACTAATTTTTGCGCTGATTTAATATCCTCCACTTTATTAGTGACTATGGTTTTAGCCCCGTAAAGACCCAGGGCTTTATTCACACTATGAATATTCCCCATACCATAATCAATAACTGCTATCATTTCAATCAATTATTCCTTTAGTAGAAGGGATACCGGTCCTTCGCGGATCGATTTGCGTGGCTTGATCCATTGCTAGGCCTAAAGCCTTAAAGACCGGCTCTAAAGTAGTATGAAGATCTTTACCTGCCGGATTCACTGTGATATTCAGGTTCATACCTAATCTTTTTGAAAAAGATTCAAAAAAATGCTCTGCGTCGTTTAATGCATAGCCCTCTTTATCGTCTGTCTGCTTAAAATCATTTGGCCCTGATAATTGTAAGGAACCTCTTCCGCTGATATCTACAGTTATATTAGCAACTACCTCTTCCATTGGCACCGAAGCAGAACCGAATCTTTTTATCCCAATTTTGTCTCCTAATGCCTCCTTAAATGCATCGCCTAATACAATACCGATATCTTCATTAGTGTGATGGATATCGACCTTTAAATCTCCGGTAGCCGCGATTTCTAAGTCAAATAATCCGTGAAATGCGAATAATTCCAGCATATGATCCAAAAAACCTATGCCTGTATTTATACTGGATTTGCCGCTTCCATCAATAACTAAATTTAGTTTTATATTGGTTTCTTTTGTTGCTCTCTTTTTTTCTGCAGTACGCTTTTTCATCTATCCACTCACTTTCTATTAACTGCGAAACCTGGCCTCTACAGAATCTAAATGCTTATTCAATCCTTCTATGCTGGCAATTTTCTCTAGCGGCTCTTTTATCCTCACAAGTGCTTTTTTAGTGTAACTGATGATATGGCTGCTTTTCACAAAATCAAATACCGATAACCCGGAGAAGAACCTGGCAGTACCTTGAGTCGGTAAAACGTGACTTGGCCCGGCCACATAGTCTCCTACCGCAGCAGAACTATATGGCCCTAAAAATATTGCTCCCGCGTTCTTTATCCCTTTAAGCAGCCTGCGCGGATTATTAACCATAATCTCCAAGTGCTCAGGAGCTATTTTATTCGCGATCTCAACAGCTTGAGTTAGATTTTTAGTTAATACAATAAAACCGTTATTACCCTCTAGCTGAGATTTTACCTCTTTTGCCAATGTCTTGGAATTTGTGATCAATATCGCTAATCCTTTTGCGTGCTCTCCCTGAGCGCGCAGGTCAGCTACGATGAATTTAGGGTCACTGTAGCGATTAGCGATGATCACTAGTTCAGTGGGTCCGGCGATCATATCTATTCCCACCTGGCCGTAAACCTGCCTTTTTGCTTCGCTGACATAGAGATTTCCCGGACCGACGATCTTATCTACCCTGGGGATAGTCTTTGTTCCGTAGGCAAGAGCGGCTATTCCTTGGGCTCCGCCTACGCGATAAACTTCGTCGACTTTAAGCAGATCCGCGACTACCAAGATATGTGGGTTGATAAATCCGTTTTTATCCGGCGGGCTGATCAAGACAATCTTTTTTACTCCCGCAATCTTAGCCGGGAGTACGGTCATATAAACCGTAGAGACCAAAGGTGCTGTTCCGGCAGGTATATATACGCCGACTTTTTCAATCGGAGTGTATTTTTCTCCGAGGATAACTCCATCTTCGTCTTTAATCTTCCAGCTTTTCCTGATCGTCTTACGGTAGAAACGGTTTATATTTTCTATGATCGTCTTTAAGCTTGAGACGACATCCGGGCTGATATTTTGATAAGCGCCACTGATCTCTATCTTGGGTACTGCAAGCTGCCGGGGAGATAATTTTACCTTATCGAATTTCTTAGTATATTTGATTAAGGCATCATCTCCGAGAATACGGACATCTTCGATTATCTCTTGAACCCGTTCGCTTAGGCGGTTACGTTTAATGTAGCCGCGGTTATAAATCTTCTCTAATTGTTTATTAGTAAAACGTATGATTTTCATCTCGTTAGAAATACTCCTTTATTTATCACAAATTTCTAACGGGATTCACCCGTTAGAAATCTCCTTCGGATCCCGCTAGAATACAATTTCTAACGGGATTCATCCTCGTCCTTTGATTAACTCCTTTAATTGATTAAAAGCTTCGTTAAACTTATCGGGATCAGTTCCTCCTGCCTGGGCAAAGTCTTCTCTCCCTCCTCCGCTCCCGTCGATAATGCCGGATATATTTCTGATTAACTTTACAGCATCCAATCCTTTCTCACATAAATCCTTGCTAATACCCATGACTAACAATGCCTTATTGCCGGAAGCAGAGCCCAAGAGAATTACAGAACTTTTAACCTTTGCTTTAATTGAATCTACAGTTTGCCTTAGTAATTGCATATCTAAATTATCTATTACCTTTGTGATTATCTTAATGCCGTTTATAACTTCGGCCTGATCAATCCAGGAATCGATAGATTCCTTTAAGCTCTCCATTTTCTGTGTTTGTATTGATTTTTCCAGAACCTTCAGTCTCCCGAGATTGTTACGCAGAATCTCGGGGATACTTTCTTTATTCACTTTTAATATTTGCGAGACTTCCTTTATTAATTGCTCGTCCTTTTTTATCAGATTATAGGCATAGCTTCCGGTGGTAGCTTCGATTCTTCTTATGCCGCTTGCTACTGATCCCTCCTGAACGATTTTGAATAATCCGATTTCGCCTGTGTTGCAAAGATGTATACCACCGCATAATTCCTTAGAAAAATCTCCAATCGATACGACCCGTACCTTCTCTTCGTATTTCTCACCGAAAAAAGCAAGTGCCCCAGATTTTTTAGCAGCTTTCAACTCCATTTGTTTTTTTTCTAACCCGTGATTATTCAGGATATACCCGTTTACCACCTCTTCTATCCGATTTATTAGCGTATCATCTATTTCTTTAAAATGCGTAAAATCGAATCTCAAGCGGTCATGCGCCACTAAAGAACCCTGCTGTTGAACGTGGCTTCCTAAAACCTTTCTTAAAGCTGCCTGCAGTAGATGTGTAGCGGTGTGATTCCGCGCGATCGATAATCTGCGCTCTAAGTCTATCTTTGCGTTTACGCTCTGGCCAACTTTAAAATTACCCTCCTTCACCTCGCCGAGATGTAAGATTACCTTATCTGCTATTTGAGTATCTTTAACTTCAAAAATATTTTTTCCCTTGAATATTTCTCCGCTATCACCAACCTGCCCTCCAGATTCAGGGTAAAAAACGGATTTATCAAGAAGAATAATCCCGCTCTCTCCTTTACCAATCTGATTAACCTGCGATTTATCTTTTATAATCTTTAAGATTTTTGCTTCCGTGGAAACATCCTCATAACCCGAAAACTTCGTCGCTTTTACCTTAAAATCAAAAGCACCCTGAATAAAAACATCTCCTTTCATTGAAGTCTGTAATTTTGAGCGCTCTTTCTGTTTTTCTAGCTCCTGCTTATAAATCACCTCTGAAATCTTCAATCCGTGCTTCTTCGCCCAGTTATTGGTTAATTCCCAGGGGACTCCATGGGTATCGTATAGCTGGAAAGCAATTCGACCTGTTTCTTCTGCGCCTAACTTTCTGCCCGATGAGACCCGAAACTTTTCAATAAAGAGCGCCTCACTTGAATTCAAGGTAGCAATGAAGCTATTTTCTTCAGATAAGATAATCTCTGCTATATTCTCCCTGCGGGCACTTAATCCCGGATAAAAAGACAGCATCCCTTCGGATAAAACCGGTACTAACTTATATAAAAAAGGAGCTGCTACGCCAAGTTCTTTAAGATGCAGGACACTCTTCCTGATTAATTTCCTGATAACATAACCGCGCGCTTCATTAGAAGGAAGCACTCCGTCAAAGATGCTAAAAGTTACAGCACGCAGATGATCAGCTACTGCGTAAACTAACCCTAGATTTTTTGACACCTTGACACTCTGACACTCTGAGGCAATCTCTTTAACTATAGGCTTAAAAAGGTCAGTCTCAAAATTACTCAAGACGCCTTGCATAACCGCAGCTAATCTTTCTAACCCCATCCCGGTATCGATATTTTTTTTAGGTAAAGGCTCGATTTTACCGCCCTCTTTGCGATTAAATTGAGTAAAAACCAGATTCCATACTTCAATGAATCTATCGCAATCGCAGTTGGGATTACAAGCAGCCTTCCTGCAACCCACCTTTTTCCCTTGATCAAAAAATATCTCAGAGCATGGGCCGCAAGGGCCGTTAGGTCCTTTACTCTTTGCTTCAGAGGGCCAGAAATTTTCTTTATCCCCTAATTTTATAATCCTGGTATCGGGTACTCCAACTGAGTCCTTCCAAATCTTATAAGCTTCGCTATCTTCTTTATAGACCGAAATCCAAAGTCTTTCCTTGTGCACTTTGAGTACATCAGTCAAAAACTCCCAGGCATAACTAATTGCATCTTCTTTAAAGTAATCGCCAAAGGAAAAATTCCCCAGCATCTCAAAAAAGGTATGGTGCCCGGAGGTTTTACCTACTTTGTCTAAATCATCCGTTCTTAAGCATCTCTGACAGGTAGCAACACGCGTAAAACCAGAATCAAAGCCGAGGAATTCTTTCTTGAATTGGTTCATCCCGGCAGGTGTAAATAAAACCGTGGCATCCTCCTTAGGGACTAAAGAATCAGGTTCAGGAAGTTTATGTTTTTTGCTCTTAAAAAAATCTAAGAATTTTTTTCTTAAAATTTGCGCTTGCATAACTGATTTATCGTATCACATACTAAATCCATGGAGAAACCGCGGCGCAGGAGATATGCATATATGCGTTTTCTCGCCTTTTGGGGATCAATACTGCTTAATCTTCTCAATCTTTCTTTAGCAATACTTAGGATGATTTCTTCTTCAGAGTATCTTTTCTTTATGTTCTCTAGTTCTTGGTCAATGATCTCTTTTGCTATGCCTTTTATTAGGAGTTCTCTTCTTATGCGGCTTAAACCCAGGGGCTTTTCTATCCGAGACTTCACCCAATTTTTAGCAAAAAGAGCGTCATCAATAAACCTTTTATCTTTGAGAAACTCAACTACACTTCTGATTACTGTTTCGTCAAATTTCTTTATTTTCAGCCGCTGAATTAACTCTCTCTCGCTGCGCAGCCTGAACTTGAGCAGCAAAAAAGCATAATCTTTTGCTTTTTGAAAAGGATCTCCTTTGTTAATCACTTTTTAGCAAAAAGTATCCGCGTGAAGTCCGGATTAAAGCGCCCCCTTTAATTTTCGAAGTCAAACTTTGATAATCAGAAAGGTTATTCACCGGTTTTCTATTTATCGCCATGATCAAGTCGCCTAAGACTAACTTAGCATCATCTGCCGGGCTTTTCGGTTCAACATTTACTACCACTACACCTTGCTTTTCCTGGATCTTATATCTACGCGAATTCTGTGGGGTAATATCTTCAACCTCAAGCCCCCTCCAGGTAGCACTCTCTCCAGTAAGGCCCGCAAGATTCTCCGTATCCTCCGGTCTCTCCCCGATAACTATATTCAGATTCAGATTCTTGTTATCACGTACGACTAAAACCTCTGCCTTATTGCCTACTTGGGCTGCGGCAACAGCGCTCAGTAATTGCCTAACATTATTCACATCCTTACCGCCAAACTGTTTTATAATATCTCCCTCTTTCATTCCTCCTTTTTCAGCCGGACTATCACCCAGGACTTTAGCCACTAAAACCCCATTCTTATCAGCCAGGGCGAAATACTCCGCCAATTCATCAGTTAAATCCTGGATAGTAATTCCCAACCAACCATAGAGAATTTTCTTTCCTTCTATCAGCCGGGAAAGTATCCTCTTGGCATTATTAATCGGAATGGCAAAACCGACGCCTTGATACCCTCCGGTGGTTGAGAATATCGCAACATTAATCCCTACTATCTCGCCTCTCAGGTTGACTAAAGGCCCTCCTGAATTTCCTGGGTTTATCGCAGCATCAGTCTGGATTAAATCGCCGAAGTCTTTATCTCCTGCCATCCTGCCTAATGTCCTATGTAGGGCACTGACTACCCCTACGGTTACAGTTGGTTCTGGATTCTGCAAAGCAAATCCAAAAGGATTTCCGATAGCAACTACCCACTCTCCGATCATTATTTGATTAGAATCACCGAGTTTAGCTACGGGCAGGTCATTTGCGTTTATTTTTATCACTGCCAGGTCTGAACGTATATCCTTGCCTTTAATCTCTCCCTTTAGTTCTCTTCCATCCGGGAGAGTCACTGTAATCTTATCCGCGCCGCCGACTACATGCTCATTAGTTAGAATATAACCTTCCGTATCAATGATCACTCCAGAACCTAATCCGGTCTGCTTATATTCCCTGTCAGGAATCTCTCCGAAGAAATCATCAAAGAAATCATGAAAGATATCATCCTCTTTTAGAAACGGAGAACTGCCAAACGGAGTTGCGAAATACCGCCTTCTGCCTCCAATCTTAGTGGTATATTCCGTGCTTATAGAAACCACTGCCTTTCCGGTAGTATTGGCTACGTTAGTTACCGCATACTCCATACCAGAACTTTTTGTAATGATTGGTTTCGGTTCTAAATCTTTACTCTCTACAGTTGGAGAAATATCCAATTTTACCGCGACCAATAGGCCGATAATCAAACCAATCAATAACGCTGCCCCAAAAAATATCGACTTTCTTTTCATTTCAAATACACCTCCATAAAATTAACTTAATTGAATCTGTTTTCTCGCCTCTGTTTCTATCTCACCCTGTAGCTTTGGTTGTTCTTTTAATAGCTTTATTGCTGCGTCCCGGCCCTGCCCAAGTTTCTGTTCTTGATAAGATAGCCAGGTTCCGGATTTGCTGATTATCTCGAATTTTATCCCTGCATCCAGAATCGCTCCTGCCTTAGAGATACCTTCGTCATGCAGGATCTCGAATTCCGCCTCACGAAATGGTGGTGCGACTTTGTTTTTCACTACCCTCACCCTTACTCTGCTGCCGATAACACTATCTCCTGATTTTATCGAAGCAATCCTTCTTACATCTAATCTTACCGAAGCATAAAACTTTAAAGCCCTTCCGCCGGGGGTGGTTTCAGGCGAACCAAACATTACACCGATCTTCATCCGGATCTGATTGATAAAGATAACGCAAGTACGGGATTTACTGATTGCTCCGGTCAGCTTACGCAATGCCTGTGACATAAGCCGCGCCTGCAGCCCAATGTGGGAATCACCCATCTCTCCTTCAATTTCTGCCCGAGGAGTAAGTGCAGCCACAGAATCAATTACTACAAGATCTACCGCGTTAGAACGCACTAGTGTTTCGGCTATTTCTAATGCCTGCTCTCCGGTATCAGGTTGAGAAATTAAAAGTTCATCCAGATTTACTCCAATGATCTTCGCGTAAGAGGAATCAAAAGCGTGTTCTGCATCAATAAAAGCAGCTACACCACCTTTCTTCTGGATCTCTTTTATTGCACTTAATGTTATAGTGGTCTTACCCGATGCCTCTGGCCCGAAGATCTCAATAACCCTACCGCGAGGTATTCCTCCGACCCCTAAAGCTATATCCAGAGTAAGCGCACCTGTATGGATAGCTTCCACATCCGCCTTAATCGTCGAACCTAATTTCATAATTGATCCTTTTCCAAACTGTTTCTCTATCTGCAATAGTGCAAGCTCCAGGGCCTTTTTGCGGTTAGAAATATCCTGCGATTCATGCTTAACTTTCTTCTCCACTGCCATAATGACCTCCAATTTTAATTTTTGCTGGATTAAGACAAACAATTATACTCCAGCAACTTACATCTGTCAAACGAATATTATTTATCTCTCTAATATAATAGACGTACCCTTAAGGTATTTCTAACGCAAAACTTTTTACCTTCATTGCCCACAAATGGTCTTTCACGGTTTCGCTTCCGCGCACTGTCTTTTTTCGCCGTGTGCTGCGGTTTACCCCGTAGCTGCAAGCAGCTACGGGGTTTACGGCTCTCTCCCGGAGAGGTTTACAGTATAGAGTTCCTCCGTTCGCCGTAATTCCCTGCCTGCCGCCTGCCTGACGGCAGTCAGGGCAGGTAGGCTTACACACATCTGCCGAAAAAATCCTAATGTGCGCTTCAGCAAAACCGCAAAAGCCCCTTTCAATGAGAAGATTTATCCTGAGCGAGAAACTTAGCTATCCATAACAAACGAACCTGTTGGTCTTTAGAGCGAATGGAGATTTTAGCCAACCCATTCGACTCCGCTCAGGGTTGACACCGAGCGAAGTCGAGGTGCCAATGGAGCTTGAGCAATCTGAAGATCCTTGACGCTTTATTCCGAAAGCGTCAAGGAGGCGATG
>JBDRLC010000016.1:0-15329 GCA_043813305.1 Candidatus Omnitrophota bacterium | reverse complement strand
CCCGCCTTAGCGGGGGCAATTTTGGGATGGCGATGCTGTTTGAGCGATTTTTGCTAGAGCAAAAAGCGCGAGTTCAGCAGCCACCGAAATGCGAAAGATCATTGGCGTTAAGAAATCGACCTGAGCGAAAAAGACCGACAGGTTTATTTGTTATGAGTAGGGATTACAGTACGCGAAAGACAAGACCGAAAAGACCCGTTGGGTGGAAGTTTTATTAGAATTATAAGTTATGGAGAAAATTTTAGAAGGGTTGAATAAGGAGCAGTTAGAGGCGGTAAAGCATAAAGAGGGGCCGCTGTTGATTATTGCCGGTGCAGGAACCGGCAAGACCTCGGTCATTACCAGTAGGATTGCCTGGTTATTATCCGAAGGCCTGGCAAAAACTGACGAGATCCTCGCCCTTACCTTTACTGATAAGGCATCCCGGGAGATGCTTGAGCGCGTAGATATTCTCGTCCCCTACGGTTATACCGATATCTGGGTCTCTACTTTTCATGCCTTCGGCGACAAATTACTGCGTGAGAATGCGTTAGTCGCTGGTTTAAATCCGGATTTTAAGGTTTTGAGTCATGCCGAGTCAGCGGTGTTCTTCCGCGAGCACCTCTTTGAGTTTGACCTTTCTTACTTCAGGCCCTTAGCTGATCCTACGCGTTTTATTGAAGCGTTGATATCCTTGTTCAGTCGAGCTAAAGATGAGGACGTCTCACCAGAGGAATATTTTAACTATGCCCGGGAGCTTCTACTAAAGTCAAAGGAGAATCCGCAGGATAAGGCATTGGATGAAGAGGCCAGGCAACAGATCGAGGTAGCAGGGGCATTTGCCAAGTACCAGGAGTTGTTGGCGCGTGAAGGAGTGCTTGATTTTGGTAATCAGTTTTACCTAGCATTAAAGCTCTTGCGTGAGCATCCTTTGGTTCTAAAGAGATACCAGGAGCAATTTAAATATATTCTGGTTGATGAATTTCAGGATACGAATTTTGCCCAGTTTCAGATAGTGAAATTACTCGCAGGCGGTAAAAAGAATATCGCCGTAGTTGCTGACGATGATCAGTGTATCTATCGCTGGCGGGGGGCGGCATACAGCAATGTATTAAATTTTATAGGAGAGTATCCAGAAGCCAGGCAGATCAGTCTGATTCAGAATTATCGTTCAACTCAAGCTATCCTGGATAGCGCCTATCGTTTGATCCAGCATAATAATCCCGAACGCTTTGAGGTAAAAGCCAATATCGATAAAAGGCTTATCGGATTTAAAAAAGAAGGAGAACCTCCGCAGCATCTGTATTTTGATAATCATTCTACCGAAGCCGACCAGGTAGCGAAGATAATCAAGCAAGAAGCGGTCTCGGGAAATTTCAAATTCAGTGATTTTGCGATTCTTGTCCGCTCTAATTCTGATGCCCAGGGATATCTGCAGGCTTTAAATATGCAGGAAATTCCCTGGCAATTCAGCGGTAATCAGGGCCTTTATTCAAGAGAGGAAGTTAGGCTCTGCATTAATTTTTTACGCCTGGCAGCTAACCTTTCGGATTCCCTGAGCTTATATTATTTAGCAAGCTCCGAGGTATATTCTCTCAATCTATCTGATCTGAGTCAATGTAACCATTATTCAAAACGCAGGAACAAATCTTTATACCTGGTATTTAAAGAACTGGATGATATATCTGAGTTATCAAATGTGAGTGGAGAATTTAGAGATAAAGTTAAGAAAATCTTAGAAGATCTAGAAAAATTCTTAAGGATCTCTCGCGATGAATCTACCGGAAGACTGCTATATAGCTTTTTGACCGAAACCGGATACCTGAAGAAGTTGACGCGGGTCATTGATCTAGAAAAAGAAACTAAAGTGCAAAATATCGCTAAGTTCTTTAATTTGGTCAGAGATTTTGAATTAGTGGCTAAAGAAGACCGGGTGATAAGTTTCGTGAAGTATCTGGATCTTTTGATTGAGGCAGGCGATGATCCGGCTACCGTAGAAGCAGATTTAGATACGGATGCGGTAAATGTACTCACGGTGCATAAGGCTAAGGGGTTGGAATTCCGGGTGGTATTTTTAGTCAATCTTGTACAGGGGCGTTTTCCCTGGCCGCGCAGACGGCAAACTATTGAGTTGCCGGATGTCCTGATAAAGGAAATATTGCCGATAGGAGACTTTCATATTCAAGAAGAGCGTAGACTTTTTTACGTAGGAATGACCAGGGCAGAAGAGAGGCTTTATCTAACAAGTGCAGAGGATTACGGTGGAAAGCACATGCGTCGAGTGAGTCAATTCGTACTGGAGGCTCAGGGAAAGGATCTTAAGATCAAGCAAAAAAAGAAGAGTTCGGTATTAGAGTCAATCGAGCGTTTCGCCCCTAAGAAAGATTCTATCAGGTTAAAGTTAAACGAAATCCCTCAGGATAAATTAATCAGCTTAAGTTATTATCAGATTGATGATTACCTTACCTGTCCCCTAAAGTATAAATATGTAAATATATTACGCGTACCGATTATGGAGCATCATACTGTAATCTACGGACGTGCGATGCATGAGGCGGTGAGTAAATATTTCCGATTTAAGATAACCGGTAAGAAAGCCGAGCTCTCTGACCTTTTGGATGCTTTCAGCAGCAATTTCGATCCGCAGGGTTTTTTAGACCTCAGACACGAAGAAGAACGTTTCCGTATCGGCAGGCAGGCTTTGAGGCAATTTTTTGACCAGGAGGAGAAGCTTGATTCAAAACCGGCTTATATTGAGAAGGATTTTTCCTTTATTTTAGATAAGAACAAAATCGTCGGCCGTTTTGACCGGGTGGATATAGACGAAGAAGGAACGACGATTATGGATTTCAAGACTTCCCAGATCAAAAGTCAAAAAGAAGCGGATAAGCGGGTAAAAGAAAGCTTACAGCTTGCGCTATATGCGTTGGCTTATGAGAATATATTCGGCGAATTCCCTAAGTATATAAAACTATACTTTTTGGAAGCCGGTATTATCGGAAGCAATAAAATAGAGAAGGAGTCTTTGGATAAAGTAAAAGATAAAATACGGGTTGTTTCATCAGGAATAAGAAGCAGAAGCTTCGAAGCTCAACCGGCTTATATGGCATGCACATATTGTGCATACAGTAAGATTTGTCCCTTCGCTTTAGTCAAAGTATAGCCGAACGCATATTAAAATATATCATTCTCTATTTTTATGATATAATAAAAGGAATTTAAACAGAAGGCTAGGCCATGCCGCAGGATTATCAAGGACAGGAAAAACGCAGACATAAACGCTATAAAGTTAATCTTAACGTACTTTACCGTTCGGATAATCCTTTAGCTGTGCAGTTAAGAAATGAGGAAAATGAGAGGCGGGCAACGATGGCGGATATGAGTGAGGGAGGTATGTCTATCATTACTAACCTGAAGATTGCAGAAGGAACTGATTTGTATATCAGATTCTTGCTGGTAGAGAGCGAGGAAGAGAGTGGAATAATCGATTTCGTAGGGAAAATACGCTACAATAAAATGATTACCTCTGATTCCTATCGTATAGGAATTTCCTTTGAGGAGCTTGATAAAATATCTAGAATCGAAATTCATCATTTTCTGAAGATGCTTGAAAGAAAACGAGATTAAGATTATGATTCCCAAAGTGATTAATTTTGTCAAAAGAGATATCTGGCGGTTAAGTTTAGGCAAGTTGCCGCGTAAGAAATACCTGATTGTTAAACCCTTAAGGGTAATTCTCCTGGCTTTGCGCGGATTTGACGAAGATAAATGTTCTCTGCGGGCTTCCGCCCTGACTTTTTATTCATTACTTTCGATAGTTCCTGTCTTTGCCATGGCATTCGGAATAGCTAAAGGTTTCGGATTTGAAAAAATCTTAGAGAAACAGCTCTTAGAGAGGTTCCCCGTGCAAAACGAAATTATTACCAATGTGATTAATTTTTCCCTTTCCTTGCTAGAAAATACAAGGGGAGGAGTAGTAGCCGGGATCGGTGTAATACTTTTATTTTGGACGGTGATAAAGGTATTAAGTAATATCGAGCGTTCTTTTAACGACATCTGGGGTATAAAAAAAATGAGAAGCCTGGGGCGCAGGTTTTCTGATTATCTTTCTATCATGTTGATCTGTCCAGTACTTTTAATTTTGTCCAGCGGTGTGACGGTATTCATTAATACTCAGGCAAGAGCGATTACCGAAGAAATAACCGTATTAGGCGCAATCAGCCCGTTTATATTTTCGGTTTTGAAATTATTGCCGTATACGGTAATCTGGTCGGTCTTTATTTTTATATATATATTTCTCCCTAACACCAAAGTTAATTTTAAATCCGCATCTTTGGGCGGGATAGCTGCAGGGACGGCCTATCAGATCCTACAGTGGCTATATGTTGATTTTCAGGTAGGCGTTGCGAAATACAATGCTATCTACGGGAGTTTTGCCGCTCTCCCTTTATTTTTGGTCTGGCTTCAGATTAGCTGGCTGATAGTTCTTTTCGGAGCGGAAATTTCTTTTGCTCATCAGAATGTGGATACTTATGAGTTTGAGGCAGATTGTCTGAGTGTCAGTCATTCTTTTAAGAGGTTACTAAGTCTAAGGGTTACTAATTTATTGGTGAAAAGTTTTTCAAATGACGGCATGGCGTTGACGGCAAACCAAATCTCTCACGAACTTGAGATTCCTATCCGTTTGGTACGGGATATACTTTATGAATTATCTGAAGCGGGCCTGATCTCCGGCATTCAGGGAGAGAAGGAGAAGGCAATTGCTTATCAGCCCGCGATTGATATCAATAAAATGAAGATTAAATATGTCGTTGATAAACTGGAACTTCGCGGGAGCGATAATATCCCGGTCACTAAAACGCCGGAGTTAGAAAAGCTGCGAGAAAGCCTGAGGGCGCTTGATCAAGCAATCGAGAAATCTTCTGGTAATCTTAATTTAAAGGATATATAAGTGACGCTTAATAAAGAAAATATTTACGGAGGGAGGCGATATGCAAGTAGACGCAGTGGTTACGGTTATACTGCTTTTCCTGCTTGTTTTCAGTTTTGATATTTCTTTTAATATGCGCCGTTTAAATAGGACTCTTGATCGGCTTTGGAGAAAACTCGCAGAGATAAACGACACGCTTCAGAATAAGTGAGATCAAGAGATATCTGAGTTTAACTTAAAATTTCCATGCGCATGGTTAAAGAATCTTTTTTTATCCTATTACTATTTCTCTTATTTCTCTTTATCTATATCAAATATATCGAGTTTAAGGGAGTATATTATCCTTCTGGAGATATAGAGTACTTTCCTTCCGCTGTCGGCCTCTCTTTTGAGGATATATACATATCCACAAAAGACGGCGTCAAGATAAACGGCTGGTTTATCTCTATTCCCGAGGCGAAATATACCATTTTGTTATTTCATGGTAATGCGGGTAATATCGGAAATCGGATCGATAAAGTAAGTCTCTTAAGCAAAATCGGCCTGAATGTATTTATTGTTGACTACAGGGGGTTTGGAAGAAGTCAGGGTAGAGCCAATGAGGAGGGATTATATCTTGATGCCCAGGCGGCTTATAATTATTTATTGCATACCCGCAAGATAAATCCCGAGCTGATTATTGCCTACGGAGAATCTTTAGGAACGGCAGTGGCTATTGACCTGGCCGCCAAGAAGGAGCTGAAGGCTTTAATCATCGAGGGAGGTTTTTCCAGGGGCAGGGATATGGCAGGGAAGATCTATCGATTTTTGCCGAAATTTATCTTCTGTAATAGTTTTGATTCAATGAATAAGATCAGAAAAATTGAAGCAGCGAAGTTATTCATACATTCCCCAAGTGACGAAGTGGTACCTTTTGCATTAGCCAGGAAGCTTTATGATTCCGCTGCCTCTCCTAAAAAGTTTATAGAGATTTCGGGAAGCCACGGGATGGCTTTCCTGGATTCGCAAGAGAAATATGTTTCATCAATTTCGGAATTTATAAAAAACCTTTGACATTTTTTTTATTTGTGTATAATAAAAATAGACTATGCAGACTAATCGGATAGCAAAAGTAGATTTACCGACCGTAAATAGAGGGCAGGAAAGTAAAGCTTGTGAAGTCTTCGGTTATCAGCTGCTCTTGGATCTTTACGATTGCAAGAGCGGCACTTGCGGTGATTTGACTCTTTGTTATAACTTCTTGGATCAGATTGTAGGCTATCTGGGTATGGAGAAACAGGCCCCGCCGAATATATTCTTTACGGATGATACGCGTTTTCCTGATAAGGCAGGCCTTTCGGGGTGGGCGCCGTTGGTGGAGAGTTCTATAGTGATCCATACCTTGACGGTTAAAAATTTTATTTCTGTCGATATCTATTGTTGTAAAAAGTTTGATATAGATAGAGCAAAGGCGTTCGTGCGTAAATTTTTCTTTCCTAAGCGCATGGATAACCAGTTGTTGCTACGCGGCATTGATTATTATAAATAACTCCTATAGCTTGCTTGTTCTCCTGTCAAATCCGCACCGTTTTTCTTAAATAGAAAATAAAATAGAATAGAATTCATTGACTAATTATCTAAACTAGCGTATAATAATTTAAAGTATTAGTGGGGGGGGGTGAAAAGAAAGTTGGTTTTGATGAAAGAAAGAAAGACAAAAATTATTGATGAATACAAGGTTCACGGTAGGGATACCGGTTCGGCAGAGGTGCAAATAGCGATTCTCTCCGAAAGGATCAATTTATTATCTGGTCACTTTAAGAGCCACAAAAAAGATTTCCATTCTCGCCGCGGTCTGCTCTCTCTCGTAGGCAGGCGCCGCAGACTCCTCAATTATCTCAAGAAAAAGGATGTTAAGAAATACGAAGAGATTATCAATAAACTTCACTTGAGAAAATAATCGAGGCTTAATCATAAAGGAAGGTTAAAGATTGTATGCAAGATAATATACTGAAAATTAAATTTGGCAAGGAAGACCTGATTTTAGAGACCGGGAAGATCGCTAAGCAGGCTAATGGTTCGGTAACTGTCCAGTATGGGGGAACCGTAGTTCTGGTTACGGCCTGTATGTCTCGAGAGGTCAGGGAAGGCCTGGGTTTTTTCCCTCTGACCGTTGAATATCAAGAAAAGACCTATGCAGCCGGTAGGATACCGGGAGGTTTTTTCAAGAGAGAGGGTAGGCCATCGGAAAGTGAGATTTTAGCCGCTCGCCTAGTCGATCGTCCGATACGCCCCTTGTTCCCCAAGGGCCTACTTAATGACATTCAAGTTATAGCAATTGTCCTCTCCAGTGACGGAGATAATGATCCGGATATATTATCGGTAATCGGAGCATCTGCGGCATTATCAATATCCGACATCCCCTTTAATGGGCCTCTAGCCGCATGCCGGGTAGCCAAAGTAAATAACCAATTTATCCTTAACCCGACATATTCAGAACTAGACAACTCTGATTTAGACGTAGTGGTGGTAGCGAATTCAAAGGGCGTGGTTATGCTTGAATGCAAGGCCAAAGAGATAGAAGAATCAGTATTTTTGGAAGCGGTAAAATTCGGATTCAATAATCTTAAAGTATTAATTAGCCTGCAAGAACAATTTCAGAAGAAGATCGGCAAGAAAAAGCTCGAAGTGCAATATAAAAAAATCGATCCGGATTTAGAGCAAAAAGTCGAAGAGTTATCCAGGGAAAGATTATCAGAAGTCTACAAATTAGCCAGTAGGGAAGAGCGAGAGGAAGAGGTAGCTTTATTATCCAAGGATTTAGAGGAGAAACTTTCCCCTGATGGCCACGAAGCGGCCGATATAAAGGCCGCCTTGCACGAAATTGAGAAGAAACAAGTAAGGGCTAAAATTTTAAATGAAAACACACGTCTTGATAAAAGAGGATTTAAAGATATACGTCCGATTACTTGTGAGGTTGCGGCATTGCCGCGTACCCATGGTTCAGGTATCTTTACTCGCGGCTCAACACAGAGTTTGGCAGTGACTACTTTAGGCACAGGTGAAGATGAACAGATGATTGAGGCCCTAGAGGGTGAAAAATCTAAATCCTTTATGTTGCATTATAGTTTTCCTCCTTTTAGCGTAGGCGAAACCAGGCCAATGAGGGGCCCCGGACGTCGCGAGATCGGCCATGGCGCCTTAGCTGAAAGAGCGCTTATGGCGATTATGCCATCGAAAGAGAAGTTTCCTTATACAATAAGAGTAGTTTCGGAAATATTAGAGTCAAACGGTTCCTCGAGTATGGCTACAGTCTGTGCGGCTACGCTCTCATTAATGGATGCGGGCGTGCCGATAAAGGATGCGGTAGGAGGAGTAGCATTAGGATTGATAAAAGAGGATAATAAGGCGGTGATTCTAACGGATATCAGCGGGCTAGAAGATCATTTCGGGGATATGGACTTTAAAGTCGCAGGGACAAAGAATGGTATTACAGCCGTACAGATGGACTTAAAGATAGATGGGGTAGATTTAGATTTATTGGATAATTGTTTACTGCAGGCAAAAGAAGGCAGACTTTTTATATTAGATAAAATCAGTGCGGCATTGGCAGGGCCGCGTGAAGAACTTTCAGCATATGCTCCTCGTATAGATATTATTAAGGTCAATCCGGAGAAGATCGGTGGGTTAATTGGTCCGGGAGGAAAGACGATTAAGAAAATAATCGCCCAGACAGAAGCCAAGATTGATATACAAGATGACGGCAGTGTCTTCGTATCCTCCAATGATCCTAAAAAATCGGATGCAGCGATTGCGATGATTAAGGCGATAACCGATGATGTAGAGGTTAATCGTATATATTCAGGCAAGGTAAAGCGGGTTACAAATTTCGGAGCATTCTGTGAGATCGCTCCGGGTAAAGAAGGCTTAGTTCATGTTTCAGAGCTTTCCGAGACTTTTGTAAAGAAGGTTGAGGATGTAGTTAAGGTAGGTGATGAATTTAAAGTTAAAGTCATCGGTATAGATGAATTAGGCAGGATAAAGTTAAGTAAGAAGCAAGTCCCGTTAGAGAATACTGATTCTTAGGTAAGTATGATTCTCTAACGGGGCAAGTTGAAGAATAAATTTAGAGTTGAGAGAAAGAAGATTAAATGAGGTAAAGGGAGTAGTTTTAATTGCCATCGGACTGATGGCAATGTTGAGCCTACTGCGATTTGATCGCCTAGATCTTTCTTTTTATACATCTTTACCAAATGTGCCTACCAAAAATCTTTTAGGCATATTCGGAGCATACCTTGGTCACATAATTGTATTTCTTATCGGTCGGCCCGCCAGTTTTCTTGCCCCGCTACTAATCTTACTATTAGGTATAAAGTTCTTCAGACAACAGGGTCTTTACCTAAGCCTACCTCGGATTTTAGGCATTCTGATTTTATTCATATCGGTAAGTTCTTTTATCGGTATGTTTAACTTACAGAATGAGTATGTTAGATTTTACCGGGCAGGATTCTTAGGTTCTGCTACCTCTAATTTCATCAGTTCTTATTTTGGCAGGATAGGCGGTTTTATCATATTCATTACATTTATTATTCTTTCTCTAGCGTTGGTCACAGAGATATTGATTTCCTCCTTATTCTTAAATCTTCTAAATCGGGCCAAGTCTTTTGGGAGTTCTCTTGTGGGTTTAACCATGAGGAAAAAGATAGTAAAACTTAAGCCCGCAGTTTACGAAAAGATTTATCCCGGCAGTAAACAGAAAGACATGCCACCTTCCAAGCTAAAGACAGTTCTCCCTGGTAGTATTGTATCTGGCAAACCGAAGATTCAGATAAAATCAAAACCTAAAGATAATCAGCCTGAGATAAAAATAGAGGAACAGAAGATAGGCGATTATAACCTGCCCTCTTTAGATTTATTGGATCTGCCTCCGTCTCTTGAAACCAAGCAAGTAAAGGGAAGCCTGGAAGCTAATGCCAGAATCTTGGAGGAAACCTTGGATGATTTCGGAATTCAGGCAAAAGTTACTGATATTGAACGCGGGCCGGTGATCACCCGTTATGAACTTGAACCTGCACCGGGGGTAAAATTAAATCGGATTGTGGCCTTGAGTGATGATATTGCCTTGGCGATGAAGGCACAGTCAGTGAGGATTATTGCGCCTATTCCCGGGAAAGGCAGGGTTGGAATTGAGGTTCCTAACACCGAGAGTAATTTTGTATATCTTAAAGAGGTGCTGGCCTCAAGCGCCTATCAAAACGCAGAGTCTCTTTTAACCCTCTCACTGGGTAAAGATATTTCCGGTACGCCTATGGTGGCAGATCTTGATGACATGCCCCATCTTTTGATTGCCGGTACAACCGGTTCAGGTAAGACAGTATGCGTGAATGCCCTGATTCTTTCACTGATCTTTAAAGCAAGCCCTAATGATTTAAAATTTGTGATGGTGGATCCCAAGATGGTAGAATTGATGCACTTTAACGGCCTGCCGCACCTCTTATGTCCTGTGGTTACTGATGCCAAGAAGGCATCTTCCGCGCTTAAATGGGTAATTAACGAGATGGAAGAGCGCTACCGACTCTTAGCCAAGGTAGGGGTAAGGAATATTCGGGCTTATAACGAAAAACAAGAGAAAATACCGTATATTGTTGTAATTATAGATGAGTTCGCTGATTTGATGAGTGTAGCTCCGGATCAGATAGAAAATGCGGTTACGCGTTTAGCCCAGCTTTCTCGCGCCGTAGGAATACATTTAATCTTAGCTACGCAGAGGCCTTCGGTTGATGTGATTACCGGGGTAATCAAGGCGAACTTGCCGGCTCGCATATCTTTTAAGGTAGCATCTAAAGTAGATTCACGTACGGTTTTAGATATGAATGGGGCGGATAAACTTTTGGGTAAAGGAGATATGTTATTATTAAGGCCCGGAGAAGCCAAACCGATCCGTATTCAGGGTTGTTTAGTAAGCGACAGAGAGATTAAAAAGGTAGTTGGATTCGTTAAAGAGCAATCAGAGCCGATATATGACGAGGAGATCCTCCAGGTTCAGCAAAAGTCTAGCTTGGGAAGTCAGGATAAAGACGAGCTTTATGATCAGGCAGTCAAAGTGATTATGGAGGGGAACCAGGCTTCGGTATCAATACTGCAGAGACGTATGCGCTTAGGGTATACCCGCGCGGCGAGGATTATTGATGCCATGGAGCAGGATGGCTTAATTGGTAATTTTGAAGGCAGTAAGCCTCGAAGAATCTTAGTCGATAGAGAAGAATGGTTAAAGAAAGATTTGGGCCAGGGTAGAGAGCAGGAGTCTTGATTATGGAGCCAGTGGGTGCGCGACTGAAGAAGATGCGCCTTGAGAAAGGTATCACTCTTGAAGATCTACAGAGAGCTACCAAGATCAACGCAAACGTCTTAAAGGATATTGAAGGAGATAGTTTTACAAACCTCTCCCCTGTGTATTTGAAGGGGTTTTTAAAAATCTATTGTAAGTATTTAGGAGTAGACCCCGGTGAATATATTTCTGGTTATAAAGATCTACAGGCTGAATCCTTCGGGGCAGCTTTAGCTTCACGGGAAATAAGGGAAAAACCGAAAAAATCTGCCAGTTTATTGAAGTCTGCCTGCGTAAAATTATTCACCTTTAAACCTTCCGAAAAGTTAAAGAAATTATTCAGATCCGCTTTTTTCGCTCTAATCATATGGGTAGTCTTATTTTATCTAGGCAAGTTTATATCTTCTAGAAAAAGAGCGCATCTGGCCAAAAAGACAGAGGTGGTTGCGGTTGCGAGACCTCAACCTCAGAGAGAAGAGATTAAACCAGAAGTGCCGTTATCCAGCGGAATACAATTGGTGGTGATGGCCCGGCAGAATTGCTGGATGTCAGTAAAAGTCGATGGAAAGGTCGTTTTCCAGAGGGTACTAGAGAAAGGGGTAGATGAAAGCTGGCAGGCAAAGAAAAAAATAGAGCTTTCTTTGGGGAATGCCGGGGGGGTGGAGCTTGAGGTTAACGGAGAGCTCTTTAAGAATCTAGGCCGACGCGGCCAAGTAATAAAAAATTTACTGATTACCAAAGAAGGTTTGAAGATAGGCAGATGAAAGCTATAAAGAAGGTCGGGATATTAAGTTTAGGTTGTCCGCGTAATCTTGTAGATTCCGAGAGTATATTAGGGAGAATAAATGCCAAGGGTTATCCCGTGGTAGATATAAATAAAGCTGATATCGGAATCATTAATACCTGTGCTTTTATAGAGGACGCTAAGAAAGAATCAATCGATGCTATATTTGACTTATTGGAATTGAAGAAAGAAGGGAGATTAGAGAAAGTAATAGTCTATGGATGTTTGAGCCAGCGTTATAAAGAGCAATTAAGCAAGGAACTTCCTGAGGTCGACGCCTTTGTAGGCAGGGTTTCTCTTAACCATGAAAGCAGAAGATATTCTTTAACGCCCGCCCATTTTGCTTACCTCAAGATTTGCGAAAGCTGCGTAAACAATTGTAGTTTCTGTATTATACCTAAAATAAAAGGCAGGTTTCAAAGCCTGGATATAGATTCGGTTCTTAGGAAAGTTGAGGAATTTAGTAAGAAGGGGATAGCGGAATTAAACATCATCGGTCAGGATATCACGGGTTTTGGCATGGATCTATATAATCGGCCCCGGCTATCTTCGCTCCTAAGGGAGATACTCAAAAAAGCTACTCATATCGAATGGATTAGGCTTCTTTATTTGTATCCCAGCCGTATCAGTGACGGACTACTAGAGTTGATTAAAACAGAAGCGAAACTTTGTAAATATATCGATTTGCCTATACAGCATATAAACCAACGCATATTACGATTAATGAACCGGGATACAAAAAAGGAAGAGATTATCAGGTTGATTAGGAAGATCAGAAGATTGATTCCCAATGTGGCTTTGCGTACTTCTATCATCGCAGGGTTTCCTTCGGAGACAGAGAAGGAGTTTAAGGAGTTGTTGAGATTTTTACAAGAGGTGAAATTTGAAAGGCTGGGGGTATTTATCTATTCCAGAGAAGAGAATACCTCTGCTTATGATTTTAAAAATCAGCTTCCCGAAAAAACAAAAATAGAACGCTTTAATGCGATTATGTCTCTTCAAAGGGGAATATCAAGCGAGATCAACAAGAAGATGATCGCACAGAGTATCGATGTGCTGATTGATCAGGCAAAAAACGGTTCATATCTGGGCCGTACTCAATATGATGCCCCGGAAGTAGACGGCCTGGTCTATGTGCGTTCAAAACAGAAGTTGAAGGCCGGGGATATCGTAAAAGTAAAAATAAATGATACTTTAGAATATGACCTAGTAGGGGAGGCAATTAATAGATGAATCCCGTTAGAAACATATTCGGGATTCAAGAGAGGAGTTTCTAACGGATGAATCCCGTTAGAAATTTGTAATGAATGATGAATAAAGGAGTATTTCTAACGGGATGAACATCGCCAATAAAATAACTGTATCAAGGATTGTCCTAACGTTCGTATTTATGTTTTTTCTATTTGTTCATGGGCCCTGGGCAAAGATTACAAGTTTGGCTATTTTCGTCTTTGCTGCTTTATCTGATTTTCTTGACGGGATGATTGCCCAGAAGAAGAATATGGTTACAGATTTCGGAAGGTTGATGGATCCGATCGCAGATAAGATTTTAGTCGTGGCGGCCTTTGCTGCTTTTGTTCAGATGCAACTAATCGATGCCTGGATGTTCGTAATCATCGTTTCCCGCGAGATACTGATTACATCGCTAAGATTATTCGCGCTTAATAAAGGAAAGGTGTTATCAGCTGCCAGAGCCGGAAAACATAAAACTTTTTCGCAGATGGCGGTCATCTTCTCTATTCTAGGTTTTATTGTCACAAAAGAAGTAATGCTTGCCTATTTTACCTGGAATCCCTCCTGGGAGAAGATATTCCGTCAAGGCATATACATACTAATGTTGTTTACCGTTGGACTTACTCTCTATTCAGGCATAGCTTATCTTTGGGAGAACCGCAAGATAATTGCCAGGTTCTAACCGTTTAATCAATGGATCTTCGCCGGCAATTCACTAAAATAATAAGTACTTTTTTTTATCTCGGATATCTGCCGTGGGTGCCCGGTACTTTTGGGAGCCTGGGCGGGATTTTATTATTTTATCTATTTAAAGATAACAGTGCTGTCTATGGTTTAGTTACCGGATTGACAATCTTTTTTGGATTTTTATTCTCCGGAGAAGCGGAGAAAATATTTAAGGCCAAAGACCATAAATGTATCGTTATAGATGAAGTCAGCGGTATGCTCCTGAGTCTTTTGTTTTTACCTTACGATATCCGGTTGGTGATTGCCGCTTTTTTAATATTTCGCATACTTGATATCTTGAAGCCGTATCCGGCAGGCAGGCTCCAGAGTTTAAAAGCAGGCCTGGGTGTGATGAGCGATGATATTGTGGCAGGGATTTATACCAATATTATTCTTCAGGTGGTTGTGAGGGTTGTTTCTTTTAAGGCTTCGTAGAGAGGGCCTTTTGGCGTAAGCGTGCTCTTAAAAAGTGTGATTTTTGTAACCTCCCATCCTAAGTACCTTCCCGTAAAAACATTACTTAATTTATTCAGAGACTGAACAAGCTGTTCACGTTTATTAGGCGAACGTACCCTGCCGATTGTAATGTGGGTTGAGAAATCCCTCTTTTCTTTGGGGATACCGATTCTGGCGAGTCTTTCTTCCAGATCTTCGGCTAACTTTTTAATTTCTTCATCTCCCTTATCAATCCCCACCCAGATTACTCTAGGATAGTGTAGCTTAGGGAATGCGCCGAGAGAAGAAATGCTGGCTTGGAAAGCACTTTGATTTTTTGTGACTTCCTGGAGTATTTGATCTATCTGCTCAAGTTTTGTTTCGTCAATCTCTCCCAGGAATTTCAGGGTCAAATGGATATTTTCCGGCTTAACCCACTTTACATCCGCTCCGCTAGCCTTTAACTGCTCTTGCACCTTCGCCAGCTCTTGCTTAATCTCTTTCGGCAGCTCAATAGCAATAAATGTCCTCATGTTATTTCTCCCAAAGGGTCTTTTCGGTTTCGCTCCGCGCACTGAAATTCTCGCACCATAGTAAATAAATCTGTCGGGTTTTTCGCTCAGCGTCGATTTTGCCCCGCCTGCGGCGAGGCCGCCAAAGGTCTTTCGTATTTTCGGTGACTGCTGAACTCGCGCTTTTTGCTTCTGGCAAAAATCGCTCAAACAGCATCGCCATCCCAAGATTGCCTCACCTCTGGTGAGGCCTTGGGATTCCCGAAAATACTCAAGCGTGCTTTGGCTAAAATCGACATTCGCTCGAAAACCGACAGGTTCATTTTTATCAATTATATCTAGTGGCTGCCGAGAGAAACATGCCTCGTCACCCGCTAAATAATAGTTTTTCAAAAAACCGAAGCAATCTTTAGGAAATAGATT
>JBDRLC010000015.1:0-3259 GCA_043813305.1 Candidatus Omnitrophota bacterium | reverse complement strand
CATTGAGCTGGGTCTAACTCTTGCTTAAACTCCTTGCCTAATATAATCTGCCTATCTAACTCTACTACCCAATTCAGATGTTCAATCCTTGCCCTGCTTAACTTAGCTCGAATTTCAAGCGTCTGTTCTAGTTGACTCATTGCCTTTTGCGTTTTGAGTGTTTCTGAAACTAAAAACGCAGCCATAACCCCTATCGCCAAACACAATATGGCAAACCCCACACCTAACTTCTTTCCAATAGTCCACATTATTTTGCCCCCTCTATTTTCCTGAATCTTGACTCGTAAATAGTAAAGGTAAATAGTACCTCGGAAAATCAACTACTTACAATCTACAATTCTCGAATATTATACTAAATCTTATTTTGTGTTTCTTAATATTTTTTTAGAACTGTATCTGTATTCTTAATTTGCCAGCGCCTTCATCCTTGACCGCTAGCACAACCTTCTTCATCCTATCGCACCAGAGCCGGATATCTTTTTCAAAGGTAGGGCAATCACCAAGTACCTCCAGGATATCCCCGGCTGCCATATCTGGAGATCTTGCTGCTATCTTTAAAACAGGCTGTGGACATTTAAGCCCCAGTGTATCCAATGTCTGTACTGCTGCCATTCTTCCTTCTCCTTTCTACATTCACCTCTTATTTTTATTAAGCACAGGCTCCTGCATCTACACAACTGCCGAGCTCTTCCTCAATTAAGCCTGCTACTTTAGGAATAATAACTTCTTCTATTCTTTTGGTAAGCCCTTCGCCAAAGACATCTGCCTTCTCTATCTCTATGGCATAAAAGATTATCTCTCTAGGTGTTGGGAGTTTCAATTTTTGCGCCCAGGCAAAAACCATGGCTATTCCTGCGCCATGAGAAAATTGTGAATTAAGGGATAATTTGAAGTCTTTTTGTGTGAATCGATAAATATCACCTGCCTGACCAGTTGAAGTCTTTATGGAATCTACAATTATAATTTTTTCATAACCCACGATAAAATCTAATAAATTAAATCCTGCCTCCTCGGTTTCTTTTATATGTAGATCTTGAAGATTTATCTTTTCTCTTAATCTCCTCACTACCTCAATACCCACTGCGTCATCACCACGTATGGTATTGCCCATTCCTAAGATTAAAGTCTTCGGTCTATCGTTCAATCTCTTTTTATCTCCTTTATCAACTTTTTATGCTTATCATAAATACTTACAATCAAGGGAGTCTCACCCGGCAGACTATGGGTAGCGCAGGCCATACACGGATCATACGCGCGAAAGGCCATCTCTACCATATTAAGTATGCCCTCAGAGACCTGATTACCCTTAATAAGTTTGCTGGCAGCTTTTTCAATAGACATACATATTGCCGCGGCATTATTCTGGGTAGCCACTAAAAGATTTACCTTCTGTAATATTGCCTTATCATCGGTTTTATAATGGTGGAAAAGCGTACCCCGGGGAGCTTCGCAAACACCTACTCCTTCTTTAGGTGTTTGAGCAGGGATGTTTCTTATTTTTTTGCTGGTGATTTCCGGATCATCGATTAGCTCATTCATCCTTTCTGCGGCGTATAAAACTTCCACTAACCTTGCCCAATGATAAGCTAAGGTGTTATGGCTAGGTTTACCTCCTAAAGCATCAAACATCCGTTCATATTCTGCCTGGGCTTGTGGAGTAGCCATTCCCTCTGAAGCATTCAAGCGTGCCAAAGGAGCAACCCGGTAGATTCCGCTATCTTTTCCGTCGATAAATCCCTTCCATCCGACATTCTTTAAGTATAAAATTTTTAGATAACTCCACGGCTCAACACGTTCCTCCAAATGATTTAGATACTCTTTTGCCTCAAATTTTATAAATTCCTTTCCCTCTGGGTCAACCACTCTGATTTTCCCGTCATAAAAATTAACTTTATTCGCCTCATCCACCAAGCCCATATAATAAGTCTGATGACGATAGACATCGCCGATTATTAAATCAAGATATTTTTTATTTTTGAGCACTAGATCATCAAATATCTTTAAACTAAACCTGGCAAATTCTACTGTATCTTTTATCGATTCCTTTATTTTATCTCTCTCTTCCTCTGTTATGCCCTTGGAGATTCCGCCGGGAAGCCCGCAAACAGGATAGAGAGAACTGCCGCTTATAGTGGCATTTACGCCGCGTATCCGGTTTCTCATCTCAATAACCTTTTTACCGATATCAAGGCCAACCTTAGCTATCACCCCTAAGATATTTCTTTCTGCGGCAGGCGCATCCGGCCCAACCACAAAATCCGGCCCGCCTAAAACATAAAAGTGTAAGAGGTGGTCCTCGAACATAAACGCATTATACATCAGTTCTCTAATCTTTTTTGCTGCGGGTGGCGGTTCTACATTAAACAAAGCATCCAGCGCTTTACTTGAGGCAGTATGGTGGGCTGTAGGACAAACCCCGCAGATCTTCTGGGTAAGCGCAGGCATCTCTTCTGCTGCCCTTCCTTCGCAGAACTTTTCAAATCCCCTAAATTCCGGTACTTGAAGATAGGCCCGCTCTACATCGCCATTATCATTGAGAAAAATATCAATCTTTCCGTGGCCTTCTAATCTGGTAATCGGATCAATGGTAATGCGTTTTCCCATTTTATTTCTTTTTTATTTTACCCTGTAATAGCGAAGAGGCCAGGCTATACCTGTAAAATAGTCCGGCTGAATCAGGGATTGAATCTACAATTTTTTTTAATTCTTCTTCGTCATTTGAATCAATTATGGATGCAAGGGCTGATAAAGATTTCGCTCCGTAGTCTTTAACATTATCTGTTGGCCCGAAACAACCCCGGCAGGGCATATTCGCCTTTATGCATCTTTCGCCGCACCCGCCTCTGGTTGCCGGCCCCAGGCAAATAATCCCCTGATCCAGGAAACACTTTTGGCATCCCACTCTATCTCATAAACTCGTTTGAATTCAGTTATCTTGGTTTTTTCTGGTTTGGAATCTTTACGCGAACAGCTATCGCAAAGTGCTTTCTTTTCTGCCAGGACACTGCCTTTTTCAGGGAGTTTGCCTTCTAAAATTGCCATCACGGCATTTTTTATTAAATCGGGCGTAGGAGGGCATCCGGGAATGTAATAATCCACTTCTATTACTTGATCTAAAGCCTTTACTGAATCATGAAAACCGGATAAATCAAGTTTATGTCCGGAATCCTCTGTCTCAACTTGCGGAAGCGTCTGTTGGGGATTTTTTACTGTGGGAACTTCCTTGTATGCCCGGTTTAAGATATCTTCCCGTTTAGAA
>JBDRLC010000014.1:0-4087 GCA_043813305.1 Candidatus Omnitrophota bacterium | reverse complement strand
CGCTGGGAGAAGTCCAAGAAGGTAAAGCCTGCCAAAAGGGATTGGCGCGGCTGGCGGGTTTATGATAAGGATGACCTGAAAACATTAAAGAGCTTTAAAGAAACTATTATTATTATGGAAGGGGAGGAGTAAGATGAAAATATTATTGAAATTAATGTTATTAGGTGCAATATTATTTGCATTTCGCCTAGACGTTATGGCGCAAGGGGAAGAACCGCAAAGGGCAGAATCACAAGATGCGCGTAGAGCCGGACAAATAGAAGCCCGGGTAGTAGAGACTGACCAGGGTCTTGAGATTCAGATTCCGGCCGTCCAAACCTCGCTTGCAAGTAGCACAGCAGATACCTCCGGATTTGACCCCCTGACATATACCCTAGGCCCGGATGATGTGGTAGAGATCGAAGTGATGCGCCATCCTGAATTTAGCGGTGCTTTTCCGATTAATCAATCAGGTAAGCTTCAGTATAAATTTGTCGGAGATATGGATGTGATAGGTTTGACAAAAGCGGAATTGGAAGAAAAGATCAGCGATGCTCTCTTAGTTTACCTTAAGTCTCCGGCAGTAACGGTTACGATTATGGAATATAGAAGTAAGGTTTTTTATGTTCTTGGTGAAGTGGGCTCTCCCGGTAAATATTTTATGCGTTCTGAAAGCATTCCTGTTAGGGAGGCAGTATTTGCAGCCGGGTTACCGACTTCCTTTGCTGCAATGCGTAAATGCAAGCTGATTACTCCAAGCTATAAAGGTAGGCCAAAGACCAGAAAAGTAAATATTTACAATATACTTTACGGCGGAAATCTTAACAAAAACATTAATATGCATCCAGGAGATGTTCTCTATGTTCCGTCTACTGTGATGGGAAAGATTATTAGGGTGATTAATCCGGCTGCTTCAATGGTAGGCGCAGGTGCTTCCCTTCCTGAGGGTGCCGCAACCGGATTGGACGCTACTGATTCATTACGTGCGCGTTAATCGTTAAATTAAATAAAGAAAGAGGAGAATATGGAAAATCAAGAAGTTTCAAAATTTCGTAATCCACTCGAATATTTAAGGGTGTTCTTTCGCAGAAAATGGCTCTTTGCTTCGCCGATTTTCGTATGTCTGGTGATAAGTATTATGGCCTGTTTTTTGTTGCCACCGCTTTATGAGTCTTCTACTACTATCATGGTGGAAGAAGAGAAGATAATCAACCCTTTGATTCAGAACTTAGCAATATCTACTGCCGCTTCGCAGAGGATGGATAGTATCAGAGAGGTGCTCTTAGGGTGGAATAGCCTGGTTGAATTGACTAGTAGGCTTGATTTGGCAAAAAATATCAAGACGCAGGTAGACTTTGAAGGGTTTATTGAAGATTTAAGAGATAATATATCAGTCCGCATGAAACAATGGAACGTAATTGTGATTTCTTATGTTGGAGGTGATCCGCAGCAGACTCAGTTGGTCGCTGAGACACTGACTGATATACTGGTATCGAGGAACATGGAGTCTCAAACCAGAGAAACGGACGTTGCTATAGACTTCATTCAAGAGCAGCTTGTAATCTATAAGAGAAAAATTAAGGAATCTGAAATCTCTGATCTTGAGGATCAGTTAAAAAATCTATTAATAGATTCAACCGAACAACACCCGGTCGTTATCGAACTAAGACAGAGACTTGATAGTGCCAAGGCGGATCTTAAATCCGGAGAATTTGATATTGCTGTTTCCGGAGAGCCGGTTAGTGAATCAGCACGCAAAGCTTTAAAGACGCAGTTAGATAGAATAATCGAAACTGAAACACGTGCCCTTACCATCCCTTCAAATATTACCAGACAGCCTCCTCAGGACTCCAGCGATGCGATCTATAAATTGCTTTTGATGGATAAGGTCGGTACTTCAAATGCAAGGGATATAGATGTTAATGAAAGAATATACCAGATGCTGCTTGAGAGGCTAGAGACGGCAAAGATTACCCAGCGTCTTGAGGTTTCCAAAGAAGGAACCCGCTATACGATTATTGATCCCGCCAGGCTGCCCTTAAAACCTACGCAGCCCAACAGAATAAAGGTAATATTTCTGGGTTTAATGCTTGGTGGTTTTGCCGGTACCAGCCTTGTTTTTAGCCGGGAGTTTCTTGACCGGTCGTTTCTCGATATCGAAGATGCAAAACAGGAATTGAATGCGCCTGTGTTAGGTGCGATATCCCGCGTTACTACCCAAAGAGAAATAGATAAAGAGAAGAATAGGCGGATAACCCTTGTCACCGTTTCCCTAGTAGTATCGTTTTTATTGATAATCTTATCAATGCTTATTTCGATGATCAGGAAATAAAAATAGGAGTAGGTTATGTACGAGAAATTCTATGGTTTTACCGAGAAACCTTTTAATGTCACCCCAGACTCAAGATTCTTTTTTCCCAGCGCAAAGCACACTGAGGCTTTAAACAGCCTGCTCTATGCGGTTAATGAAAGAAGAGGGTTTGTGGTGATTACCGGTGAGATCGGGGCAGGTAAAACCACTATTTGCCGCACTTTACTGAATAGGTTAGAATTAAACACTAAAGTTGCGTTAATCACCAATACTCACCTTACTCCTAAAGAATTGATTAGTGAGATTCTTGAGGAATTTGAGATTGAATATAAGGGCGGCACTAAACAAAAACTTTTATCTAAACTGAATCAATGGCTGATCAGGCAGCTTGCTGATGATATAAACGTAGTTTTGATTATTGATGAGGCACAGAATTTAGCGCCCAAGGTTTTAGAAGAGGTAAGAATGCTCTCTAATCTTGAGACCGAAAGAGAAAAACTCATCCAGATTATCCTTTTGGGCCAGCCGCAATTAAGAAAAAAATTAGATAATATAAATTTAGAGCAGTTCAAGCAGAGAATCGCGGTTTACTATCATCTCAACGCTCTTACAAAGAGTGAGACCGATGAATACATCGCACACCGTATAAAGCTCGTCAGTTCCAACGGATCTGCTGGTTTATTTGAGCGCAGTGCCGTTGATTTGATCCACGCTCATTCCGGGGGTATTCCTAGGATCATTAACCTTGTCTGTGATAGTGCTCTGCTCTCTGGATATATTTGCGATGCGAAAAAGATAAATGAAAAGATGATTCGGGATTCAATAAAAGAGAGGGATTTAGATTTTTCGGAGTAAAATTAATCAAAGGAGAAGAAGATGGGTAAGATTACAGAAGCACTAAAGAAGGCAGCTCAGGAAAGACTGAACAGATTAGAGAAGATAGATAAAGGGGAGGACGTAAATTATCAGTTTGTCGCTAAGAAAACGGTTGATTCAAAGATCGACCCGCGTATAGTAGCATTCTATGAACCGAGGTCTCCGATTACAGAGCAATATAGGGCTCTGCGTACGAATCTCCTGTCGATCAAATCAAATAAGCTGATTAAAGCGATTACCATTACCAGTTCGACACACTCTGAAGGTAAAACAATTACAGCTATAAACCTGGCGATATCGATGGCGCGCGATTTAAATAAGAAGAAGATTCTTCTGATTGACGCAGATCTACGCCGGGCCAAGATCAGCAGATACCTAGGGTTTAAAAACGAAATAGGGCTATCTAATTTGATCTCTAATGGTTCTAAGATAGATGATGCCTTGATTAATATCGGTATAGATAATCTTACGATTCTGCCTGCCGGAAGCATCCCTGAAAATCCGGCGGAAATCTTAGGATCAGTAAGAATAAAGAATCTTATTGCTTTGCTTCGCTCTAAATATGATTTTATAATCTTTGATACTCCGCCGATTATTCCCGTAACAGACGCAGGGCTTCTGGGTGCGCAAACCGATGGAGTGGTCATGGTGATCAAGGCCTGTCGGACCCAGAAAGGCGTAGTCGAGCATGGCGAAGGGATGCTCAAGCAGGCTCAGGCAAAAATCTTAGGCTATGTCTTGACTAATATTCAGTATCATATCCCGGGTTACCTATACCGCTATCTCTAAAGGGACTGTCCCCGCGACCAACGGAAGTCCCGAGAGAAGCGGAGGGAAAGGGGACTGTCCCCGCAGGGAATCGGTAAGAAGGTTTCCCCAAGAGGCCTGCCTGCCGGACAGGCAGGGACTGTCCCTAGAATT
>JBDRLC010000013.1:0-2158 GCA_043813305.1 Candidatus Omnitrophota bacterium | reverse complement strand
CTGACTTAAATTACCTTTGTTGTCATATATGTTCACCAATGAAGTGCCGTCATCGAATCTTTGGACAGATTGCTTAAGTTTAAGAGTTTCTTTAGCTGGAGTTTCTCTATCTACGGCAAAGAACTGATCGCCCTTTTGATAGCCGGTTAATTCAAAGGTATCCCCTGTATAAAAGTGGGTCCTGCCCTGATCATCAGTCTTACCGATACCGATACGATTACCCATTATATCTTCCCGGGTCATGCCGCCTTCACCAGGAACTCTATTATCCGGCCTATAGATATATTTATCTTGGATTGTAGAAATGAGTTTGCCATCTTTACCGAAAAGCTGAGAATGGGTAAAATCATTCTTATCATCGTAGTTAAACTCTTCAGTATTCCCGTCAATGTTTACGTGCTTAATTTGAGAGCCGATTAATTTAAATTCGTCTCCTTCTGGCTTATAAAAAGGCGTTCTACCATTAGCATCGGTCTTACCGATACCGATAATTTTACCCGTTGCGTCTTCCTGAGTCATGCCGCCTCCGCCAGGGATTCTATTATCAGGCCTATAGATGTTTCCACCTTGGATTGTAGATAGCGGATTATTTTTATCTATACCATAGAGCGCGGACTGGGTGACAATAGTCCCATATTCGTCATCGTGACCATAATTAAACACCACTGTATTTCCGTTAGTATTCTGGTGCCAAGTTTGCTTTAATGCGCCTGAGGCATCTGTCACGGTTGTCTTATGGCCTTCAGTAAAAAAGGTATTTTCGCCCTGGACTATAAGTGTAGAGAGCGGGTTATTTTTATCTTTACCATAGAGCGAAGACAGAGTAACCTGACCTTTATAGAGCGCAGACTGGATAACATATCCTTCATCATCGTAGCTATACACTGCGGTATTTCCGTCAGTGTTTAGGTGCGTAGATTGTTTTAAAAACTTATCAGTATCATAGAAATTATTTCCTTTCATATAACCTATTAGTTCGTTTCTTTCGTTGTATTGAGGATGATACCCCCCATTCCACACATAACTGGCCGCATAACTGGTCATTTGGGCTAAATTATCCACCGCCGACTGATGCAGGGTTGACGCAGCATTCCTGACCAGGGAATTGGCGAAAGAAGGCAGTATTTTACCTAATCCGCCGGCGTCTCTAAACTCTCCCCAGCTATTCATACCAGCAGAATGCATCGCGAAATCAACATTCAAAGGAAGCCCGGAAATACCGTTGAATTCAGCCATCTTTTGGATATACTGCGTTTCCGTCCATCCGCCAGCGCCTTTAGAGTAAAATGAGGCAGTTCCTCCCATAGAGCCAAGATTATTCCCAAAATTACCCAGGTAATCGTTAACTGAACCTAATCCAACCATAGAGCCAACCGCAGCTGTACCCATAAAATTCAAAGCTGCCATCTGGAATTTAGATAATCCCAATCTATTGAGCTCGGTTGTTTTATCAAATTCGCCGCCGATAGAAGAAAGGCCGTAGGACAAAGCTGCTTTTACTGCGCTGTCTAATACCCCTGTTCCGATTCCTTTAGCATAATCTTCCCAGCGTAAGTTATCCTGAGTAAGCAACTGCCCAAAGGCATTGCTTAAACTACCGCCGACAAATTTACCTAAGCTGCTGGAATAAGCGTTTTGCCCTAAGTAACGCTCAACAGTCAAGCTAATAGCGCTATCTAAAAAACCAGGAAGAATAGTATAAGCAGAAGCTTTCAGGGACTGAAGCCAGCCGTCCGGAGAAAAAGAAACTGAGCCACTCAGAGTTCTCGTAAAAGAATCCATCTCATCTACCGTCAACATTGTAGAAGCAGTTAATGCGTTCAATTCTCTTTGTACCGACATATCCTTACCTTCGATTATATCTTTTAAGTGCCGAGGAATTTTCATCTCAAGATTAAACCCTGCTCCGGCCATCACGAGATTAAAAGCAGTGGTTCCCAGCGCGCCGCCCAACAAAGAAGCAGCCTGATTAGCAATTAAAAGGCTATTCTGATCATTTGGATTATACCAATTGGTGTGCTTTATAAAATCGCTGGCTATGATCTGGGAGCCGCCAAGCATACCCCCTTTAACCATGCCGCCGACAAATCCTCTAAGCATAGGAGAAGTATTCCAAGTGCCAGAACTAGAAAACCAATCCACATTCTGGTACCTATTC
>JBDRLC010000012.1:0-23597 GCA_043813305.1 Candidatus Omnitrophota bacterium | reverse complement strand
ACTCTTTGGGCTTGCTCGTGAAGTTGGGCATTTGTGCGGCTAAGCTCGGCTTGGGATGCTTCTTTTTCTCGCAGTAGCGCGTCTTTAAGCTCTATATCCTTTGTAACTCTTTGGGCTTGCTCGTGAAGTTGGGCATTTGTGCGGCTAAGCTCGGCTATCAGGGCTTTATTTTGAGTAATGCTATTGTTAAATTCATCAATTTTATCCATTAGCATACTTTTTTCTAGAACAGAGATATTCTTAAAATTCTTGAAAATAACCGGCAGGTTTGCTTTTATAGCATCTATCCTTTGAGACTTTAACAATTTTGCAAAAATTAGAGGAAAGATATCATATATATTATTTTCTCCTCCCGTAAAATACCCCTTTCCATATAATGCTTCCCCTAATTGCATAGGGAAATGTTTTGCAATCAATAGCAGCCTGTTTCTTTCTGAAAAATACCTAGCTGATTCAGCGCTGCTAGTCCCTCGAAAATGATGCTTTGCTATACTTTTAGGGACATATAAAACTTTCCAGTTATCCCTAGTACATCTAAAACACATGTCTACATCTTCTAAGTACATAATGAAATCTTCATCAAAAAGCCCTATCTGATCTAAGCATGATTTTCTAAAAAGAACTGCTGCGCCGCACAAGCTCGGCACCTCTTCTACATTTTCATACTGCCCTTTATCTTCATGCCTGAAACCTCTATCTCCCCAGCAAAAATTAGGATACTCTTCGTGGCCTGTACTATGGATTCTGCCATCTATAAATAATATCTTACCGCCAGCTATACCTAAGCGTTTTTCTCTATGCATAACATTTATAAGCTCTACCAGCCAATTCTTATGAACCTGTACATCATTATTAATAAAAGCGATAAAATCCCCCTTGGCCTTTTTTGCTCCTAAATTGTTAGCTCTGGCGTAATTATTTATATCATTTTTCAGTATTTTAACTTTTGGAAAGTTCTTTTTAACAAGATTCACCGAATCGTCATCTGAACAATTGTCTACCATTAAAATTTCTATCTTATTTCCTGGATAGTTAAGCTTTGAGAGCGCTCTAAAACACTTCTTCAGATATTGCCTGCCATTATAATTTACTACAACTATGCTTACTAAAGGGGCTATCTTTTTCATTTCAACTAACCTCCCATCTCCATAAATGGTCCAGATAAATTGTGCCGTGATCATGCTTGCTAAATACCATTTTTAACAGACAAGTCCCATGATGATAGATTAAAAATTCCCTTTCAATAGAGTCCCAAATACCTATAGAAATACTATAGAGGCCTGGCAGCAAGGAAAACTTTGAAAATAAAATACTATAATTTTTGCAATCCCTTAATGATATAGTTGCGCCCTGACAATATATCCCATCATCTCTATAAATCCCAAACCATAAATACAAGCCTTTATTTACTGGTTTTTTAAAATCTAACCCGATAATACACTTAACGCGTTCATTAGTCATAAAGATCTCTTTTTTATTCTCGCTATGATCTAAAAATTTCACGTATTCTACCCGTATATTTTTATCATCATCCAGCGTTTGCCCAAATTTATCTTGCAATAAATCCGGATTAATGCCGGCTTTATCTCTTTTATTTGCAAACAATGAAAGAAATCTATATCCCACATCGGAACAACTAATTTCAAAAGGCATATTTAGAAATCCGGCTTTTTTGTTATCAGGACCAGTAACTATCAACTCATAGCAACCATAATGATGATCAAATGCCAAAGATTCATTTTTATCCCATATTGCTACGGATATGCGGTAATCACCGGGCGCAAGGCAAAGTGACTTTAATTTCAGCTCAAACCATCCTTTTCCCGGATTGATTTCTGCTATACTGCACCCATCGAAAGAAGTGTTTGGGCCGTAACAATAAACTCCGTCATTCCTAAAAATAGCTACGCCAAAATGTACGTCTTTGACTTTCTCCCGGGCATTAAAATCTACTTTTACCCTTAAGGGTTGTTCCGTCTTAATCTTAGAGGTCTTGCGACCGAATTTATCTATAAACTCAACGGATTCAATAATGACTTCTTTAGTGCCGTACATATTTCCCCAACCAGAGATATCATCAGCCCACTTCTTCGTGTTCTCAACGAACGTAATTGGTTTGAGCTGCGGCCCAACATAAAATTTCTCTGTATTTAGTAATGCACGATACTTATTAATTCCTTCGGCTGTATCACCGAAAAACAATAAATAGCCGTGGTCTAAAAGCGCAACTTTATCGCATAACCTTTCAATTAAATCCATGCTTTGGCTAGTTATAGTCAAAGTTTTATGAGCGCGTCTAAAGTCCGTCAACCGCTGGAAACATTTGTTCTGAAAAAGCGCATCTCCTACCGCTAAAACTTCATCTATTACCAAAATGTCAAAATCTAAGTTAGCAACAATACTAAAACCCAGGCGAAGCCGCATCCCCTGCGAATAGCTACCTAAGGGCATATTAATAAAATCACCCAGCTCTGAAAAATCTACTATCGAGCTTAATTTATTATTAATTTCTTCTTTTGCAGCCCCCAACAATGCGCCGTTTAGAAAAATATTCTCCCTGCCGGTTAATTCATCTTGAAAACCGACCCCCAGATTAAATAGCCCCAAAATTTTTCCTTTTTTAATAACTTCTCCTTCACTAGGAGACAATACTCCGGTAATTATATTCAAGAGCGTGGTCTTACCGGCTCCGTTTCTGCCGATTATCCCCAATATTTTACCCTGTTCAAGATCTAATGAAACTCCTCTTAAAACCAAGAGGCCATCCTTATCGTAGCTCTCCTTGCCAACCGGCGGCTTCAAATAAGGATACCGCTTGCTAACCTGCTTTAACTCAATCGCTTTATTCATCCCTAAATTAACCATGGCTTCATTCGAATCAGTAGGCAAGATAATCATTTAAACTATTTTTATATTTTTTATATACCTTCCCAGCCAGAATTAAAACAACAAACGCAAAGATTAGAGAGAGAAAAATCAGGTAGAAAAAACCCATATAACTTTGCATAACATTACTAAATCCTTTCATCAACGTAAATCTGTATAAGTTCAGGATAACCGTAAAGGGGCTGTAGAGGAAAATCTTAAATAAAGGTCGGGGGAATGTATCCCTAGCCAAAGAAAGCGAATAGAATGCCGGAGTCAGATAGAATAATAGGAGCAAAACCACTTCTAATACATGTTTTAAGTCTCTCCATCTTACATAAAATATAGATAACATAACCGAAAAACCCAAAATTATCGCCGAATGGACAGCTATAACCACAGGCAGAAATATCAAATAAATGGTAATTCTTTTAAGGATTAAAGATGTAATCACTAGTATTAACGATGCGGGCAGAAAAATTATAAAATTTGCAAGCACTATAGAGAAAGGAACCAAGTAGTGAGGAAAATTAGATTCCCGGATTAAATTTTTATTATCCACAAGGCTCGTGGTTGAACAGATAAGAGAATCCTGAAAATAACGCCAAGGAAATACCGCGCTCATTAAATAAAAAACGAACGGCGCTTCGGTTATCCTCACTTTAAGCATCAAAGAAAAAACTAAATAAAAAACTGCCACGTTCAGGAAGGGAGATAAAAACGTCCAAATAAACCCCAGGGTTGAGCGTGAATAACGCATTTTCAGGTCTTTAAGCACCAGCTCCCTGATTAAATTACGCTTTGCAAATAAAGTATGTAGGATAATCACTCTTGCTTTACCTCGCGTTTTAAGCTTTTACGGTTTTTGCTAGCCTCAACGCATCCATAAGGGTATCTTCCATCGACATATAACGCCATGATCCGTAACGGCCGCAGACTGCAATATCATTCTTCTCTAAAAATTTCATTATCGCACCTCTAGTTGATTTATAATTAAGATCATAAATAGGATAGCCGTACTTTATATCGTTTGTATCCTGACAGTCTATCTTAGCACCCTTCTTCAGAATCCCCACGCCTATCAGATCATTTTTGATGCGTAGTATTATATTATTTTTATCTATCGGCTTCTTTTTAGAATAAGCCACTTCAACATATAGCGAACTCTTGTCTTTAGGCACAGAACGCGAAGAAAAATTATGCGGAAACCCCACGCGGAAAAAACTAATCTCCTGTTGCGGAAAATAAACCCAGTGCTGCCCCTTATCGCAACAATCGGAAATTCCCAAATTTAGGTTGAAAATTGAGTTCCATCTCAGTTTATCGAACAATGCCATGGTCTTTTTTGGCATGCCTTTAATCAAACAAGGCATCTCCGGAAGAGGGATAGTGGAAATTAAAAAATCAAATCCCTCCTTCGTCCTAGAATTTATTTCTATCTGCTTATTCAAAAGATCGATTTCGGTAACCTGACAGCCGGTATTAATATTTTTGATTTGACTGGCTAAGGCCATACAGAAGCTATTAATACCGCCTTCCCTGGGATACCAAAACCTGGCATTATAACCGAACTGCCTTTGACTTTCCGTTATCGTGCCTTCAACTACCTGATCCAAAGAAGGCACCGGCACAAATCCTTCCAGCCAATCACAAGACAGATGCTTTGGACTTAACGTCCAGAATTTAGTATTGTATGGAGTCATAAAATGCCGGGTTATTCCATCCCCGAAAACATGATTGCACCACTCTAAGAAATTAGTATTTGTCTTATTTTTTAATCTGCCGTTTCTTGAGGCCAGGATTAAACCTAAAAGGCACTCTTTTACTACAGCCTCAGGAAGCCCATAGAGATTGGCCTGAAACGGATACCGCGAAAATTTCCCGTATGAATAAATCCAGGCACTTTTTTTATGTTCGCCTAAATTATTTTTAAGTAAATTATTCACTAAGTTAAAGGAATAACTATTTCTGAAATGCAATAAATGACCGCAATAATCAAAAGTAAAACCGTTTATTTGTTTCGAGCGGCATAATCCCCCGACCCTAGGATTCATTTCCAGGATCCGGCAATCCACCCCCTTCTTTTGTAAATGCCAGGCAACGCTCAGGCCTGCTAGGCCCCCTCCTAAAATAATAATTTTCTTTTTACCCATCAACTGAGACCTTGACCATCTTTTTTGTTATAACTAAACTCGCCATAACCACAACCATAATTATAAGTACTCCTAAAATATTAGGCACAACAGTAACTAAAATGCCACAAACCACAAAGAATAAGTTACAAATAAGCATGGTCGATAACGCCTTCTTCTTAGAGTGTCCCAATGCCAGGAATCTCAATACTAAGTGGTCATTACTTTTTTTAAAGGGGATTTTTTTCTTGTGTAGGCGGGTGAAAATAAGAAATAAGGTATCAAATACGGGGAAGCCCAAAATCAGTAAAGGGCTGATCAACGCGACTTTTCTCTCCAAAGGGGCATAGCTTATTACAATTGCGCTTGCAGCCAAAACAAACCCCAGAAAATGGCTTCCGGAGTTACCCATATAAATCCGCGCCGGAGGAAAATTATAAATCTGGAATCCTAATACGGAACCAATCAAGGCAGAACATAAAATAATCGTTTTGATATCGTAAGTAAAGATCGAAACTATGATCAGACCCAAAGAAATAACGATCGCAATCGTCCCCGCTACCCCGTCCATTACATCCAGGTGGTTGAATGCATTAGTTATACCTAAGACCCAAATAAATGTAATAATTATATTTAGAAATTCACCTAAATAGACTATATGTGTCCTTATGCCAGATGAAATTAATAATGCGGTAGCGGCAATCTGCACTAGAAATTTAGCCTTAATAGATAATTCGCGGTAGTCATCAATCAAACCAAATACCAAAATAATCACCGCGGGAACAATAAGACCGATAGGAAACTCGGATAAATTACGGAAAATAATAAATCCTAAAAGACTATCAAAAATAAATACTAGTCCTATTCCTAACCCTCCAATAAGGCTAATACCCTTAGGGCTTGATAACTTAACCTTAGCCTTCATAAGCAGGGCTGTAAAAATTGTCGACATCATAAGGCCAACTATGAAAATGATAAAGTAATTAACTACAATGGTTTCCTCCTATTTTAATAATATTTATTCTTAATTATTTTTCTTTCACTATACGCTCAATAACGTTCCGGTAAAAAGTAAGATAACCTAAAGTGCTGCCTATTCTGATTTCTATGACTATTTTCTCATTATCCTCATTTTGTATTCTTCCCTTAATCATACGGCCATTTTTTAAATAAATGGTATCTATATCAAAAAGCACCTCTTTATGTAATTGTAATTCTTCTCTCAATCTATCTATATCCCTATCTAGAAAATTTACCGTAGCATACGACTCTTTAGATTTATTCAATGCATCTATAGCTTCGTTGTATTTACCCATTTTTCCATATATTTGAGAGAGGGTTATATAGGCCTTCCCATAATTAGGCTCCTTGGCTAAGACCTTGCCTATAATCTCTTTTGCCTGATCAATTTTTCCTATGCCATTGAGTGCATATGCCAGGTTATTAAGTATAAAAGGATCATTAGGATTACCTAAAAGTGCTTTTTGGGCGTACTCTATCTCCCTTTTATACATCTCTTGAGCTAACCTTTCTTTTTTCTTATTCAGATAAATATCGCCCAAATCGATATATATATGAGGAAAATCTGGACGGAAGCGGATTATTTTTTCATATTCTGCTATGGCCTTATCTGGAGCCTTCATATCACGATATACACTTGCCAGGCTATACTGAATATTAAGGTTATCGGAATCCAATTCTACTGCTTTTTCTAAGTATCTTGCCGCCTCACCATATCGTCCCAGCTGAACGAGAGCCAAACCTAAATCATTATAGACCTTTGCGTCATTATAATTGAAGGCTAGCGTAGAAGTATATTCAAAAATCGCTTCCTCAAAAAGACCCTTTTGGAAATAAGTATCTCCTAAAAGTTTATGCGCCAGCCAGAATTTAGAATCTAAGTTAATTGCTTCTTTCAACTGCTTTTGCGCCTGATCATAATCCTGTTGGGCAAAATAAAAATAGGCGAGACCATAATGGGCGTAAAGAAGATCCGGTTTGAGTTTAATCGCTTTTTTTAATAAACCGAGGGATTCCTGTTTATTCTGTTTTATTAATAAATCTATACCCTGCTTTAAACAATTTACAGCATATTCAAAATTGACCTCATCAAGTAAAGATTTTAGTTCTTGATTGCCTTTCGCAAAACTTTCGGCTTGCTTTAACTGGACGAGGGCTTGGTCGTACTTTTGGTCATTCCTATACATACGCGCCAAGGCAAGATGAGCCTGAATAAAACCAGGGTCTACTCTGATCGCATCTTTACATTCTTTAATCGCGTTATTAAACATACTCTTGGCTATGTAAGTATTTGCTAACATATAATGCGCAACAGCCTCATCTGGATTAATATCTAAAGATTTATTAAAATAGAATAAGGCCTTATCAAATAGGCCTTGATCATAATATTCAATGCCCCGGTTATAGTAATGAGGCGCTTGCTTTATATACAAAACATAAATTAAAATCGCAGATACGATAAGAATAATAACTATCTCGACTTTCTTCCTCATTTTCTTGAAATTAATAAACCTCCCTGTTTGCTTATCTTACTAAGCTTCCATATATATATCTTGAGATACATCTATCATATTCCGCAATCTAAAATGCTCTCCCAAATATGCCCTTGAATTCTTTGACATCTCTGCTCTTAATCTTATATCCTTTAACAGTAGAATTAACTTTTCTGACATATCTTCCATATCTCCTGGAACGCTAAGGAATCCGGTTATCCCTTCGGCTACTATCTCTGCGATGCCCCCTGTATTAGTAGCAAGCACGGGACAGCCTGCTGCCATAGCCTCCAATACTGCTATAGGCACCCCCTCCCACAGCGAAGTCAGCGATAATACATCCGTTATTGATAAAATCTCCGGTATATCTTTTCGACAACCGGTTAAGATTATTTGGTCTTGTAATTTTAATTTTATGATTAAACTCTCTATGTTTCTTCTTAGATCGCCATCACCGACTAAGAGAAATTTTACATGGGATAGATTCCGGTTAACTAAATGGGCGAGTTTTACAAAATCAAGGCATGATTTCTGAGGTTTAAAACAGGATATATTTGTCACCACAAAATCATTAAGCCCTATTCCAAGTTCTTTTTTTATGTTTTGTTCCTTTTTATTAAATTTATCAAAATCTATACCATAGTGAATAAGCGAATATTTATCCGCTTTGCCAATGTTATTTACTAAACCTTTCTCTTTATCATGGCAAGAGACAACGATTAATCTATCGGTAAATCCCGCCACAAATCTTTCAAGGCCGATATATAAATTTCTCAAAAACCCCGCTTGAAAATCATTAAACGGCCATCCGTGAACGGTGTGTATGATATACCTGGTCTTGGCCAGCCAAGCTGCTAACCTACCCAAGATCCCCGCCTTTGAACTATGCGTATGGACGATCTCAATATTTTGTTTTTTTATGAACCGATAAATTTCGAACAAGGCTAAAATGTCTTTGAGAGGATTTATCGGACGCTCTAAGAATCTTGATTTCTTAATCTTCAAGCGGGAAAGCTTTGAGGCCTCATCAAGTAAGAGGCCGGTTTTGGCAGTAATCAGAAAGATATCAAATCTTTCTCTATCTAAATTACTGATCAGGCTTAATAATTGTTTTTGTGCTCCTCCTAATTCTAATTTAGTAATAATATAAAGGAGCTTAGTTCTTCGCATCCTAAATACTAATTATAATAAATGAAATTCTTGACTGCAAGTACTAAGATTAACTTCTAAACTCAACCTTCCCCCATGTAATAAGAGAGTTTTTGAAAATAATAATTACTCCCAATACCCCCTTAATGGATTTTGCGAACTCAAAGCCTGTTTGCAGATCCTGCTTGCTTTGTATTCTATTTCCGGTTGCCGTAGCCACGGCATCGGCCAAAGCAGCACTTTTTGAAAAAATTGAAACGATATCGGCACTGCCAAAACTTAAAGAGTGGCTAATTGTGCCAGATGATGTGCATATGCCTAAGGGCGTATCCTTCGGCTTGATCTTGACTTTAAGTTTCTGCCATAATTTTGATTTACCGGAATAAATCCCGAGCGTACGTACTTTCCGAGTCTTTATAAATATATCCCCGCCGTTTTCGATAATCACATCCTTATAACCATTCTTTAATAGGTCTTGGCCGAGGAATTCTGCAACTGCTCCGGCTACTGTTGCCATCGGCCCGACATTAGCTTTCTTGGACTGCAGCGCCATCTCTTTTACGATTTTTGCTGCAGTAAGTTCTACCTCTAAAGGTTTTAAAGCAGTTAAAAACTTTTTATTTCTATGAATGTAGTTTTCGATATCCCAGCGATATAGATCTACTCTTTCTTTGATAAAATCCCGGCTGATTTTTTTATTGGTAAGGATCTGCAGGTCAGTTTCTTTTTCTCTGAAATGGGTGTGGTATAAATCTTCTGTTTTGACCCAATGTCTATAAAAACGCCTTTGATAGTTACTGTTTTTCATTTTAACAGATTCTCGGCAAGGGTTCGGCACTCAACATATCTACGATACGCTGGGTGCCCAAAGCAGTATTCAGGATCACCGATTTCCTTGGCGCTTTAACAACCTTACCGATGATCCGGGCGTTCTTTCCTAAAGGATGTTTTTTTAATAACCCTAAGACTTTTTTTGCTGAATTCTTTCCCACTACTATTAATGCCCTGCCTTCGTTAGCAACATACAGAGGATCGATGCCTAACAACTCGCAGGCCGCTCTTACTTTTGTCGATATAGGGATGCTTTTCTCTTCGATAATAATACCGTGGTTAGAGCTTTGCGCGATCTCATTTAAGGTAGTGGCAAGACCGCCCCTGGTAGGGTCGCGCATAAATTTTATCGCATCTGTTTGCTTGAGCACCGGGATAATCAAATCAGATAAAGCGGCACAATCGCTTTTTATGTTAAATTCCATATCCAGCTCTTTTCTTTTTACTAAGACTGCCAGGCCGTGTTGGCCGATTTCTCCGGTGACAATTAATGAATCATCCGGCTTAATATTCTTCACACTTAGGCTCTTAGGCTTTATAACTCTTCCTATTCCGGCGGTATTAATAAATATCTTATCGGCTGCTCCGCGTTCAACGACCTTGAGATCTCCGGTAACAAAATAGACGCCTGCCCTCTTAGCATTAAGAGCAATAGAATCAACTATCTTCTCTAAGACCTTGAGATCCAAGCCCTCTTCTAGAATCAGAGCCAATGAGAGATATTCGGGCCTAGCCCCCGACATCACTAAATCATTAATCGTACCGCAGACAGCAAGCTTCCCGATATCCCCGCCGGAGAAACTTAAAGGATTGACCACGAATGAATCAGTAGTGAAGGCAATTTTATCCTTGTAATCTATCAAAGCGCTATCGGCTAATTCTCTAAGAATAGGATTATTGAGCCTCTTAAGCAAGAGACTCTTAATCAGCCCATGCATCAAACTGCCACCACCGCCATGACTGAGTAAAATCTTCTGATTTGTCATCAACTCTCTTTATCCTTCGCCTTCTTAAACAGATCGAGGAATCTATCTTCGTAATCCTTATATACATTCCATTTATCAAGTTCAATCTTCAGTTCATTGGCTTGAGCAATATCCGTCTTTGCCTGGAGAAAAAGTTTTTCGATCTTATCCTTTACCGATAGAGGAAGCTTGGTAAGCTGCCCGAGGGCCTTCTTCAGCCTCTCCATCTCCTCTTCGCCGATCGGGCCCTGGCCATGAGCGCCGATCTTAAGATATTCCAGCAGTTTATTAATATCACTCTCTATATTATGTATCTGTTCTTCGAGCTTACTAAAGTCAAGCTGGATGTTTAATATCCTGCCCAGGGCATTTAATATCGCCAGGCAAGCCCTGGGATTCTCAATCTGTATTGTATAAAGCGGTATCTCTCCGAGCAGGCAAAATCCTTTAAAACCGCAACTTTTAGCGATCGCCAGGAATAATCCGTTCATACCGCTTATCTGGCCTTCGGATAGAACACGAAAATTATATTTTTTTAAGCTGTTGGTGATATCTATTGAGGTAGCAGCACACCATACTGCCGGATCCTGAGTATGTTCGATTGGCTGAGGCATAGAAGCAAAACTGATGATCCTCTGCGCTTTAAATTGTTTGGCAAGATCAAGAACTCTTTTGGAATATTCTTCTGCTTTGGCTAAATCCGGTTGGGCAGTACTCAAGAATAGTATCAGATCGTTCTTGCCGGTCTTATTCTTCCAATAGAAGAATCTGCTCTTGGGAAGCACCGGTCTGTCTACCACTCCTGCGTGAATGGTGCTGCCAGTCAGATAGAAGAAATCTTCGGGGAGGACCTCGGCGAACTCTTCCGCTTTGAGGCTTTCGATCAAATAGCTAACGGACTTAAATGCGACCTCTCCCATACCCGGCCAGGCTACGATCAAGTAAGGATTCTTTAATTTCGGTCTTTTCAAGATCTTAATTTTTTCCATATCACACCTTTCTTGTTTAGTTAGTTGAAAGTATAATTTTTCAGAAATTCCTCTAAAACCCTCGCCCCTTTAAAAAGATTATCAATATTGGCATATTCGTTCGCAACATGGGCACAACCCCTGGAACCAAAACCGGTAGCAACCGCGGGAATTTTTTTGTCTTGGAAAAAAGTGATTACCGTAGCGCCTTCAGATCCCTTGATTATCCCCTTTACCCTCAAAACCTTCATCGCTCTTAAGAGACCCCTGACCAGAGAGTGTCTTTCGTTTATGTAATAAGGTTTTTGAATATTCTCAATCTCAAATTTAACGGCATTTGAGTAGCTTGTTTTATGACGGAAATATTTCTTAATATATTTATTGACTATGCATCTGATTTGCTTTAATACCTGATTCGCTTGAGTTCCTGGCAGGAATCTAAAATCCAATTCAAATTCACACCAATCCGCCACTATATTCACCTTGTCTCCGCCTCGAATCGTACCCGTATTAACGGTAGGCGGTTTCAGGTATTTATTCTTTCTGTAAGTGAATCTATGCGATTTCAAGTCTTTGATAATATCTCCAGCGAGATCTACGGCATTAATCCCCCTGGATGGATAGGCTCCGTGGGCCCGCTTACCCTGCAGTTTTACTTTAAGGTGAATCAGCCCCTTTTGAGTGATGATGATATCGCAATTATCAGAATCTAATATCACCGCTGCATCCGGATTTAATATACCATTACCCAACAAAGGCACTAAACCTAAACTTGATCCGGTTTCTTCATCAGCGGTAGCAGCAAAAATCAGATCATAATCTAAAGCCATACTATCTTCGAGCAGGCTGCTTATTGCCTCTAGCGCACAGGCAAGATTGCCTTTGCAATCTGTGGCTCCCAAACCGTAAATTCTATTTTTTTTTATCTTAGCGCCAAAAGGATCCGATTTCCAACTCCTCCCGGCAGGCACTGTATCCAGATGCGGAGTAATCAGTAATGAATGTTTTGCATTCTTGCCTTTCAGACTAACAACTATATTCGAACGCTTCTTTTTGAATTCGTAGATCCTGGGCTCAAGGCCTAATTTTTCAAAATACTCCTTTATATAAGCAGCGATCCGTGATTCGTCTCCCGGGGGATTCTCGGATTTTATCCGGATCAATTTCTGAGTAAGTCTAATAAGCCTGTTTTTATTTATCATTTATTTAAAAATCGTAAATCACGCTAAAAGATAATGCCTCGCTATCCAGAACCTGACCTTCCAGATTAAGCCGTACTTTTTTTGCGATAGGCAAGTCTATCCCGAAAATCAAACCGATCTCTTTAGTCATATCGGACATCACACGGTTTCGATTGCCGATATTCCAATGTATATAATCGACTCTCGACCACCTAGTCCCGAGATACGAAGTTAATTTGCTAAAATCATAGGAGGCCAGGAGAGATACCTGCCAATCATCAAGCACTGCCTGATGCTTGTTGTTTCCCAGATGAGTTGAGCGGGGATGTACGCTGATATGCTGAAAACCGAATACAGCTTTTGCTCTCTCTTTCTCATAAAACTTCACCCTCAAACCATAGCCGCCGGCAAAATTGGTTCTATAATCCACTTCGTCTGATGCCGGAGGATTTTGTTTGATGTTGCCTGCGCCGACTTTTAGATCGATAGAGAACCAGTCAGATAAACCATAGGATACAAGGAGAAAATGCTGCGTGCTTCTTATCTTGCCCATTTCATTCTTCAGATATCTTTTAAAAATTGCGTGGCTCTCGTAACCCGCGAAAAACTTATGCTCCTTAGGCATAGTCGTTCCGTAGCATGGCGCGGCTTGGGAATTAGTAACTAGTAACGCGTAAATAGTAACTAGTAATAAAATAAGTGATCTGCAGCTTATTTTAAAGGACATGTTTCGCACCGTGGTTTCTTTTTAAGACAATATTCTTTGCCCAATCTTACAAGAAGCGCATGATATTCATTAAACAGCTTTACCTCGTTAGAAATATTCTTTCTATGAGATTTGGAATTTCTAACGTGGTGTAGATTATTTTTGAGATCTCTCATAAATAAATTTTGTATCTGGTCATAAGATGCATCCTCTTTGATCAGGCCGTGCCGGGAGAGTATTCTTTTTGTGTAGGCATCGACAACGAATATCCTTTTATTCAGGGCATAGAGCAATATTGAATCAGCGGTTTCAGGGCCGATACCTTTTACCGAAAGCAGCTTTACTCTCAATGCATTCATTTCTTCTTCAGACATCTTTTTCAAATTCGCTCTATAGCACTGAGAAAAAAATCTCAGAAATTCCTTAAGACGCTTTGCCTTAATATTGTAGTATCCTGCAGGCCGGATCAATGAAGCCATTTTTTTAAGAGGCAGATTGTTAAGCCCTGAAAAAGTTAAAGCTTTATTTCTCCTGAGGTTGTCTATCGCCCTCTCCACATTCAACCAGTTTGTATTCTGGGTGAGGATCGCTCCGATGATCACTTCAAAGGGGCTATCTGCCGGCCACCAATCCTGCGGGCCAAAATGAGAATAAAGTCTTTGATAAAATGAATTGAGAGTCAATCTCATTCCGTTAATTCCAGAGGATTATAATTATAATAAGCAAAAATAGTATACGCTGTAGCAGCCACAGAACCTGTAGACTTGCCCTCGGGAGTCTTCCATCCGTGCCCGGTATCTACGGAATCCTGTGTTGCGTAAGGCAGACAGCTTTCTCCTTGTCCGGAGGGGGAGGGACTGGATATAATCATATTACTTAACTCTGACATATATTCATCGGCCTTCATCTCATAAGAGTGGGCCTTGGCTTTCAAGCCTTTCTGATAATAGTCTTTCGCCATGATCTTAAAAGCGATGACCATCTGCGCTGTCCATTCCGATGAAACCACGCCACCCCTGGATAGGTTTCTCTGCGGGGCAAAGTCAAAACCTTTAACCTGTATAGTCTTTCCTTCCGGCCGTAAGAAAGACGTCTCTACCGCGCAGTTCTGCTCAGCGAATTCTATAATTCTTTCCGGGTTCATCCCTAAATGATTTAATTTTTCCGGGCCGAGACTTGCAAGCGACCAGGCATATGTATCAGTAGCAATGGTAGAATCTCCCTTGCCGCGTTTTACCGGTACATCCTTATTGTCATAAGTATGTAACGATAACCAATTTAATACCTTTTCACTTGCTTCAAGATATCTTTCTTTCCCTGTGGTCTTATAAAGCATCTTAAAGAATGCGTAGGCGTCGAGATTATGCTCTGTTGAATACCATTCTAAACCCGGCCCGCCGGGAATACCTCCGTCCTTATCCTCGCTCTGTAAATCCATAATCCTCTCGGCGATTTCCTCAGCAAAAGCCAGATATCGAGTATCTTTAGCCTTAGATGTATATTGTATGGCCCCTATACCCAGCCATATATTCGGCCCGCTATTCACCGCATATTCAGCCACCTTGCCGTCATTGGCATAATAAGCATTTAAGAACAACCCTCTTCCTCTATCCGCTTTATTCTGGAAGAAATCCAACACCTTGCTTGCCCGCTCGAAATCAGCAAAATAATTAAACGCCTGCATAGCCAAAGACTGGTCGTAAATAAATGCCATCTCCTTGAGGTTATTGTCACCTTCAAAACTCATCACTAAACCTGTACGCGGATTTTGATGGACTCTCAACCACTGATACATTTTATCTATGTTGGCCTTCTCTAGAGCAGCTTTCTTTTTGTCTAACCGCAATAGTTCCTCCGTGATCGCTCCCTCTCGATACTGTAGACTGATCAGCTGCTCCTGTAAAGAGCTTTTATCTCTGGTGAGCTCTTCCAGTAAACCGGTCACCTTCTCTAATTTATTTTCTATTCCCGGAATCTCTACGTCAACTTCTTTGGATAGATTGCTCTTTTCCGCTTCAACGGTTTCGATCTGTGACTGTAAAGTCTCAATCTTTAACCGTAATTCCTCCCCCTCTCTGTTTATCTCCTTTACCCTCTGCTTGGCAATGCTGGATTCCTGGACGATTACAACCAGTTGGTTAACCAGCGCCTTATTCCCCTTGATCAATTTCAGACTGATGATACTATTCACCCCTAACGCCAACCCTAATACGATAATTATGCTTATGGTCACCGGAATAAATAATTTTTTTCCGCGGGCATAACGCATGATCATGCTGTTTTGAACGGGGTTGATCTGTTCATAACTTAAGCCGATAAAATATTTCTTTGGATTATCTGCTGCGGCATGAAACCAGGTAACTGCGGCTAAGGCGGGAATCACGCTCCCGGCTATCGGTAACTCTATACCTATCGATAGTTTAGCCTTACGGTCAGTTATAAACCTGGAAAGGTCCTCGGTAAGATTATTTACTACCAAACAAATTCCACCCTTACTTACGCTATTGGTAAAACCCTGTAATCCTTCGGATAGTATCTCTTTTTCGTCAAGGCTCAACAGCCTAAACATTACCGGAAAGACAGTGTCCAGCCTGATGTATTTTCTACGCTCTGCTACATTATTTTCTTTCTTTCTAGACATGATCTTATACCTCTGACAAGAATATATTGTACTACAAAATCATCCCCTAGTTTAGTGGTATTTATAATAGGCATTACAAGCCCCCTCTGTTGATACCATGCAGGGGCCGATCGGATTATCCGGCGAGCAGGCCTTTTTAAAAAGTGGACAGTCTAGAGGAGAATTCAAACCTTTTAGTATCTCGCCGCACTTGCACTTTTTCTGCTTATTGCTTATCGGATAGCGTTTATAATCGATAGAAAATACTTTTTCTGTATCCAGGTGAGAAAATTGTTCCCTTATCTTCAGGCCGCTATCGGGGATCCTACCCAATCCCCGCCATAACGCATCTGATATTCCAAAGACATCAGAGATGATTCTTTTTGCCTTAAGATTACCCTGCTTCCTGACTACCCTCAGATATTGATTTGCTACTTTTGGTCTTTGCGAGATTACCTGTTTTAGCAGAAGATATATCGCCTCTAACATATCCAGCGGCTCAAAACCTGCCACACAACAGGGTATTTTATATCTCTTGGCGATAAATTCATAGGGCTTGGTACCGATTATACTTGAGACATGCCCGGGGCACATAAATCCGGATAAATTTAATCTCCCGTCCTTAAGCAGGTACGCCATCGCCGGAGGGATCAATTTCAGCGAGGAGAAAAATGATAGATTTCTAACCTTTGCTTTTTGGGCCGCGATTATACTTAAGGCGATCGTAGGTGCGGTAGTCTCAAAACCTACCGCTAAAAAGACGATCTGCTTATCGGGATTATTTAGGGCGATTTTTAAACTTTCATAAGCAGAATAAACCATACGGATGTTTGCGCCTTTAGCCCTCTCCTTCTCTAAACTGGAGTGTGTTCCGGGGATACGCAGCATATCGCCGAATGTCGTAATGATCACATGTTTATTCCGGGAGAGTTCGATAGCAGCATCCATATATCCTTGCGGGCTTACACATACCGGGCAGCCGGGCCCGGAAATCAGCCTGATATTCTCAGGCAAGAGCCCATCCAATCCGAATCTATGAAAACTCTGCGTGTGGGTTCCGCAGACTTCCATAAAATTAATCTTCTCGTCTAGAAAAATTCCCTTGATCCTACTGACCAGTTTTTTGGCTAAGTTTTTATTGCGGAATTCGTCAATATATTTCATTGATTATCTTAAGGGTCTCCTTTGCTTTCTCGGGGTCAAGTTTCTCAATTGCAAAACCAGCGTGCACCATCACATAATCACCGACTGCTATATTAGGTAGCATTTCGATATTAATCTTACGGATCAGCCTGCCTGATTCAACCTTAGCAAACTCACCTTCGATTTTTTTTATTTTCATCGGAATCGCTAAACACATATTTAACTCCTCCCCGCTCCGATTTTCTTTATTAGGCCGGCGGGATCCCGCTCGCACACTGTGAGCGAATGCGGGAGAAATTTGCGATTAATACCTGACCTAACGAGATGCAAGAATCATTGCAAGATAGGTCTTTGTGAGTAAATACCCTAAAGCCTTCTTTATATAACAGATCCAGGCTCAGGGATAGTAAAAGTTTATTCTGAAATACCCCGCCTGATAAGACTATTTTATTCAAACCTGTGTTTCTCCTTAGGATTTTAGAGGTCTGCTTTAACATCGAAGCTACGGTAAGATGAAAACGACAGGCAATTTTTGCTTTAGGTTCTTCCTTAAGCAGATCCTGGACTATCTGCTTAAACATCCATGCGGGATCTATGATATATGCGGATTTAAATCTTACGATCTTGAACTTATAGCTGCTAACCGGCAGTTTCCATTCAGAAGCTAACTTCTCCAGTTTTATCGCAAGCTCCGCTTCAAAATCAGCTCTGTATCTGGACAGAACCAGGCTTGCCACGGCATCAAAAAGTCTACCTATGCTACTTGCGGGCGGAGAGTTTAACCCTGATAAAAACATCTTCTTCAGAATCGGCCATTTCTTCTTATCTACGCCTTTAATAAAACTAATTTTCAGATCCCAAAATCTTTCTTTGTATATCAAATAAAGCCAGGCCAAGGAGAGCCTGTAGGGTTCGACTATTGCCTTTTCTCCTCCTAGTAAAGGGATCTCTTTAAGATAAGCGCCTCTGATAAAACTTTTGTAATCACCAATCAAAAACTCCGCACCCCAGAGTTTATTATCGGTTCCTAAGCCGGTGCCGTCAAAGGCTACGCCGATTACCTTTTGATTCTTCATTCCGTTCTCTGCCATACAGGAAGCAATATGAGCGTGATGATGTTGAATAGCCAGCAGCTTAAGGTTTCCGGATGGCAGCTGATTGATATATTTGGTTGACTGATATTCGGGGTGTATATCATGTGCTACTATTTTGGGTTTCTGCTTAAGGAAATGCTTTATCTCTCTCTGGAAGATTGTAAAATCACCGGGATGATTTAAATCTAAGCGCACTGAACCTAGCAGGGCAAGATTATTTTTCGCAAAACAGACTGTGTTCTTAGTCTGGCTTCCGCTAGCTAAAATTGGCTTCTTTATTCTAACCGGTAATTTTATCTTTTGTCTCTTCATCGCTTAGCGTACTTTTCAATCAAGAATTCAGTTATTCTATTATTGCCTTTTTTACCGATCTTATGTTTCTCTAGAGATGTTAAAGGCATGATTCCAATCAGAGAATTGGTCAAGAACGCTTCGTCGGCACCTAAGAGGTCCTGAATCGTCAAGTTGCTTTCGAATATCCTAAGATCATTCTTTTTTGCAAGGCTCAGTATAGCTTGGCGAGTAATACCTGCGAGGCAACCGCATCCTAAAGAAGGAGTAAATATTTCTTTATTTTGAACTAGAAATATGTTGCTGCGACTCGCCTCTGCAATGTAGCCGCGGCTGTTTAAAATAATCGCTTCGTCAAATCCTTTATTTTTTGCTTCTTTAAAACTGGTTTCATATAAAATTCTGTTAGTTGTTTTTATCCGGGACAAAAAAGAATTTTCATCCTGCCTGAGACTTGATATCTTGGCGCTAAATCCCATTTTATATTTTTTTGCTGAATGAGGGTGATAATTTTTAACGGTGACCAACAGATCAGTTCCGTGCTCTGCCTCAAATACAGTTAATCTTAGATAAGCGTCTTTAAAGCCGTTTATTTTGACTGCTTGCTTTATAATGTTCTTTAGTCTATCAGTAGAATAACCAAAAGTAAGGTGGATGAATTTTGATGAATGCTTAACTCTCTTCAGGTGTTTATCCAAATAGGCTATTTTTCCCCCGTATGCGCGCATGGTCTCGAATAGTCCCAGGCCATGTAAAAATCCCGGGCAAGAAATCGATATCTTGCCTTCTCTCATAGGTAAAAATCTATTATTAAAGAATATCGTCTCTTTCATCCGCTTATTGCCCTAATCATTGCCCTGGCTTTGACTAAAGTCTCCCTATACTCGGCTTCCGGCTGAGAATCCGCGACAATCCCCCCTCCCACACTAAAATAAAGACTGTTTTTTCTCTTAAGAATAGTGCGGATTAAAATATTGAAATCCATATTTCCACAAAAACTCAAATACCCCAGAGAACCGGTATAGATATAACGTCTATCCGGCTCCAACTCCTCAATTATCTCCATTGCCCTTAACTTCGGACAGCCGGTAATCGAACCTCCGGGGAAAGAAGCACGCAGCAGATCGATTCTGTCTTTATTCTTATGCAGACGCCCGCTGACCGTAGCCGTAGTCTGAAATACCGTATTATATTCCTCTAATTCCCTTAGTTTATCGACTTTTATAGAATCATATTTACATACTCTTCCCAGATCGTTCCTCTCCAAATCGACGATCATTGTAAGTTCTGCCCTATCCTTAGAACTTGCCAGCAGCTGATTTCTCAAAAGCAAATCCCTCATCCCGGTTGTGCCGCGAGGACGCGTTCCCTTCATCGGACGGGTGCTGGCAATGCCACCCTCTAATTTTAAGAATCTCTCCGGCGAAGAACTCAAGATCCTAAACCCTCCGGCATCAAAATAAGCACTGAAAAAAGAAGGGCTTATTTTACGCAGGCGTTCATAAATCTCTATGCCTGAGAGGTTAGACTCTGTGTGAAAACGCTGTGAAAGATTTACCTGATAAATATCCCCGCTCTTTATATACTCTTTCGCTCTCTTCACAGCCTGCAGGTAAGCATCTTTATGAAAATTTGACTTCAGCTCTATTGTCTTGTTTTTATTTTTATAATCTTTGGCGCCCGGCTTATGATAATAGGTTTGAGAAAGTAATTTTTCCAGTTTCTTTAAGTTGGATTCGACAAGTGAATTTTGCAGATGATATTTTTTCTCGGGAAAACCGATAGCAAATATATGCAGTGTACGTTTGAAATTATCAATAATAAGGATTGTGTTATAAAAACAAAAGACTGTATCCGGAATACCTAAATCGTCAAGATTAGACCTCCTAATTCTCTTCTCTGATAAAAACCCTATATCGTAACCAAGATAACCCACAGCTCCTCCCAGAAACGGAGGCATATTTTTAGGAGCATTTATCTTATAGTTATTCAACCGCTCTCTTAACTTCTCAAAGGGCAATTGATTTTTTGTTCTCAAGATATAATAAGGATCTATTCCCAAAAAAGAATACCTGCCTAAAGAATTAAAGCTAAGGCTGCTATCTAGAAAAAAACAATTCCTGCGGCCTCCTAAAGCCTTAAGTAAGTTAATCGGATTAATGGTTAATTTATATGATTTCCAGGTGTAATATGCCATCGGTTCTAAAAGTACGTTCTTCGTTCCTTAAAGAGCAAAAGCCCACTAAATAACTGTTATTTCTTTCCTGCTTAATTTCTTTAGGTAGGACATCCCTCTCGGAAACCTTTGCGTTGGAGTTGGAAAGATACTTTATCCTTAGTTTAACACCTAGGTCTATCGCCTGCTGTATCTGGGATATTTTTTGGTTGTTTATATTATCCAACAACCTACGATTAACACTAAACAGGCTTGTGAAATTTGTAAAACCATCTATTCTTTTGGATTTCAGCATATCTTTTAGTCGATAGAATACATCTAAAGTGAGCTCCACATCAGAAAGTGCTCGATGCTCCTGCTTTCTCTTGATGCCAAACTTATCTGCGACAGACCAAAGTGCGTGATGTTCTAATCCCGGCATAAGCCTCCTGGTCATTTTTAAAATATCTACGATTTCAACGCCCTCTAACATACCCCGGCCCATAAGCTCCAGTTCTTTATTAAGAAATTCCATGTCAAAGGTTGCATTATAAGAACAGAGACAACTCCCCTTTACGAAATCCAGGAATTCGGGCATGATTTTATCAATCGTAGGCGCTCCCCTAAGCATCTCTTTAGTGATTTTATTTACTTGGAACGCTGCTTCTGAAATATCTCTATTAGGATTAACCAAGGATTGGAATGTAGAAATCCTTTGATTGCCTTTAAATCTTATCGCTGCGATTTCTACGATTCTATCCCCTGTTCTCGGATCAAGCCCTGTGGTTTCGGTATCAAAAATCGTAAACTCTACTTCATCTAGAGGTTTTGCCATCTTTTAAACTCCGGGGACAGTTTTAGCTTCAGCATGAGAAACAGTATTATTGTTGTAGGAGGATGATGTAGCTAGGAATCAATCTTATCGGCCGGTAGGAGAGCTTAACTGGCTTCAGATTTTCCAATCCCAAATCATCCATAATATTTATATATTTGTAATCCTTTAATTCGCGGCAAAACTCGGCAAAGATAAACTGAGGTAGCCCCTTCAGAGAAAGATCGCATATTTCATAGAGTATACAGAATGTATCCTGATTTAATTCCGCTCCTAAAGTAAATGCCTTTATCTTTCCACCTGTTATTACGACTCTTGCGATAAAGTTAAAACTAGAATATTTTTCCAGGGCCAACTTGAGGGAATTCCCGCTATCCGCAAGCATGCTCTGATAGATATAATTTTCATATTTGGCTTTGCGCCCACCCATCCAATTATCATACAGCCTCAAACATTCATCCTTGTGCTTTGGGGAAAACGGAAGATATTGAAAATCATGATTTTTTAGAAAATAGTTAAAGTTCGCCCGTTTTGATTTAAACCTATCGCCCCGCATAGCAGTCAGATCATCCCGCAAACAGAGATAATCACAGGATTTCTTGTTGTAATCATAACCTAATTTTTTATAAAAAGGCAGGTCCTTCTCTTCAATATTTTCGATCCTGGATATATCCCTATTCTTATTAAATTCATTCATCACCCTGAAAGATTCTTCTACAGCCATTTTATTATTATCCTTTCCTAATGGCGCAAGATACATAAAGCAACCGAGGCTATCTTTAAAAAATACACAAAGGCTATCCTGAATGATTGCCCATCTGATATCAAAGAGACCGCTCCAGATATAAATATTTTCAAAGGAATAGTTTGATAATTCGTGCCGGGCGAGTGCCAGGTACCAAGAGAATATCTTTTTATCTTCGAGAGATATTTTATTCAGCCTCATCGAGAGCCTGTAATTCCATGAGGTCAAAGACTTCTGCGTATGCCTGAATTATCTGGGGATTCTCTTTGAAGACCTTACGCTGTTTAGGAGAGTTAAGAAAACCGGTTAAGTAGCCGGTATATTCTTTGAAGGCCTTGGTATTGATGTTTTCCTTTGCGTAAGGACAACTCAGATCCACCGTCAAAAGCACCTTATCTGAACGGAAACTTATCAGAAAGGGATATAGTTGACACTCAAACGGCCGGAAACTATAAACCGTGCATTTGTTATCCTTAGTATTAAAAAACGGACAGATGAATCCCTCTTGCTTTGGATCGAGAATCAACCCCAGCCTTCTTTCCATAGAAAGGGTTGCCGCAGGGATATCTTCTCTATCTAATAAATTCTGTATCTCTTCGTCTAAAAGGCAAGGGGCCCATACAGAAGACTGTTCTCTGAACCTACAGCAACCCTGGCATTTTAAACAAAATCCTTCAGGAATAAGTTGTTTGATCACTTGACCGTACTATCTAATTTAACCTTTCTTTGGGGCATAATAATACAGACGCCTTGATCATCGGAAGCAGCGAGAATCATCCCTTGGCTCTCTACTCCTCTTAGTTGTGCAGGTTCTAAATTATCCACTAATACGACTTGCTGACCTACCAATTCATCCTTCTGATAAGAGTTCTTAATCCCCGCGACAACCTGCTTCGTCCTATCACCCAGATCAACGGTAATCACATACAGCCTGTCAGCGTTGGGGTGATCATTTACCTCTTTGATTTCAGCGACCTTCAAATCTAATTTCTTAAAATCTTCGAAACTGACCATTTTATTCCTCCTTTTGGTTCTCGTCCACAAAAATGTAATGTTGCCCCGTGTGGACTCCGCTCCGCTAGAACCAGTCGGAGCTGTCGCTCCTCCCCATAGGGGCGCTGCCCCTCTGGCGCTTCACTTCGTTTCGCTGTCACCCCGCCTGCCTGCGGTAGGCAGGAAAGCGTGGGGAAAATTTTTCCCCACACCCCTTTGGTTCTCGTCCACAAAAATGTAATGTTGCCCCGTGTGGACTCGAACCACAACAACCAGATCCAGAATCTGGCGTCCTACCATTAGACGACAGGGCAGTAAGGTTTATAACCCTATATATTAAGAGCGTGAATTTATTTCTTACAAAAACAGATAAAATCCAAAGACGCCTTTCTCAAATTATTTTTTGAGAGCATA
>JBDRLC010000011.1:0-2937 GCA_043813305.1 Candidatus Omnitrophota bacterium | reverse complement strand
TTCTCCTGAATGGCATATTAAGATGCAAGGAGTTTTCCAGCGATTTACCAGTAATTCTGTAAGCAAAACCATAAACTTTCCTAATCAAGCCACACTGGAAGATGTACGCAAGGCATATTTATTAGCTTACGAGTTAGGATGCAAAGGTATTACGATTTATCGTGACAAAAGCCGGGAAGAGCAGGTTTTGAATGTCGGTAAACCCGAGGAGAAAAAAGAGCAGGGGATTCAGCAGCTGGAGGGAGAAATCGTACCACGGCCCAGGCCGGAAGTGATTATCGGCACTACCAGTAAGGTCAGCACCGGTTGCGGGAATCTCTATGTTACGATAAATATTGATCAACAAGGAAGGCCATTTGAACTGTTTACCCAGATGGGTAAGGCCGGCGGTTGCGCTGCCTCTCAGCTTGAAGCGATCGGCCGCTTGGTTTCTTTGGGATTCCGCTCGGGGATCGAAGTAAAGTCAATTATTGAGCAGTTACGTAATATCCGCTGTCCCAGCCCCTCCTGGGAAAAGGGTAAACGCATATTCTCCTGTGCTGATGCTATTGCCCGTGTGGTTGAGAAAAGGTTACTTACTAAAGAGGCTTCTAATATGACGGCTGCTACACTGGCGGTGATGAAGCATTCGAGTAATGACGAAAGCGCTTCTTCTGGGCAGCTGGATTACCACGGAGGCGTAGTAGGGGTGTGTCCTGATTGCGGAGGGGTCCTGCGTCACGAAGAAGGCTGCGTTAAGTGCCATGCCTGCGGTTTCTCTAAGTGCTAGTTAGCTCTCAGCTGTCAGCTGACAGCTTTCAGCTGAAAGCTGCTGATGGCTGATAGCTGATGACTGAAAGCAAAATCATGAAGAAGATTCTATACATAGTTCTCGATGGTTTAGGTGACCTGCCTATAGCTGATTTAAATAATAAGACTCCGCTTGAGGCAGCGCTAACGTCGAATATGGATCGACTTGCGCAGCAGGGGAGAACCGGATTAGTCTATCCGGTAAATAAAGGTATCGCCCCTGAGTCAGATATCGCGGTGATCAGCCTGCTGGGATATGATGCGCATAAATACTATACTGGTAGAGGCCCCTTAGAATCATTCGCCGAAGGGATCAGCGTTAATGACGGGGATCTGGCCTTGCGGGTGAATTTTGCCACAGCCGAAGATGACGGAAAAACGATTAAAGACCGCAGGGTGGGGAGGAATCTTACTACCGAAGAAGCAACTTCTTTATCGAGTGAGATAAATTCCAAGGTTACGCTCTCGGCAGCGACATTCGAGTTTAAAAACACCATTGGCCATCGCGGTGTGCTGGTGATCCGGGGGATGCGCTCTAAATTATCCGGATGGATCACTAATACCGATCCGGCTTATGGCCGTGAGGGGGTATTCGGAATAGCCAAGGAGAAGTTCCAGAAGGTAGTAATGCAGTCAGAACCGATGCCCGCTCACAAGAGCTCTCAGGAAGCAAAGGAGGCAGCCGCGCTCTTAAATGAATTTACCGAGAAGTCACATAAGGTATTGCGGGAATCGCCGACAAATAAAAAGAGGCTCCGGGAGAATAAGCTCCCGGCGAATATGATCCTCTCTCGCGATGCCGGGGATCATCTCCCTAAATTTCCCAAGATAGATAGTTTGTATAACATAAAATTCGGCTCTTTCGTACAGATGCCGGTTGAGAAGGGGATCGCGCTTCTAACCGGTATAGATATAATCGCAGTGCCGGAATCAAGCGGCCATCTGGATGTGGATTATCCGATCTGGGCTAAGGTAGCGTTGGAATCGATCAAGAAATACGGCGGTATTTACGTACATATCAAAGGCCCGGATGAGCCGGCGCATGACGGAGATTTTAAACTTAAAAAAGAGATAATTGAGGCGATAGATAAATTCTTCTTTACAAATCTTCTGCCTAATCTGGATATACGGAATAAAAATGTGGCAGTTACTGCCGATCATTCTACTGTCTGTGCGATCAAGGCACATTCAGCTGATCCTGTACCTTTACTCATCTGTGGCGGGAATATAAAATCTGACGGCTCGATGAGTTTTTCAGAGAAAACCGCTAAGCTCGGTTCAATCGGCGAGATCAAAGGCCAGGATATCATGCCCCTCCTAATTAAGCTTGCTAAAGAATAATCTTAAAGTTAAAATCTTTATTTAGCTTTCAGAAATCAGCTTTCAGCTTTCAGCTGAAGACTGACAGCTGACAACTGACAGCAATCGATCAATATGGATAATTACGAAGTAATAGTTGTCGGCGCAGGGCATGCGGGTATTGAGGCTGCGTTAGCTGCGGGGCGGATGGGTGCGAGGACATTGCTCGTTACCCTCAAAGCCAATACTATCGGAGCGATGAGTTGCAACCCGGCGATCGGCGGCGTAGGCAAGGGGCAGTTGGTAAAAGAAATTGATGCCTTAGGCGGCCAGATGGGGCTTGCCGCTGATGCCTGCGGAATCCAGTTCAGGATGCTCAATGCTTCCAAAGGCCCGGCAGTGCAGTCTTCCCGCGCCCAAATAGATATGGAGATGTATGCAAAGTACATGCAAAGGAGCATTAAAAAACAGAAGAACCTTTCCTTTTGTGAGGCGGAAGTAAAGAAGTTGACAGTAATTAATAATCTTGTCAGGGGAGTGATTACTGATAAGCAAGGGGAAATGAGAGCAGAAACGGTAATTATCTCGCCAGGAACCTTTTTGGACGGGACTATACATATGGGCTTAAAACATTTTAGCGGGGGGCGCATAGAAGAACCGGCTAGCATAGGGCTATCAGCTGATTTAAAAGCTTTGGGTTTTAGGCTGCTTAGATTTAAGACCGGGACCTGTCCGCGTCTTGATAAAAGCAGCATTGATTTTTCAAAGCTTAGAATTCAGGAGGGTGATCAGCCGGCAAAGCCCTTTTCTTTCTCTACGAAGAAAATTACTCAAAGACAGGTCCCCTGC
>JBDRLC010000010.1:0-44737 GCA_043813305.1 Candidatus Omnitrophota bacterium | reverse complement strand
TGTTCTCCCTCCTGCCTGCCGGCAGGCAGGCAAACGCGGGGGACATCTCTTTTCCCCCACACCCCCCTTTGGCTTTTTGATAATAGTAGTTACTGTATCCGCTTGCGCGGATAATTATCAAAAAGCCCTTCACTCCACTATTATTTAAGAACAATGTTTGATTGCCTCGGGGATATTTTCGATTATATCCGAAGCAATCATGCCAAGCTGCGTCTTTTGCTTCGCTGCTAGATCTCCGGCAACGCCATGCAGATAAACTGCGTATTTTGCCGCATCAAAAAGATTCAATCCCTGCCCGACGAAAGCACCGATTACACCGCTTAACACATCGCCGCTTCCCGCAGTTGCCATCCCGGGATTACCGGACCTATTAGTATAAAAATTCCCCCGGTGATCAGCAACTAACGTATGATGCCCCTTTAAAACTAAAGTGACTTTATTTTTTTTAACGAATTCCTTTACAGCGCCTTCTCGGTCCTTTTGAATCTGTGCCGTTTTTTTATTTACTAACCTACTCATCTCACCCGGATGCGGAGTCATGATCGTTGCTCGTCGCTCGTTGCTCCCTGCCCGTCCGGCAGGCGGGGTTACTCGTAAAATATTTAAATGCCCAACTATTGCATTTAAACCATCGGCGTCAACAACCACAGGTTTATCAACATGAGACATTAACTTACGCACTAAAACTTGAGTAGATTTTTCCCGACCAACACCTGGGCCAATAATCAAACAATCGATAGATCTTATAAAATCCCTAATTTTTTTATAGCCGGAAGAACTCAACTCCCCCTGCTTAGTCTCGGGTAGCGGCAGCGTGATTACTTCTTTCGGTTTAATCTTTATCACTGCATTATTTATACTCTTAGGGATCCCTAAAGTAACTATTCCGGCTCCAGAACGGATGCAGGCCTCAGCGCATAATACCGCTGCCCCTGAGTATCCAGCACTGCCGCCTAAAATAAAAATATGGCCAAAATCGCCTTTATGGCTCTTAACTCTTCTGCGTGATAAGCGCGTTGGCAACCGCATAATTTTTTATATGAGAAATGGATATATGTACATCTATACTCTTGGACCTGCCGTTAAGGATCCTGCAACAAGGCTTACCCACCTTATCGTTTAAGATCTGAACATCCTTCCAGGTCAGCTCTGAATCTCCCAGCGCCTTAAATACCGCTTCCTTAGCAGCAAACCTCCCTGCTAAATGCTGATATAGACTTCCTCTGGTCTTGGCGTTATTTAATTCTTCTTTGGTAAAAACTCTATTTAAGAAAGATCCTCCCCACTTCTCTATCGCCTGACGCAGCCGCCGCACTTCCGTGATATCAACACCGGTTCCGATTATTTTCATCTGATCAAAGCCTTCATCTCTTTCACGGCACGGTCTAAACCCACCAATAGCGCACGGCAGATAATGGAATAGCCGATATTTAATTCCTCGATTTCTTTAATCCCGGCTACTCGGGAAACATTATAATAATTTAATCCGTGCCCGGCAAAGACATGTAGCCGATTATCCTTAGCATAGCCGCTCGCTCTCTGCAATTCTTTAAAATATTTATTTTCCTGCCGCGTATTTTTGGCATCAGCGTATCTGCCGGTATGTAGCTCAATCATCCTAACGCCCGTTTTCTTGGAGGCGTCGATCTGCTTCTTCTCGGGGTCGATGAATAAGCTTACGGCAATACCCGCTTTCTTTAATTTCTCTACAGCCTGCTTTACTTTATGAAAGTTTCTCACTACATCCAATCCCCCTTCAGTGGTCAACTCCTGCCTTCTCTCAGGCACTAAGGTTGCCTGATCAGGCTTAACACGAGAGGCAATCTTGAGAATCTCTATAGATGTGGACATCTCTAAATTCAATTTTTTCTGAACTGTTTTTCTTAGTATATATAAATCTTTTTCTTTGATATGGCGCCTGTCTTCTCTAAGGTGTACGACTATCCCTTCTGCTCCGGCAGCTTCACAAATAAAAGCGGCAAAAACCGGTTCCGGTTCGATACCGCCTCTGGCCTCTCTTAATGTCGCAACATGATCAACATTTACACCAAGCTTTGGCATTATACCTCAAACCTGATTATTTCGCGGCGGCCTTCACATAAAACCAAACTATCACCGCAACGATCAGAGAAATTACTTTTAACCAAGGATGATGCGTAAACCAATGCTTAATCCGGTAATTAATGCTAACTTTTTGCTTGCTCATCTTCCTTTTTAATCCTTATGATCTCTTTGATTTCTAATAAAAGACTTTCCCGGGCTAAATCCTTGTAGAGCTTACCTCTGTAGACTAAAGAGATATCATGCCTCTCCTCCGAGACAATAATCACTATCGCATCCGTCTCTTCGCTTAAACCGATAGCCGCCCGGTGCCTGGTCCCGAAAATACGGCTGAGGTATTGATTCTGTGTAAGAGGAAAAATACAGCCGGCAGCCAAAATCCGGCCGTTCTGTATAATCAAGCCTCCGTCATGCAAAGGATTGTAAGGTGTAAATATCGATTGGACCAGGTCGGAAGAGACGCGCCCATCAACCATAACCCCGCTTTCTATATAGGCGGTTAAAGGATCATTCTTCTCCATAGCGATTAGCGCACCGATCTTATCCTTCGCCAGCGACTCTACCGCCTTGCATATCTCCTTTAACATATAATCCAGCTCTTCTTCCCTTAAGGTGGTACCAAAGATATTACGCTGCCCTAATCTGGCAAGTCCCTGCCTGATCTCCGGATGAAAGATAATCAAGATCGCAATCACCGATATTGCGAATACTTTAGTTAACAGCCAATTGAGGATCTGGAAATCTAACATCTGGAAGAGAAAAAAAGCGACCGACAAAACTATTATACCCCGCAAAACCTGGATTGCACGGGTCCCTTCAAAAAAAAAGCATGATGTGATAAAATACGGACCAGAGAATCACTATCTCAATTAAAGGTTTCCATATATTAATAAAACTCATAATATTACTTAATCCATGCATCTCTCTACCTCGTTTAATATTTTTAACGACTGCTTTGTTTCTTTGACATCGTGCACTCTGACAATATGCGCACCGTTTTTTACCGCCAGGATACAGGATGATACCGAACCAAAGATCCTCTCCTGAACCTGGGCTTTCAATAATCTGCCGATAAAAGATTTTCTGGAAGTACCGACTAAAATCGGCCTCCCTAAAACCTTCAATTCCCTCAGCCGCTTTAATATCTCTAAATTATGCTCCGGGGTCTTGCCAAAGCCGATACCCGGATCAATGATTATCTTTTCTCTCTCAACTCCTGAATCCTGCGCCTTCTGGATAGCAGCGGATAGATAATCGGTGATCTCTGGGATTAAAGAAGAATAGCTGGGATTCTTCTGCATAGTACGGGGACGGCCCTTCATATGCATAATCACTATACCGGCTTTATGCCTGGCAATGATACCGGCCATCTTAGAGTCTCTTAAGCCGCTGATATCATTCACCATCAACGCTCCGTTATCTAAAGCACTATTTGCTACTTCCGGCTTATAGGTATCTATAGAAATAGGTACCTTTATTTTTTTTACTAAAACTTTGATCGCAGGTATGGTTCTGGATAGCTCCTCTTTTATTGATACCGGCCTTGCTCCCGGCCTGCTGGATTCTCCGCCAACATCGATTATATCTGCGCCATCCCTGACCAATTTCTGGGCATAATTAACTACCGGCCCGATACCATTTTTAGGATAAAGGCCGTCGCCGCTGAATGAATCCAAAGTAAGATTAAGAATGCCCATAATATGCGGCCTTCTGCTCAAATTGAGCCTATGTCCGCCTAGCTCAAGCAGAAAATTATTCCTTTGATAATTCACCAAAGACAGAGAAAGATCCCTGGCTAAACAGTCTAAGCCAAAAGGCTGCCGATTTAATTTATCGTGCAGGCGGTTAAACTGAGAGAGATTGCCCATAATCAGGCAATCTGTCTTCTTAGTCTTACCGGTCAATGCACCCCGGGCAACAGCCACATCACCACCCAGAGATAACATCTCCTGCTTTAAAATATTTGCCGTGATATTAGAGATAGAATTTACTCTCACCAGATAATTCATCGCCTTAAGCAGCATTATTTTGCTTCCGTAAGGGTCTACTCCGATATCCCGCATTATTGCTTTTAACTCACCCGGATTGGACAATTGGAACATGCTGATCATTTGATTAATCTAAGCGGACTCCTTTTTCTCCATTCCCAATAGACCCTTTACCTCTTCGCCGTCCATCACTTCTTTCTCTAAAAGTTTATCGGATAAAGTCTTCAGCTTATCCATATTCTTCTCTAGCAAGCCTTTAGTTTTACCATAGGCCTCATCGATAATTTTCTTGACCTCTTCATCAATAAGGCGCGCTGTTTCTTCGCTGTAATTTTTTTCTTCTCCCAGATCCTTCCCCAAAAATACCAGGCCACCCCTTCTGCCTAAAGTGACGTTCCCTAATTTCTCAGACATACCAAACTGAGTCACCATACGCCGGGCCATCTGTGTCGCCATATCCAGGTCATTCTGGGCGCCATTGGTAACTTCCTGCAGCACTAACTCCTCTGAAGCCCGGCCTCCCAGCATAAGCGCAATCTCCGCAACTAACTCTCTCTTTGTCCAGTAATGCCTGTCTTCAAGCGGCGGGGTAAAAGTATACCCTCCTGCTAATCCTCTTGGGATAATCGACACTTTCTTTACCGGATTAACTTCGGGCAGAAGTAATGACATCAACGCATGCCCTGACTCATGAAGAGCGGTAATCAGCTTTTCCTTCTTCGATAAAATATGGCTCTTCTTCTCCGGACCCATGAGAACTCGCTCTACGGATTTCTCAAAATCAATCTTCTCCACAGCCTCTTTATTATACCTTGCTGCAAGCAAGGCAGCTTCGTTGCAGAGATTTGCCAAATCAGCTCCGGAGAAACCAGGAGTCTGACTGGCGATAGATTTGAGGTCTACTCCGGAGGAAAGTTTTATTTTACGCGTATGCACCTTGAGTATTTCTTCTCTTCCTTTAATATCAGGCAGATTAACTACGATATGCCGGTCAAATCTACCCGGACGCAGAAGCGCCGGATCCAATGTGTCAGGCCGGTTGGTTGCGGCAATTAGTATCAATCCTTGAATAGCATCGAAACCATCCATCTCGACTAAAAGTGCGTTTAGGGTTTGTTCCCGTTCATCGTGCCCCCCGCCGATACCCGCAAAGCGCAATCTTCCTACCGCATCTATTTCGTCGATAAAAATAATCGCTCCTTTACCGGAAACTTTACCGGCTTTTCTTCCCTGTTCAAACAGGTCTCTTACCCGGCTGGCTCCGACACCGACAAACATCTCTACGAAGTCTGAACCGGAAATACTAAAAAACGGAACCCCCGCTTCACCGGCTACTGCACGGGCGATCAATGTCTTCCCGCAACCAGGCGGACCCACTAATAAAACACCCTTGGGAATTTTGCCACCTAACTTTTGGAATTTTTTCGGATCTTTTAAGAATTCGATTACTTCTTGGAGCTCTTCCTTCGCCTCGTCAACACCGGCAACATCATTATCAAAAGTTACCTTCTCTGTCTCTTTGTGAATCTTAGGCTTTACCTTGCCAAAGCTTAAAATCCTGCTTCCTAATTGCTCTCCGCGCGATGCCATCATCCACCAGAAAAATATCAATAATAAGATCGGCCCAAGATTAAAAATTAGAGTAAGCCAGAAGGTCCGAGGCGGCTTAACTTCAAAATTATCCAGGTTCTCCCGCATCAGCTTAAGCAATTCCTGGTCATTATCCGGAATGTTAACGAAAAACTTAGAGCCATCTTCAAATTCACCCTGTACAATCGTCTCGATCTTGGTTACGGAGCTGATCTGCGAAGGATTATCCTTCAATAGCTTGTAGAACTGGCTGTAGGGCAACTCCTTAGGGACTCCGGTCATAGAGACGTTGAGGGAGTTAATTAACATAAAAATGATGATGATCGCGAAGATCCAACCTAGAGGTAGACGCTTGAATTTGTTATTTTGCTTAGATTTACGTAGATTATGGTTCGGCATTATTCCTTCCTTCCTTCCTCTAAAAATTTTATTATATACGTAACTAGTTGAAAAATCAAGAATTTATTAAGCTTTTCTGCGGTAGAAAGATAAGGAATTCTTCTTCTTTACCACTGATACGCCTTTAGGCAGGTCGACTATAGAATTTAGTGGCCGATTAGAAATCAGATCTTCTAATTCCTGAATATGCTTAAAAGTGACTCTGCGGGTATCCCCTTTAATGCGTGCAATATTCAAACGTAACACCAGCCTCTGCATGGCAGGATGCAAGCCTGAATACCTATCTAATCTTATGCTCTTGTGCGACTTATCCATCTTGCGCACAGCTGCCCGAATCAAATAATCATAATCATAAGAGGCGATATTAGCCAAATTACTTAAAATAATTTTAATATTTTTATTGTATTTATTCTCTAAGAGAGGAATTAACTGATTTCTAATCCTATTTCTAAAATATAAGTCTTGGAAGTTGCTTCTATCAATACGGGCTTTGATCTTCTTCCTCTTTAAATAACGCTCTATCTCTTTTCTCTTCGTTTCGATCAAGGGACGGATGACTTCGCATCCGGATATCTCTCTCTTAGGTAGCATCCCGGATAGGCCGAATAAGCCGGTGCCTCTTAAGATACGCATCAATACGGTCTCTGCCTGGTCGTCAAGATTATGCCCCAAGGCAACCTTATCGGCCTTGATCTTCTTTGCTACTTTAAAGAGAAAATCCAAGCGAAGGTTACGCGCAATCTCCTCAAGTGAACCCTTTATAGATAAAGCCCTTGGATTAATTTGTGCGCAGGTTATGGGCAGGCTAAGTTTGCAGGCTAGATTCTCGACGAATTCTTTATCCTTAAGGGAATTACTTCTTAACCTATGATCCAGATGCGCAATATGTAAAGTCAGCCTGAAATCTTTCCTGAAGCTATTAAGTAAATAAAGCAACGCTACCGAATCCGGGCCGCCTGATACTGCGATCACTATTTTATCCCCTTTTCTAAGGAGCGCGTATCTTTTTATAGTCTCTTTGATTTTGTTACGGATGGGCTGATTGGTGCTTCCTGGCATTTCTCCTCTTGCTCTTACTCTCTATCCTGATCAATATATCAACCAGATCCTTGTCGAAAAATTGATTAGCCTCGTCTCTGATGATCTTAAATGCTTCTTTCTTTGAATAGGCCTTGCGATAGGGCCGATCAGAGATCAGTGCTTGGTAGGCATCAGCAATCGAAACAATACGGGCGAGTAATGGTATCTCTCTTTCTTTTAAACCGGAGGGATAGCCTTTACCATCCCATCTTTCATGGTGGTGTAAAACAATCGGCACTACATCCTTTAAAAAGTGTATGGCGCGGATAATCTCTGCGCCAATCTTAGAATGGGTTTTAATTATCCTGTATTCATATGGAGTAAGTTTTGATTTCTTCCTTAATATAGCATCGCTTATGCCGATCTTACCGATATCGTGTAACATCGCTCCCTTTTCTAAAATATCGAGCATGTCTTTACTTAATCCTAAGTCATTTCCCAATTTCAAAACAAGAGAAACCATATCTTCTGCATGTTCAGCGGTATAATCGTCCCTTGCTGCCAATGATTTAGAGAAGGCATATATCGATTCCAGGACTACCTGATCTACGCTATTGGAGAGTTTTTTCAATTTTCTTTTGAGTGTATGGATTTCTTCATAGGTATTCTTCTTCTGGGCCGGGAATTGCTTCTTCCTATACAGATCGCTGAAAGCCAAAGCAACATTCCCTCCGCCTTCTTTTGCTCTCTGTAATGCCTTATCTACGGCATTCAAAAGCTTATCATGAGTATTACACCAGGAATTATCGGAAAGCGTCGCCGTACCAACGCTCATCTTTACCTTGATCCTCATCCCTTTTATTCTAAAGGTATGTGCGCTAATCTTAGCTATCAGCCGATTCGCCAGATATAAACTGTCGAGCTTATCGGCGTAAGGCATAAGAATTATAAATTCTTCTCCTGAATATCTGGCCAAAATGTCGCTCTTTCTTAAAAGTCTCTTGATAAAATGCGCGAAATCCACTAAAAGTATATCTCCAATCTGATAACCGTAGTTATCATTGATAGATTTAAAATAATCAATGTCTATAAGAGCTACAGAAAATAAGGCATCATACCTCTTCGCCCTGTAAACCTCTGCAGACAGTCTCTCCATTAAGTAATGATAGTTATAAACACCGGTGAGATCATCTCTTGTAGTCAAATTCTTTAATTTGTTAAGGTATTTTTTACTCGCCGCGCTGATCGAACTGCTCAGATCACTAAGTAAAGGCACACTGCGACTGATATGTAATAAAATATTTTTTCTTCCGGGAGAGGATTTTACAAGCGATGTGTTTACTTCTATATAGTATGGTTTATGATTCTTATCGTAATGAATATGTTCAGCCTTAACAGCCTTATGCGTTCTCAGGGTTTCTTTGAGCGGGCAGCTTTCTAGCGCCCCCCTGCAAGAACGGTTCCTCTTATGAATTACTGCAAAACACTTTCTACCGATGATCTCATTTCTGTTTTTTCCTATCGTCTTTAGATAACTATCATTGATATCGATAATTCTATAATCTTTAGGATTAATCAGCAGGGCCTGTTCGGGAAGGAAATTAAAAACATCTAAATAGTTTATATTATTTTTCGATCTGACCAAATTTTGCCTCATAATAAACCTACCCCTCTATTATAAAATATACTATAAATAATGCTAGTTTTCATCTCTCCTAGCCTCAAATTCGAAAACGCTTTCTAACCAGTTTAGCCTATCTTAAGCGCCCAAATCCCTAAAACAATCAAGACAACACCGGAAGCTTTCAGAAATGTGAAAGATTCGCCAAAAAATAAAACTCCTAAGATGAAAGTAATCATAGGAAAACTTCCTGCAATCGGAACGACCCTTGAAACTTCACCAAATTTTAAACTATTATAAAAGCAAAACTGAGCCACAATACTCGCCAGGAAACCGCCTAGGACCAGAAAACCGATTGAGCGGGGATCTAGTGATTTAATCTCTTGCGGCTTAACCATAAACAAACCTAAGAGCAGAAGCCCAATTAATACTCCGAGACTTCTGTAAAATAGGCCAGGCATAGGCTCTGCTTTTGCTAAACCGGTTTTTTCGATCAAGGGCACGACCCCCCAGATCATCGCAGCGATTACTGCCCAAAGAAAAGCATTCATGCTTAATCCCCTTTCCGATACAAAAAAATTCTATGAAACCGTCTTTATTCTAAAAGAATTGATGATTTTGTTAATTATGCCGCGATATTGCCTGAATTCATATTCTTTAAAAGTAAATACCAAATCATATAAAATACCTTCCTCCACCGTATAGATTCTCAATAATTTATAAGTTTCTTTTTCGTCCGCCCGAAGATAGGTTAACTGCGGAGCCGGATAATGATCAAGAACGGAAATTTCAGAACTGATTAACGCTTGCCTTCCGAATTTATTAACTAATGCCTCTGTATAATCTTGTGTAGTCAGAGAGACTTTAAAAGCAAAAACTATCAACCCGGATTTCCCGTCAGAGAGATTAAACTCAGTATGAGCTATACCCTTCCTAACCTCCCAGGCTCGGGGGTATTTTAACGAATAATACTCTGACTGATATAGAGAAAATGAATTGGGATTTTTTTTCTCTTCTTTAGCCACTGCATGATTAATAACTAACAACATCATTAATAATACCATGAACAGGCACGCTAAAGTTCTTTTCTCCGTCATATTTCCTTTAGGCTTTCCTGATCCTGCTTACTTGCTAATAGCCGCTTGAGAATCGAGATAGTAAAATCCAGCTCTATGATCAAACTTCTCGGGGCATTATGGCTGGAATATATCTGCTTAAGTTCTTCCATTGATTTAATATCGTAATCAATCGCCTTCCGGTCGTAAATCTGGGCGGTAACGCTATCTCCCTTAAAAAGAGCATCACTCGATTCCCTGCGCAGTTTATAAGCCTCAATTATCTTGCTATGATAATTGAGAAATTCAGTGGGAGGATTTACTCTTTCGAGTTCTTTTAATACGGAAACGGATAAACCCTTGGCCTCATCTCTGCTTTGTTCGAATCTCTCGAGTATTTTTTCAACTTTGAATAAGTAGCCGCTTACCCCCTTATGCCACTCCTCCCATCCAATACTCGTATCATACTTCCTTAATCCGGCGTAAGAATGAGTATTAACCATCCATATTAAGAGGGCAATGCTCAAAAATATAGCCCGATTGATCGAACTAATTCTCCACATCGTTAGCCTTCTGGAAAGAAGGTCTCTGATTCTTGATTAATTCGAATGCGAATAATTTACCTGTTTCTTTATCTATAGTAAATACGCACTTATGAATAAAGATATTACTTATGATCTTAGGGTCCATCACCGCCCTCCAGACTCCTGTGCCTGTTAATTCATCTTCTGCTACGCGAACTGAGCAGACAACACAGTTTCTGCGGCAGCGGCTATCCTCCAGGCACCTTTTCTGGCTGATATAGGAAGCCTCCTTCTTATCTACCCCATCTTTATAGTAGATATAATTCATCGCATTATTTATTACTCCTGCCGAAGCGCATCCTACCAACCCCAGAGATAATAACAATACTATGGTCTTCTTCATTTGCATCGCAGATAAAAAATGGTGGCGGCGACTGGATTTCAAGCCGCTGCGCACTCTTACCTCTGGCGCAGTCCCGACTGCTATGACATAGTTGGTCGGGAGAACCAGTTTACTTTATGGCGGCGACTGGATTTGAACCAGTGACATACCGGGTATGAGCCGGCTACTCTGCCAGGTTGAGTTACGCCGCCAAAAATTAACCGATGATTTCTTTGATCTTATCTAATAACTGCTCTAAAGTGAAGATTTTGGGGACGTAACCGCAATTTTCAATCCCCTTGCAATGCTCAACGATGCTATCTTCTTGAATATCCTTACCGGTTAAAAATAGAATCGGCACATCTTGAATCTTAGGGTCTTTTCTTAATTCTGTAGCAGTTTGATAACCGTCTATTCCCGGCATGGCAATATCCAGCATAATCAGATCAGGGCGTTTAGTCTTATAGATAGCCAAGGCCTCCTGGCCAGATGAAACTGCAATCACCTTGTACTTACTCTTCTCTAATTTCTCTTTGATTAAATCCCTGATCCCCTGTTCATCATCCACAACTAGAATCCTATTCATCGCAACCTCCTTTTTCAATGAGCGCATAACTTACGTCCTGAGAGAAGTCGAAGGACGTAATTCTGAGTTTATCGATGGATTACGGAACGCCTGCCTACCGCCTGCCTGACGGCAGTCAGGGCAGGCAAGCATAACTTATGCCTTCACTAATCAGAATATTTTTTTTACGAACAGCATATAACCGACTGCCAATGAATTTAAGGCAGTTAATAAAACCACCGCTGCGGCGATATCCTTAACTAATTTTATTCTCGTACGGTACTTAGTAGTCAACATATTCATCAACATTTCAATCGCGGTATTAAAGATCTCCGCCATAAATACCAAAGTTATAGTAATGCATAAAATCACCAACTCCATGCCTTTTAATTCTAGTAATAATCCGGTAAGAAATGATAATATGCCCAATAAAAAGATGATACGCATATTCCTATGGTATACGAAAAGATAATAAATCCCTAAGCCCGCTATTTTAAAACTCTCAATCAGGCTATGGATTTTAAAAATATGCCTGAAAACTCTTTGCCTTTCTATCACTTTTTCCTATAGGCGTTTAAAAACGAATCGCAGTAAATATGTTTATTTAAGATCAACTCCGAAGTAATCGCGGCATCTACCAGGTCTTTGTCTTTAGGGTCAAGTATTGCTGCATCTAATCCAAAGGCTATTGCCATGGTCATAAAGGTACGGTTAACCAGGCTTCTTGCACAGGTACCTTGTGATACGTTGCTTAATCCTACAATTGTCTTTGGCTGAGGCTCTGAGATAATCTTAAACTCATGTATGGAATCCAGGATATCTTTCATCTGCGGCTGGGCTACATTCACCGGCAGGACGATCGGATCAAGGTAAAGATCCTCGACGGGGAATCCTTGTTCCGTGCAAAAAGATACGATCATCGCCGCTAATTCCAAGCGCTGATCCTTATTCTGAGGGATACCTTTTGTACTTATAGTCAACCCGATTAGCTTTGCATTATATTGTTTAGCCAAAGGTACTAAAACCTCTAATTTTTCGTTATCTGCAGTCGTAGAGTTTATGATTACCTTATTCTTTGTCACTTTTAAACCTGATTCAATAACTTTTGGTTTACTGGAATCTAAAGCCAAGGGCCTATCAGTTACTTCCTGGATAGTTTCTACGAGCCACTGAATATCCGATATCGGATCGCTGGAGGCAGGCCCACAATTTACATCAAGGGCATCTGCTCCTCCCTCGATCTGCTCTTTTGCACAATTCTGTATCACAGTTTTATCTTTCTCTTTTATCGCTTTGCCGATATCCTGATACATACCATTGATTAATTCGCCGATGATAAACATTAAGTCACTCCTTTGTATTTATAATTTCACCAATGTATTTATTTACTTTTTCTATTGCTTTCGGATGACGCATCACTAATATATCGGCGCCTGCCTGCAGAAGCGCGGTTGCGGTTACTGCCTCCCAGACTATACCCCTTTCGGGTGCCGGACCCCAAGAAGGAAATTCCTCTGTCGAGGCTTTAGCTTCTTTGGCACGCCAAGCCTCCTGTCCGATCAAGCCAATAAAAGGACAACCCACTGTCTTATCACCTGCCAATGCCGCTAGTCTTGAACGCTCCATAATCGAATAGGCGTATTCAAGCCCATATCCTAAGGCGCCAATGGTAGGGTTGATTACAATACGATCCAAAGGAAGACCCATATCTGAAACTAAAATATTTAATTGTTTAGCAATATTTATATCTATGGGAGACTCTGCTATAAGATTGTGTCCATCAGCCAACACAGAAGCTACGATCGTCTTATAGTTATCCTGTACTGCGCTACCTATAAGACAACGCTCTCCCTTAGCTGCTTCAGAGCAAGCCGGTAAGACCTGATTGTCTTTAGCGTCATCCCCGCAACCTAAAATTATTAAAGGAACACCCACCTTCTTCAATAGCTCCTTAACAAGCCCTGCTTCCTGATCAACACTCCTGTTTCCGAAATCAGGATGAGCGCCCTGCAATCTGATACAGAGCAATCGAGCTTTATACTCTCTTACGCATTTATCTGCCCAAACCAAGGGATCGTTTAATGCCTGGGCATAAGAATCTGATAACTCCTTCGGCCAATCTGTGGGCTTAATGTCCCAGATCTCATGGGCGATCTGCGGCCTATTAAGTGATTCTCCTTCCTTAAACAAAAATGGCAGAGTCTTCTCTCCTCCGACTTTAATCGTCTGCGCACGGGAACCACCATCTTCTTTGGTCGCACCGATTGTCACAACTGAAACTTCTCCCGACCATTTGTCCTGAGCTAATTGCATTGCCATATCTTTCCTCCTAACTTACGCAGAATGCTTAAACTAATGCTATTATGATCAAGATCCATTAACGAACTCCCGTTTAAACTTTTAATTTCGACTTGCCGGTCAAAAGGAACACTTCCTAAATAATCCGATTTTAGTTTCTTTAGCTTTTCAGTCTCAATATTTTTATCGTAGCGATTGATGATCAAAAATTCTCCTTTTATATCGATCTTTAATTCCTTTGCTAATTCACTGATCCTGCTTGCTGCTTTTAATCCCACCGGCGTTGCGTCAGAGACGATTACCAGCGCATTAGCGCTTCTGGTTGTCCGACGGGAAAGATGTTCAAGCCCGGCTTCATTATCAATCACCACATAGTCATAGTCATGGATCAACTTACTCATGATATTTCTTAATACATTATTGGCATAACAATAGCAGCCCGGGCCCTCTGGCCTGCCCATAACAAGCAGGTCAAAACCCTCTGCTTCCTGAATCGCTGTCTGGATCTGAAATTCAATAAACCTGCCCTTTGACATACCAGAAGTAACCTTCTCAGGGCAAGCGGCGACATCATCGATAATCTGCCCCACCGTCTCCTTTAGTTCAAGGCCAAGTAAATCCGAAAGGTTGCTATTCGGGTCTGCATCTACTGCCAAAATAGATCCTAACTTCTTCTCTCTTATGATCCGGACTATTAAAGCAGCGATAGTCGTTTTACCCGTGCCGCCTTTACCGGCCATAGCGATTACATAACCCATCTTATTTCGTAACTAGTACACTAGTAACTCGTAATTGGTAATTTTTAAACTTTTAGAATTTGAAATCATTATATTTTTAAGACCTTTTTGTTTTTAAATTACTAGTTACTGATTTAACTTCAAACTAGGAAACTTTGTTAAATCCGTATGGGGAAAAAACAAAGCCGCCATATATTCATCCATATACTCCGGGTCTACCGACAATTCCAGATAAGTAATCTTATTGGCGATCTCTTTCGCTTGCTTCATCGCATCATAAGATAACAGCGCCTGTCGGGAACCGGCTAATGAACTATTCCCTACGAATATAAATTTTCCTATTTCTAAATCCGGCAGCAGGCCTATACCAACTGCATTCTTTATATCAATATATGTACCGAACCCTCCGGCGATAAAGATCTTCTTGATATCGGAAAAACTCAAATCCAAGTGCCTGATTAAAATAGAAGCCGCAGAATAAATCGCAGCTTTTGCGCGTTTCAGATTTTCAATGTCAGCTTCAGTGATTACTATATCGACGCTGGAATCAGATTCCTTCTTAAATGCGACCACAAACTCCCTGCCGTACTCTCCGTCGCGAATACGTTCCTTATCCTGCACTTTAATCTTTCCGTTCTTATCGATCAGGCCTGCCCTAAACATTGAGGCGATAATATCGATATAGCCCGAACCGCAGATACCCCGAGGTTTAATATTTCCGACCGTACTATATTTGACTTTAAGGTTTTTTGATGAGATCTGGACTTTCTGAATCGCACCCTGGCTTGCACGCATCCCACAGGTGACTCCGCTTCCTTCAAAAGCCGGTCCGGCAGATGCGGCGCAGGCAACCATGAATTCCTCGTTACCCAAAACAATCTCACCGTTTGTACCGATATCAATCAGCAGGCTCAGACCCTTTTCTTTATACAATCCGCAGGAAAGCACCCCCGCAGTGATATCGCCTCCTAGATAGCTGGATACTCCGGTGATACAGAGCAGAAGCCCCCGCGGATTAATCTTCACCCCTGCTTCAGCCGCACGGATAGTAGGCAGGGAATTAGCCGTAGGAACATAGGGCTCCCTCCTGATGTATGTAGGATCAACCCTTAATAAAAGATGCACCATAGTGGTATTACCGGCGCAGAGAATACAATTTACGTCGTTTAAATCTAAGTTGTGCTCTTGAATCAATCCTTTGATCATATGATTCATACTATCGATTACTGCGTGGTGTAATTTCTCAAGGCCGTCTTCTTCGCGGGCATAGATTATACGCGTAATCACATCGCTTCCAAAACTGGCCTGTTTATTGTAGGTCGCCTTTGTGCCGAGCACTTTTTTATTGTTCAAGTTCACTAATTGTCCAGTTATCGTGGTGGTGCCGATATCAAAACAAAAACCAAAATTCTTATCGGATGTATCCCCCGGCTCAACTAAAACAATTTCTGTAGTTCCGTTTCTTTTACCTAAGGTCACCGTAACTCTCCAGTTCGAATCTCGCAATACTTCTCCGAGCCTGCGGATGTTAACTAAACCTGTCTGCATGATCGGAATATCCTGGATGCGCCTTATCTGTCTGTATAACCTCTCTAGATCGCTGACCCTGTCCTGAAGATCCGGCTGCGGCAGCTCAAGATATAATTTTGTCGCCAGGGGCGAATGGAGAAATATCTCCTCCCCTAATATGGATTCTGAGGACTCTACCTCTTCCGCCTCGGAATAAAGCCCCTTTAACCTTAAATCCAGATCTTCCGGAGATAGTTTCTCCGGGTCTAATCTTGACTCCAAAGGTATCTCAACTTCTAAGTCACTCTGTACCGTAGATAGGCAGGCTAAATAAATCCCCTGTTTTCTTTCTTCCGGAGATATTCTTCCTGTACGAAGGGTGAGTACCTGTCCTTTTTTTAAAACTACCTTACATCTACCGCATACACCATCCCCGCCGCAACTGGAATTAATAAAAACCTGGGCTGAAATAGCAGCAGAGAGTATAGTCTTACCCTTCTCTACTTCTACAGCCTTATTGTCCGGGTAAAATCTAACTTTAAATTTTTCCATTGCTTACAAATTTTTCAAAAATGACGGAATACCTGAGGCTTCCTTTGGCCCTACCACTACTTGCCAGGAGGACTTATCCTCAAGCTCTCCGCTCATTACAGCAACATAACCGGGTATAACCAGCCGTTTATGCGAAACCGCATCATTGAGAGCAAATTTATTTATTGATTCTGAGATCTTCTCCGGTGTAAATTTCTCCGCTGCCCAACCGGTCAATACAGACATCCCCTCTGTATCAATGCTGACAATGTAAGCGGGTACCTTACTTGCCTCTACTTCGCCTAAAACAGTATAATAAGTCAAAGAGAAATTTGTCGTGACTAAAACCGGCGATTTATCACTCACCTGACCGACAGAATAAAGTTTTGGTTCGATCTGTAAGGGTTTTTGCGGATCAGTATAAATATTCTGCCTGAGAGTTAAAAGGGATAAGGTCTGCCAGGATTCTATGCTTTTTATCAGAATGATACCGGCGTATTTTGCTATATAACTTGCTGCTTCCATCGCTTCTTCAAACGGATCCTGCTCATCGATCATCACTAAAACAGGATAGCCTAAGGTGCGATTTGACTTTTTCAACGCCTGCCTTCTGATCTGAGTCAAATCCCAGATTCTGCCTGCGATACTCTTTCTACCGGTATCTAAGATTAAATCGCTAAGGCCCTGTTTGTTTAATTCTGCGCTTAAGTTAGCGAGCGATTCTAAATCAGCATCTGTTACCACCAGGGGAACTTTATAATCTTTGGCAAGTTGCGCAATCTGCGATAGGTTATCCTTTGTAGCATGATAAATTAATGGCTTCTTATCTTTAGTTAAATCCAACGCGCCTTTTAAAGCCCCAAGATCATCGCTAATCAACACCAGCGCAAGCTTACAATTACCGGATACTAACTTCACTACTTCTAAAAAACGTTTGGCATCGCCGTTCTGTTTAATCGCGATTAAATTGGCATTCAGCTCCTGGCCTATACGTTCAAATTTTAATTCCTTGATTTTTTCAATTTTGGCCTGAATTTCAGAATCGCTGCTATCATCTTCAATGATAAAGCCAACTCCACAGGGATTATAAAACTTCTCTTCGTGACGGAATAGTACGGTCTCGTTGCCGATACTGATTTTAGAATCCCCCTCGCCAACCGAGACTAATTTTATCGGGGGAAGACTTGATTCCTCTAGAACTTTTTTTTCCTCCTCTTTAAGATGTGGACATTTTTCAATTGCCACTGTCTTCTTAGCCAGCTGCATGGCAAAAGCTAGACAGGTTGCAAATCCGCATTCGCGGCAATTTGTCTTTGGTAGCAACTTATAGATGTCCAATCCTGAGAGTGCCATTTTTATCTCCTTATCGTAAATAGTTTAGAATTCGAAGCCTTGTATATCCTCAGGGCTAAAGATTCACTGTCTCTATGAGTCCGAGCAACTTTTAACTCCTTGACTAAACCTTCTTTGAGGGTCAAGACGATCTTCTGGGAATTATCACTATCTTTGACTACCAGTTTGATTATCGAACCGTTTAATTTAGTAATGTTGCCTTTACCGTAGGTTGCACCCGTAGATAGCTGTAGGCCGTCTACTAAACATGACTTTGGTTTATCAGAGGCGCCCCAGACCTTGACTGTTAAGCGGAAATATTTTTTGCATTTCAGTTTTTTTAAGGCCAGATCTCCTGCCTTAAGTCCGAGCACCAAATACGGACCCAGATGTCCGTGAAATCTTATTGCTTCAGTTAATTTTATTTTTCTATTTCTCATCACGCCTATAACCTAAAACCTACCACCTAGAACCTATTTATTAATCAGGCTTGCAAAATATCCTGCCCCAAAACCATTATCTATATTCACCACGGTTACTCCCGGAGAACAGCTATTTAACATGGTAAGAAGCGCTGATAACCCTTGGAAGTTTGCGCCATATCCAAAACTAGTCGGTACGGCGATAACCGGACAGCTGACCAAACCGCTTACCAGGCTTGCTAAAGCTCCCTCCATCCCTGCGACTACAATAATCACCCGGGCTTTCTTCAATATGTCTAATCTATTGAGTATGCGGTGCACGCCGGCTACACCAACATCATAAAGCTTTACTACACGGTTACCCATTGCCTCCAGCGTAACCACAGCCTCCTCAGCCACCGGCATATCTGAGGTGCCAGCAGAGATCACCAATACTTGCCCTCTCTTTGAAATAAAACGCCGATTATGAATATATCCGATTCTAGCCCTGGAGTTATATTTCAACCCGGAGAATGATTTCTTTAAATATACAAAATCACTCTTTTCTAATCGGGTTAATAATAAGGCCTGCTTATGTTTGATTAATTCACCGGAAATCTTCTTTAGCTGCCCACGGGTCTTTCCCGGAGAATAGATTACTTCAGCAAAACCCCTGCGTTTTTGCCTGTCGATATCAATATTCGCAAAGCCCAGATTGCAAAAACCGCTATCAGATCTCATTATTCTTTACTACCCCTGGAATATAAAAATTAACAACAAAATTATCATCAGGAAGGAAAAAATATAAAAATCGTTGAAATAGAAGAAATCGCTGACATTATCCTTAAATGAATTGGAGCTTTTAGCATCTGCCTGAGGTAGAAAACTCTTATAAGACCTCCTGAACTCCTCAACCTGCCCTTTTCTGAATCTCAAATATACGCCGCCAATCTTATATGCAGGCAAATCTCCGCTTTCAGCTAAATCCATTATTTCCTTCTCCGAGAGGCCTAAAATTGATGCAACCTCCCTGACGGTTAGAAGTTTTTCTTCTCCCATAATCTTAATTTTCTATCCTGTTTATTTACTTCTCGATTTTACCCGAGGCAACCCAGGCGTCAATAGCCTTTCTCTCAAATTTCCAATTACTGCCCTCTTTTTCTGCCGGTACCTTACCTGAACTCGCCCACTCCATAATCGAATCCTGATCAACCTCAAGGTATCTGGCTAGTTGTTCGGCATTTAAAAAATCATGCAGCATCGAACATTTGCCTTCGAATATCGCCCCTTCTGCAACATTCAATTGTGACGGGTAGATATCACCTTCTAATACGGCCGTAGGTAAAAGAGTCAGTCTTTCTTTAGCGATCAACTTTCCCTTCACTCTACCGCCGACAATGATGTTGTCACCCACGATATTCGCCGTAACAATCGCTGTCTGCCCGACAGTCAGGTTACCCCTTGTCTCTAAGGTCCCTTCGAATTTTCCGTTTATGCGGATATTCACCGGGTCCTTGAAACTGAGGGTGCCCTGCATGGAGGCATCGACATCAAGTATCTTCTCCTCCGTGATCTTCTTCCTGTTCAAACCCATACTACACCTCCTTTTTGTTATTTGTCCTGGATTCTTTCTATTACCTGTTCTGCTCGTCTCAAAAAGTAAAGCACAACTAATGCCAGGATAGTAGTGACTATACTGGCCAAGTAGAAACCAACGCCTACTGCCAAACCAATGCCCGCCACAACCCAAAGGCTAGCCGCTGTGGTAAGCCCCTTTACTCTTTCTTTATCCCTGATGATCGTTCCGGCACCCAAGAAACCGATCCCCGTAATTACCCCTGCAGCAATTCGCGCAGGATCCAAAGGTACCTTATCTTTATATATATCAAAAACATATAGCGATGTCAACATTATAAGACAAGAACCCAGGCAGAGTAAAATATGAGTACGTAACCCCACGTATCTACGGCGCACCTGTCGTTCTAATCCGATAAAACCACTCAATACCACAGATAATATTAAGCGTAAAATAACCTGATTATCCGTAAGCATGTTCTCCTCTCTTTTTAAATAAGCGGTAACCTAATCCTGCAACCATTGCAGCATTATCCATAGAGAGCCCCCTGGAAGGAAAATAACATTTGATCCCCTTCTGTTTAGAAGCCTCAAGGAACCTTTCCCTTAATCTATTATTCACTACCACCCCTCCTCCGCAGACCAGCTGGTCTACTTTTTTCAGATCGCAGGCCTGAAATGACTTCCTGATCAAAGTCTCAATCACTGTCTCCTGGAAGGAAGCAGCAATATCAGCAACAATGGATCCTCGATACTGGATCCTGGATCCTCGTCTTTTTCGAATATCGAGCATCGAGCTTCGAGCATCAATATGTTTTTTCACATAATATAGTACTGCAGTCTTTATACCGCTAAAGCTGAAATTTAAAGGTTGTTCTGTATTTGAACACCTGAAAATTATCTTTCTCCGGCCGCCTTTTTTAGCCAACTTTTCGATTAACGGCCCTCCGGGATATCCTAACCCGAGGATCTTAGCTACCTTATCAAACGCTTCACCGCAGGCATCGTCTTGAGTCTCTCCTAATATTGTAAACCGATCAAAATCCCTGGCATAAAAAAGGCTGGTATGCCCTCCTGAAGCTACCAGAGCAACAAAGGGAAATTTAACACCTTGACGATCAAGAAAATTTGCATAGATATGGCTTAATACGTGATCGACTCCTAACAAAGGCACTCTTAAGGCTTCGCTTATCGATCTGGCAAACCCGATACCGATCAATAATGAACCAGGAAGTCCAGGTTTATCTGTCACACAAACAAGATCTATATCTAGAAGAGATAACTTAGCTTTTTTTAAAGCAAATTTTGCAACCTTGACAATAGTCTCCAGCTGCATACGCGAGGCTATCTCAGGGACAACTCCCCCGTAAATTTTGTGAAACTCTATGCTTGAGGCGACTTCGTTAGAAAGAACGTTTTTCCCGTTTCTTACTACGGAGACCGAAGTTTCATCACAAGATGTTTCAATTCCTAACACATTCATTATCGAATAGATTGACCAATTAACTCAGATAAAAAAACCAACTTATAACCTTCTGCTTCTAACTTAGGTAACTCTTCCTTAAGAACACCAAGAGTAGACCTACGATCATGCCCAACACCGATAGCAGACCCTCTCAAGCCGGCCTCTAATTTTAATTTATTGATCTGTTTCTTGATGTATGCCGGATCTGATTGATTATCAAGAAATATATCCCGCCTAAGGAAGTCCAGCCGCATACTACGGGCAAATTCAGAACCCAGAGAATCTGCAGAAACCAAGCTATCCAAAAAATAAAGCCCCCTCTTCTTTAGCTCGCTAAATACTATCTTCATTACCCGCGGGTCCTCGGTAACCTTAGAGCCCATATGGTTTGAAACGCCTTTAGCATAAATAATACTGGCGAGGTCATTTTGGATAATATTCCTAATCTCCAATTCGCTGGAAGCTGCCATGATCGTATCCTCTTCTAAGCTATAACTCTCGTGCGGTTCCATCGGTAAATGTAATATCAGTTCCAATCCCAGATTATGAGCTTCTTCGACGATTCTTTTAGAATATGCAAGATTAGGAAGGATTGATAAAGTAAGGGGAGACTTAATCTCTTTTAGAATCGCCAGATTATGTAAATTATACCCCCAATCATCAATGACAATCGCGATCCTTCCTTTTATCGATTCGATCGGCATAACCGATTCGATCGGAACAACCGATTCGATCGGAACAATCGGTTGCTCTTTGGACTTACTCGAGATTAATACCCACTGAGCGATAATGATCAGTGATAAGATCCCGATTATAATTTTATACCCAAAGGTTCCTTTACTCCACCTTGCTCTGCTCATAGAATTTCAAAGTCTTTAAAACATCGACAGCCCGCATAAGCTGATTATCGCTCTTATACTCAAAAGTCTCTTTTTTATCTTTCTTCCCTTTATTTTCTTTCTTTTCGATCTCATCGAATACATTCCGGGATTCTACCTCTTCTGATTCCTCTGTAATCTCGATTTTTCCCTCCTCGACTATAATATCAGGCATCACTCCCTTTTCATGTATCATTTTACCTTGCGGTGTAAAGTATTTACTCGTAGTAAGCCGAAGAGCCGAGCCATCCCGTAAAGGGATAACGGTCTGCACCGAACCTTTCCCGAATGACTTCATCCCTACGATTATACCGCGCTTATAGTCCTGAAGGCATCCGGCGACTATTTCGCTTCCGGAAGCAGAACCTTCGTTGATCAATACTACTATCGGTATATCGACGATCGGTTTTGGATCTTTGGAAAGAAACTCTAAATCCTGCGAAGGTATGCGGCCCTTAGTATAAACAACCATTTTGTCTCTATCCAAAAATTTCCCTGCAATTTTTACTGCAATATCTAAGAGGCCCCCGGGATTATTACGCAAATCCATAATCAAAGCATCCATCCCTTCTTTATCCAGCATACTCAAGGCTTGATTCATTTCTTTTAGCGCGTTTTCTCTGAATTCAACCAAACGGATATACCCGATTCCATTCTCCAGGATCTTGGCTTGTTTTACATTTCTGATTTTTATAATACCCCTAGTAATCTTAAGTTCTAAAAGTTTTTTCTCTGTCTCACGTAAAACCGTCAAGACTACAGAAGTACCGGGATCGCCTCTTAGCTTTTTTACCGCATCAGTAAGAGTAATGTCCCTGGTCAACTCGTCATCTATTTTGACTATCCGGTCGTTAGCCTTAAGGCCTACTTTCCAGGCCGGAGTATCTTCTATGGGCGTGACTACAGTAAGAAGGCCGTCCTTAATCGTAATCTCTATTCCCAAACCCCCGAATTTTCCCTCGGTATCAAGCTTAAGTTCGCCATATGTCTCAGGATCCAAAAATTGACTGTGCGGATCAAGCGCCGCCAGCATCCCTCCCAGTGCTCCGTAGATCAAATCCTTGGGAGTCACTTCTTTCACGTAATTCGACTGGATAATCGCTAAAGAGTCAGAGAATAATTCCACCTGCTTGAATAATTCATCCTTTGCTTTCTTATCCATCGCCGCAAAAGTCACTACAAAGAATCCGAGCAATATAGAACTGACAACGATAATAACTAAAAGTTTCTTATGCATCAGACAGCCTCCGTTTTAATATCTCCTGAACCACCTTTGGATTTGCTTTACCCTTAGTCTTCTTCATTACCTGGCCTACCAGAAACATCACCGCATTACTCTTACCGGCATAAAAATCCTGCACTGACTTAGGGTTCTCATTTATAACTCTATCCACTTCAGTTTCTAAGCTGCTAGTATCAGAAATCTGGAATAAATTCTTATCCTGAACTATCTTTGAGGCAGGAATATTATTGTTTATCGATTCAGTAAATACATTCTTTGCCATAAGATTAGAGATCCTGCCCTCTTCTACAGATCTAATCAAGCTGATCAATTCAGATTTACCCCCAGGAATTTCTAATTCGCTGATTGTATAATTATTAGCGCTTGCCACTGAGGCAAATGGGCCAATCAACCAATTGACTAGAGGTTTTTTGTTAGTCTCCTGATAGGATTTTATTAAATCTTCTGCAAAGGCTGCATCCTTTTTAGAAAAAACCAGTATTTTCGCTTCATATTCCGACAAACCGTAAACCTTGCAAAAACGCACTAATTTTTCCCGAGGTAACTCTGGAATATCTGATCTCAATTTTTCGATTTTCACTTTTTTGATTATAAACGGCGGCAGGTCAGGCTCAGGAAAATAGCGGTAATCCTGCGCCCCTTCTTTTGTGCGCATAGAAAGAGTCTTGGCTTCTTTAACATCCCAAAGCCTAGTTTCCTGAACGATCGCATTACCGGATTTTAAAATTTCGCTCTGACGCTTTATTTCAAAACTTAAAGCATCTTTTACTGCCTTAAAGGAATTCAGGTTTTTCAGCTCTGCCTTAGTCCCTAATTGTTTACTTCCTTTCTCCCTGATTGAAATATTAGTGTCACAACGCAAGGATCCTTTTTCCATATCGCAATCAGAAACCCCCAGGTACTCGATGATACTCTTTAATGCACTCAGATATTCGTGGGCCTCCTGCGGAGAACTTATCTCAGGCTCACTTACTATCTCTAGCAAAGGAATGCCGGTGCGATTAAAATCCACCAGGCTCTCCTCGTCTTGATGTATCAATTTACCGGCGTCTTCCTCCAGATGAATCCGAAGAATACCTATGCGCTTTGGTATTGCATCTAAATAAATATCCAGGAATCCATTCCTTGATAAAGGTAAATCGTATTGGGAGATCTGATAGTTTTTAGGTAAATCGGGATAAAAATAATGTTTGCGGTCAAATTTAGTATACTCTTGGACTTTACAATTTAAAGCTAATGCAACTATAATCGCAAAATCCAAGGCCTGCTGATTTAAAACCGGCAGTGACCCGGGTAACCCTAAACATACCGGACAGACCTGGGTATTCGGCTCACTGCCGAATGCAGTGGAACAACCGCAGAAAGCCTTGGTTTTTGTATTTAAGTGCAGGTGTACCTCTAATCCGATTACTGCTTCGTAATCCATCTTAAAATTCCGGTTTCATTTTGTGCCATTCGGTACTCTGTTCATAGCTGTGAGCGGCCTTAATCAATACCTCTTCATCAAAAGGTTTAGCTAAAATCTGCAGCCCGATCGGTAATCCCTTTTTAGTAAAACCGCAGGGTATGGATATCCCGGGTATCCCTGCCAGGTTAGCTGAAATGGTGTAAATATCCGAAAGATACATCTTTAAGGGATCATCCATCCTCTCTTTAATCCTAAAAGCCGGAGTTGGAGAAGTAGGGGTAATTACGCAGTCGAATTCTTTAAATACCTGATCAAAATCATTTTTTATCAGCGTACGTACCTTTAAAGCGCGTAAATAATAAGCATCATAATAACCATGGGATAAAACAAAGGTGCCCAGGATAATCCTCCTCTTTGCCTCTTCACCAAATCCCTGGTCGCGGGTTTGTTTGTACATATCTATCAGAAGGTTCTGGGTTCTGGGTTCTAGGTTCTCGGCCCTGAAACCATATTGCACCCCATCAAACCTGGCTAAATTAGAACTTGCTTCTGCGGTAGCAATAATATAGTAGACTGGTACCGCATATTTTGTATGAGGCAAACTCACTTCTTTAAAAGTAGCGCCCTTTGCTTTTAACTGATTTATCGCCTGGTCTAATGCAGATTTCACTTCGGGGTCCAGCCCCTCAACAAAATACTCTTTAGGAAGTGCAATCTTCATCCCTTTAATCTCTCTGCCTAAAGATTCAGTATACTCAGGCACCTCTGTATCCGCTGACGTAGAATCTAACGGATCATGCCCAGAAACAATATTCATCAATAATGCACAATCCTCGACGTCTTTAGTGATCGGCCCGATTTGATCCAGGCTCGATGCAAAGGCGATCAGCCCGTATCGCGATACTCTGCCGTAAGTGGGTTTAAGTCCTACCACCCCGCAAAAAGAAGCGGGCTGCCTGATAGAACCTCCCGTATCTGAACCCAGTGCCCAAATCGCCTGGTCACTTGCTACACAAGCCGCAGAACCTCCGGATGAACCTCCGGTAACACAATCCAGATCCCAGGGGTTATGCGTAGGCCCAAAGCATGAATTTTCAGTAGATGACCCAAAAGCAAACTCATCCATATTGGTCTTTAGTTCAAAAATTGTTACACCTTGTTCCTTTAGCTTCCTGACAACCGTGGCATCATAAGGAGGGAGAAATCCTTCTAAGATTTTAGAACAACATTCCGTATTGCAACCCCGAGTACAGATATTATCTTTAATAGCAATCGGGATACCCATAAAACCGCTCTTCTTAATCTCTTCTTCGGCTTTGACTGATTTTCCCGATGAGCTTACTCTCACGTAACCCCGCACCTTAGAATGTACGCCGGCCATTCTATTCCTCAGGCTGTGTACGATATCAGAAGAAACGATTTCTTTATTTCTTAGTTTTTTAATTAACTCGTGTGCACTAAATTTAGAAAATTCCATTTTTGCGGTTTTAGTTATTCGATTACTTTCGGTACAACAAAGAAATTCCTCTTCTTTAAAGGAGCATTCTTCAGGGTCTCATCAGGTGAAAGGGATTGACGAGGTTTATCCTCTCTTAAAACGTTACTAATCGCCAAGATATGACTTGTGGGTTTGATACCATTAATTTCGACTTTCTGTAATTGATCAATAAACTCTAAGATCTCCATGAGCTGACCGGACAATTTTTCTAACTCTTTGGGTTGCAGTTCGATACGCGCCAGATGTGCAACGTGCTCCACCGCCTTTTTATCAATCGCCATACCCATTCTCCTCTCAATTAACTTTTTATATTATCACCCTTTGTCAAAAAAGTCAACCATATTCACCCTGAAGGTAGTATACTCAATTGTGTGTAAATTCACTTTCAAACCAGCGGGTCCTGCCTGCCGAGCCACCTCGCCGTGCTCACTTACGTTGCGCGCGGCAAGGCCTTCGTCTCGTCAGTCACCCGCTGGCAGTAAGTGTAGACAAAACGAATAAAAAGGCGTATCTTTCTGTTTGGAAATATCTTATCAACCCGGGCCTGACAGCCCTAACCAGAAAGGATACGCCCCATGCAATATGTTACTACAGAAAATAGTTTACGACGCCGCTGGGCTAGAGTCAATGAATTTTTTCAGTGTACACAGGAGAAAGACTTCTGGATAGATATTAACCAATACCTGCGCCGCCTGGTCAAAGACGTAATCGAAGTCAGTCTGGACGAAGAAATGATCCAATACATGCAGACACAACCTTATCAAAGAGCCAAAAAGAATCGCCTGGACTATCGTAACGGACATTACTACCGTAATCTCGAAACTACACTCGGTCCCGTTGAACGCATTACCGTTCCTCGTTCAAGACGAGGATTATTTAAACCCTCTGTCTTTGCACGTTATCAAAGACGTCAACAGGCAGTCGATGATGTTGTTTGCAACGTATTCCTACGCGGAATATCCACCAGAGACGTTGCCGGAGCATTAAAACCCTTACTTAACACTTCGCTCTCAGCTTCTACTGTCTCCCGTATCACCAAACGGCTCAACCCACTGGTTAAGGCGTTCCACCAACGCAAACTGCTCGATGAATATCAATTCTTGTTCTTAGACGGCATCACCATATCCGTTAAGGGCAGCCTCAAGGCAAAGAAAATTCTTATCCTCGTTACCTATGGCATCACTATCTTCGGCAAGAAAGAATTAATTGCCTTTAGGATAGCCAACGCCGAATCAACCCCCGCTTGCGAAGGATTCCTCAACGACCTGTTTAGGCGCGGGCTTGAAGGAAAAAACCTTAAGATGATCATTACTGATGGCTCAAAAGGATTTATCAGCGCTATTGAGCTCGTCTATCCTCACGCCAAACACCAACGCTGCTGGGTACATAAACTACGCAATGCTACGAAATATCTTAAGAAAGCTGATATCAAAGCTTTTAAAGCCGATGCTCGTAACATTTATAACGCCTCTAGCCATAGAGAAGCCGTGGCTGCCTTTAAAAAGCTTCGCAAACACTGGCACAACGTCGCTCCTAAGGCGGTGGAATGCCTTGAACGCGACATAGACGAACTCTTATCCTTCTTAACTATCCCTATTAAAAAACAACACCGTGCTTTTATCCGTCGTCAGATTCGCACCACCAACATCATTGAACGATCGTTCCGCGAAGTCAGGCGTAGAACCAGGCCGATGGGATGTTTTACCAATTATGACAGCGTCAGCAGAATTATTTATGCGATCTTTAACCGTCTAAACTCCAAATGGCAAGAGAAACCTTTAAATCAATTTACACAATTTATTTGACATTACCCACCCTGAATTATATTCTAAGCAGATTTTATCCTAAGGAATGGGTCCTGCCGAGGCACATTCCTCGCTCTCTCCATGTTCGCTCTGAATATGCCTCTTCACCCATTGGTTCAGGATAAAATCTCCTAATACTTCTCTTAGCTAAAAGGGGCTTTTGCGGTTTTGCTTCCACATAAAGTAAATTTTTACCACAGTTAGCGGGTCCTGCCTGCCGAGCCACCTCGTCGTGCTCACTAGCGTTGCGCGCGGCAAGGCCTTCGTCTCATCAGTCACCCGCTAACGCAACTAGAATTTACTTCACCCATTGGCTCAGAATAAAATCTCCTATGTTAGTCCATAACAAATGAAGCTGGCGGGATTTCTCGCACAAAGGGGCTTTTACGGTTTTGCTGGAGCGCACATTAGGATTTTTTCGGCAAATGTGTGCAAGCCTGCCTGCCGGCAGGCAGGGAGTTACGGCGAATGGAAGATGCCTATACTGTAAACATCTCCGGGAGAGAGCCGTAAACCCCGTAGCTGCTTGCAGCTACGGGGTAAACCGCAGTCCTTCGATAGGCTCAGGATTCCTTTAAGAAGGATCCCGTAGCGAAACGGAGGGACACACGGCGAAAAAAGACAGTGCGCGAAAGCGAAACCGTGAAAGACCCTTAGGAGAATTATTTATTGATTATGGTGAGCATGCGACTGTGGATCTTGCTGTTGGAGGCGACGACGAAGGTTTTTTTGGTAAGAGGTAATTTATTCCCACTTTTATCTGTAATTCTGCCACCGGCTTCCTCAACCAACAACTTCCCTGCGGCATAATCCCAGGGACTTAATTCAAACTCCCAAAAACCGGAAACCCGCCCGCAGGCAACATAGCAAAGGTCTAAAGCAGCTGCCCCTAGCCTACGTAACCCCCTAATATGCGAAAAGAAAAACCTTTTTATTATCTGAAGGGTATGCAGCATATTCCAACCCCTGCTATAGTAAAAACCGGTAATTAAAAGGGATTCTTTCAAATTCCTTGCTAAATTGACCCTGATTCTCTTCCCGTTAAGAAATGCACCTTTGTTCTTCTGGGCATAAAATAATTCGTCCCGCGTTTCATCATAGATCGCCCCGACGATTATCTGATCATTATGTTTCAAAGCAACGGAGGCGCAGAAGATCGGTAAACCGGAAACAAAGTTGTTTGTCCCGTCTAGTGGATCAATAATCCAGGTATAATCAGATTTTGTTTTAGCGTATTTATATTCCTCGCCCAGAATATTATGGCAGGGAAAATACTTATTTATAACTTTAACAATTGCCTTCTCAGATTCCGTATCGGCAACGGTTAATAAATCAAATGATGATGACTTGGTCCGGATTTTTAAATCTCTTTGAAAATACTTTTTGTGGATTTTACCTGCTTCTTTTACGGACCTGATTGCAACATCCAAATAATCCGTCTTTAGCATCTTAGGCAACCAAGCGCCTTATAGAAAGCACTTATATTCTCTTTCGCATCTCCTTTAAATACCGCATTACCGGCGATCAAATGTGTTGCACCTGCCTTGGCTACTAAAGGAGCTCTTTGAAGATTAATCCCGCCGTCAACTCCAATAGGGATATCTATTCCCTTCTCTTCCAGAAGCGACTTTGTCTGGCTGATTTTTTTCTCTGATCCTTGAATATAACCCTGCCCGCCAAAACCAGGTTCTACGCTCATGATTAAAATTACATCTACATCTTTTATTATATCTTTAAGCGTCTCTACGGGAGTATTCGGCTTAATCGATACGCCCGCCTTTGCGCCTAGCTTTTTTATCTCCTTGATCGTCTCGCCGATTCCAAGACACGCTTCCTGATGAATGATAATCGTATCAGAGCCCGCCTCTCTAAAATCTTTAATAAATTTTTGGGGTTGATCAATCATTAGATGAGTCTGTAAATGTGACTTGGTTATTTTTCTTATTGACCTGATTACGACAGGGCCGATAGTAATATTAGGCACGAAATGACCATCCATCACATCAAGGTGCAGACGATTACAGCCCATGCTTTCTACTTTTTTAATATCTTCAGCTAAATTTGCAAAATCAGCCGAAAGCAGCGATGGGACGATTTCTATTTTCTGCATAAAACCTCCTCCTTCTTCTCAACCGCACAGAGAAGCGAATCAAATGATTCCTCAAAAACAACTACATTAACTTTTGTTCACATACAAAGTCTGGGTCGGATAAGCAAACTCTATCTCTTTAACTTCGAATTCTTTTTTGATTCCGAAATTGATTTCCTGCTGTATATCCATATATTTATTATAATCAGCACCCACAACATAGTAAACTATTTCGAAGATCAAGGCAAAATCTCCGTAGGAGAAAAAATGTGCCCGGTCAAAAGTAGTATCCTTTATGTTATTAATCACTTTCTTAATTATCTGTGGTATGGCCTTCAATTGCTCAAGTTCAGTTTGATAGGTAACGCCAATCTTAAAAACCACCCTTCTTTTCTCCATTCTTTTATAATTACGCACACGGGAATTAGTAAGGTCGGTATTGGAAAAAACTAGTTGCTCTCCGCCAAGGCTACGTATCCGGGTTGTCTTTATGCCCACGTGCTCGACTGCACCTAAATAATCACCGATGATAATAAAATCACCGATTTCAAAAGGACGGTCAAATAAAATCGCAAAATAACTGAACAGATCACCCAATACTGCCTGGGCTGCTAAAGCTACTGCTACGCCGCCGATACCTAATCCGGCGATCACCGCTGAGATCTTGAATCCTAGATTATCTAAGAATAAAACCAACGCTAAACCCCAAATCACAACTTTTGCCACTACTAATATACCGTCCAGGCTTCGTTTCAATGCATCATTCCGGCCTCTCTTAAACCAATAAAGTTCGAGCGCGTATTTAAAAATTGCAGTGGTAAAACGAGCTGTTGCTAAGACCAAAACAAAAATAGCCAAAATATCAAAACCCTTTTTAATGAAAGAATCCAGAGTTAAACTATTGATACTTATATAAACTACTCCGAAATATGCCAGGGGAAGTGCGATTTTCCTGATTATCCCGACTAAAAAATCATCAATCGTGGTCGTAGTCTTTTCTGCCAATCCTTTAAGTCTCTTAAGCGCCACACTCTCAACCACTTTAATCACCAGTATGCCTATGAAAATAATCCCTGCGGATATTGAATAATCCAACAAATTATTCCCCCAAAATATGATTTCTCTAAGCATCTCTATCATTTTATTCTTCCTCCTCTTTCAGTTCCCAGGAGCATAAATTCTCCCCCTGATCGAAATAAAGATAAGCCTTTGTAGTTAAAAAATACTCTGTGGGATGCCGATAAAGACACTTTTCCCTACCTTCCTCTTGCGATACTTTACAGAATATAGGTTCCCCGTACTTCAATAATATCTCCTCTTTACTATCGCCCTTTCTAAGTCTTTGGCCTTTTATATCTTCTATTAATTTATAAAACAATTTTTCCTGTCTTTTAAGATCCTGCTCGATCTCCTTCTGGTTTGCCGCTAATCTTTTTAATAGCGATATACGCTGATCAAGAGGTGAAACCGCACAGCCTCCTAACAGAAAAATCAAGGCGCAGATTAGAGGACTTATTTTTCGTCTTTTACCTTTTAGTTTCAATCTTCTGTAACCTTATATTTTTAGCCTCTAAAAAATTGAGGGATTTTTTGACTTCATCCTCTTCCCCCTCTACTTTCAGGATCGCCCAACCTGTAGTATTGGAAAAAGAAGCTTCGATTATTATAACACTGATATTAAATTTCTTGCAAAGGTCACAAATAACAGACTCATCTTTCAGGGTCCCGGGAAATGTCAATCCAATCGCGATCTGCATTATTCCTCTCCTTTTTTATAAACGGGATCCAAAGGAATTGACTCTTTGGTCTCGTATCCCATTGATGCAATTCTCTTTCTTAGCAATTCTATCCTTTTAGTATGTAGCGGATGGGTTAAAAAGTACTTTAGAAATCCGGGTATGCTCTTTGCGTATTCATCAAGATGCCCGAAAAATTCAATTGCCCCGGCTACATGGCCGTATTTTTTATACAAAAGATCCACAGCAAAGCTATCCGCAGCTGCCTCCTGTTGACGGGAGAATCTCCTGTCAGTAGTAAGCAGCATCTTCATCATAAAATTATTCACCGCACTATCAAATCCAAAGATAAAACTGGAAAATGCAGCTGCTACCAATCCACGGCCCATTCCTCGTAGATGATCGCGATTAGCAAAATGGCCGAGCTCATGCGCTAAAACCATAGCTAATTCATTTTCTGTTTCGATCTCTTCAAGTAAGCCGCTATATACCAGAATATGCCCTCCGGGTAAAGCCACGGCATTAATCTTTTCTTCTTCGATTATGTGCACCCTAAACTGATAACTGGCCTTTGCTAGATAACTTGCTAGATCATCAACGAGTTTCTGGGCCGCCAGCTCGACTTCTGAAGAAGTTTCTAAGAAGCTGAATTTCTTGCTAAAAAACCCGCCTAACCTCTGTTCGAAGCCCAAAGGCATCCTATCAATTATAATATCCAGAGCAAATCCCAGGATTAAATAGAGCGCAAATAATATCCCTGATATTCCGCCTAAAAGTACAAAAAATTCCTTTAGAGGAAAGGTCTGAGAAATATTAACGTTCTCTTTGATCTGCCGGGGAATGAATTTCATCTACTTCTTCAACTTCACGGCAGTTCCATAGGCAAGGACCTCAAAGCAACCAAGAGAATTGTTTTTTGTTCCTGTTACCTGTCCGATTCCTGAAGTCTGAAAACGCATATTAATAACCATATCAAAACCTATCTGCCTTGCTTGCTCCTTCATCCTAAGGATAGCCTCTCTTCTGCCTCTATCAAGGAGCGTTTCATAAGATTTAATCCTGCCACCCACAATATTCCTTAATCCTGCGAGAATACGTTTAAAATAGTCAAGAGAGATAACCACGCTTGCGCTTACTAATTGAGCACTTTCAATCTGATCTTCATTTTCAATATCTTTGGAAGAAACTACGGCAAGATCCATATATGCCTTTTCTCTAGCTTCTATCTCTTTATAGTGCGAGATTTCAACCATCGTACCGATGATATAGGCAATAACCACAATAAGAAAAAGGCCAATTAGATTAATTAAAAGTTCCATAAGGTAACCCCTTCTATTCTACCCGTACGGCAGTACCATAAGCCATTAATTCCGCCGCTCCTTGAGTTATAGCGGAGGTAGCAAAACGGATATTGATTACCGCATTAGCGCCTAATTGCTCTGCCTGTTTGACCATACGCTCTAAGGCCTCGCGTCTGGCGCCCTCTAATAATGAAGTGTACCCCCTTAATTCTCCGCCGACTATGTTTTTTAAACCGGCGGCAAAATCTGCTCCTGCATGCCTTGCCCTGACAGTACTGCCCTGGACAATGCCAAAATGCTCGATGATCTTTTTTCCTGGTACCAAATCGATATTAGTAGTTATCATCACTCCTCCTCTTATAGAACTTCCTGGCCGAATCTAACCGTCCTTTTACGGATATCTTTATTATTCTTGATATCTCCGGAGCCGCCTGCCTTAGGCACAAGCAAAGAAGAAAATTTCATCCGCGTCACCGCGGCAATTGTGCTGAATGTTTTCTCTAGAAGCCCTAAACCCGACTCTAGAGAACCTGCCGCAGAAGCAATTAAAACTAATTTTTTATTCTTCAAAACATTCTGAATTCCTGCTTTATGATTTAATTTGACCAATGAATACATCCGGTCAAGGAATAATTTAAGTTGCGCGCTCGGACCAAAGAAATATACGGGTGTGGCGAATACTACGATATCCTTATCTGCAAGGCTGGCAATAATCGGGGTTGCTTGATCATCGATAACACAGCGAAACTTATCAGACCTCTGACAACCCAGGCATGATGTGCATCCGTTAACCTTATACTTAAGACGTGCAAGATCTACGATTTTGATCCTTGCCCCTTTGCTCCTTACCCCCTGAGTAAACCAACGTACAAGCAAAGCAGTGTTGCCATTTCTTACGGGGCTTGCTGATAGAACAATTATCTTTTTCTTCATATCTATTCTCGGTGATGCTCGCCACGAAACTGAATTAGAATTATATTATATCACTATAATTTAGAATAAAAAGATGATTTTATTCAAGATCATAACAAAAAATAGGCCCGTAATTTTTAGTTACGGGCTTAAATTATCAATATCTTGATAGACTATTTCTTTTTTCCAAGCAAAAAGTAGAGAATTAAACCGGAATCTTTTATTTTCCGAAAGCGCCTAGCTTCTGCTTGACGTTACCGGCAACATTCTCTGCCGCTGCCTTAAGCTGAGCTTTGGCTTTCTCTATTATTTTTTGAGCTTCGCTTGATTCTTTATCAACAGCGATCAGAACATACTGTGCTACGTCTATTGCTCTTTGAAATTCCTTTGCATTATAAAAGGCTTTCGTCTGAGAGATTAAGTATCTTGTTTTTTCCTGAACCTTCTCCATTGTCTTTGACTTTTCTATTGCCTCAAGGCTGGTTGCTGCCTTCTCCACAGGTGCACAAGCAAATAATACAAAACTCGAGAATAGACAAAGCGTTAGTATTAATACGGCCTTCATTCTCATCCCACGCCCCCTTTCTTAACTTTAACTAACAAAATTTCCTATATAAATTTAAAGTATTCTCGGCAACTATCTCTTTTGTGTATTGCTGCTCCACTATTTGCCTTCCAGTATATCCTAACCTGTCCCTGAGCTGGCCATCAGACAAAAGCTGTATGATCCTGGAAGCTAAAGATTCGAAATCCTTCACCGGAACGATAAAACCATTAATACCGTCTTTGATAATCTCCGGCATCCCTCCGGCTTCAGTGACCACCATTGGCTTACCCGAAGCTAAGGCCTCCAGCATCGTCAGGCCAAAAGGTTCAGATGCAGTCGATGGGTAAACGCAGACAGAAGAAGCCGCATAAAGTTTAGGCATATCTGTTAAATCATAGGTATCGATTAAAACATTATTTCTTAAATTAAGGAATTTAACCAAACTCACCATATAAGCGATATCTTTCTGATGGCTATGACTCCAGTCAATAATATTCTTTGTTCCGGCAAGCACTAAAATTGCATCAGGGAACCTCCCTTTGACTATACGGAATGCTTTAATAGTTACATCGCACCCCTTGGCTAATCCCATCCTTGCAGGATGAAACACTATTCTTTTCCTGCCCTTGAGAATCGGGTATTTTTTTAATATATAACCTGGCTTGGTCTTTAGGGAGTAAGCGTTCTGATCAATACCATGATGAATAACGGTTATATTACTATGCTTGTATCCGGTCCCGATAATCTCTCTTTTTATAAAATGACTCACGGCAATAATATGCGTCCATCTAATTTTATTAGTAAGGTCTAAAAACAGGTTATCATCCCAGACGTTATGCGCAGTTAAAATTAAAGGTATACCTTTTTTCCTAGATACCTCCTGCAGCAAAGCGGCGTGGATCTTACTAAAATAATGCATATTGTGCACGTGCAGGCAGTTAGGTTTTGTATTATCTATAAATTTATTAAATCCATCTATTACCTCTTCAGTTAACCCGTTTACCCCTCTTGTGCTCAGCCAGTTTAAATCCATTATTGGCTCGCGGTAAATTCTCACCCCTTCATATTTATCCTCTGCCTTTGTTCCTTCAAATGAACCGGTAAGAAGATTGACTTTATGACCCTTTGCAACTAAGGTAGGTAATAAAATCGTCAGGTGAGTCTCAACCCCTCCTATAATCGGGGGAAACCCCCAGTGCATATGAGATATATTTAATTTTTTCTTTCCCATCACCTCTCCTGTTTAATAAGAACTATTTAGTAGTAACTTTGCAGTTCCTGCCTGCGTATTTTTCTCTGAAAAGTGAAAGTCCGGTTACCGGATAAGTCATGCAGCTTACCGAAAATATTTATTTTTAACTTCTTCTTATTTTTAGGAACAAGTTTAATCTTTATTCTCTCGTTATTAATTTCAAGGTGAATCAGATTATGTCGATAGTTAAGCGAAAAGATTAATTTACGCCATTCCCGGGGTAATTTAGGATCAAGCGACAAGATATCTTTCTTGATCTTCAGACCAACTATGCCGTTAATTAAAACCTGCCATACGCCTCCAATGCAGGCTGCGTGGATGCCGTCAGCGGTATTATCATGAATATTACTTATATCCGTGCGCAGCGCCGTATGAAAAAACCGGTATGCCCTGCTTCTATCCCCAACGTCAATCGCAACTAAAGCATGCATCGGAAGGCTCAAAGATGACTTATGCAGAGTACGGCTGATATAGTATTCATAGTTACGCTTTTTGGTCTTGGCATTAAATACTTCTGAGAGAAGATATAAAAGCATAATTACATCTGCCTGTTTAACAAATTGAGTCTTTGCGTAATCTCTCGGAGTAAGTTTTTCTGAAACAATCGGTAGATGATGTTCGTCCCAATCGTTTATTTTAATATATCTTTTCTTAAAATAACCGTCAAACTGTTCGATGATGCGCTGTTTAGAGACATTCATACAAATATGCGCTGCAATAGCCCTCCAGGAAACCACTTCTTTTGCGGTAAGTCCGAGTTCAGCAGTTAACTTTTTATAAATTATTGGATCTGTTTTTTTCAATTTTTGGAAAAATTTATGAGCGGTGATTAAGTTCCATTTTGCCATCATGTTAGTAAAGGCATTATTATTCACATCTATATGGAATTCATCCGGGCCGATAACACACTTAATCTCAAACTTCCTCTCTCTTTTATTATATTCGACACGGCTAGCCCAAAATCTTGCCGTCTCAAAGAGCACCTCATAACCGTAATCCTTAAGAAATTTTTCATCCTGAGTAACATTATAATAATGGTAGAATGCATAGGCAATGTCTGCGGTTATATGGTGCTCCATTTGGCCTGTGTGGATCTTAATTACTTTTCCGTCTAAGTCCCTTGCGCGGTCGGGTGTTTCATCCCTGCCTGAATCAGCAGATTCCCACGGGAACATCGCGCCTTTATAGCCGTTCTCCTTAGCCATGTTTCGTGCCGCATCCAGTCGCTTATATCTATATAAGAGCATATTTCTCGCTGCTTCCGGAAAGGTGTAAAGATAAAACGGAAAAAGAAATATTTCAGTATCCCAAAATACATGCCCTCGATAACCCTCACCCGTCATAGCCTTAGCTCCTATGCTGGATGAGCCATTATATTGCGGAGCACAGATCAACATATGGTAAATATTGAATCTGAAATTCTTTTCGATCTCCGGATCCCCCCATATTGAAACTTCCGCCGTATCCCAAAGGTTATCCCAGGCCTTAACGTGTTCATGTAGTAAAGGTTTAAAACCGGCATTAAAACGCCCTTCTAAAGCCCTTCTCTGATGCTCTTTTCGCACTCTCAAGATCTCCCTGCTTTGAAAAGTTATCAATATAAACTATCTTAGTAAAAGTAACGCTTTGCCCCTTGCACAAATCCAACTCAAATATATTATCCTTAGCGATTATCTTTTTCCCGCGGGTATGATAATAAAAACCGCTTCGATATATCAGCGTATGTAATTTATCAAAGGTATCGACTATTAAATAACCCTCATTCTTAAATTGACCAAGCTCCTTGACTCTAAAATGTCTTTTTCGGCCCTCGATTAAAGTCCCGGAATTATACACGGAGGTATCCATGCCCGTATGAATAGATATAGTTACATCTTCATCTAAAGGCTTAAAAATCATCTGCATTACTGCGATATTCTTATTATGCATAGATACGAATCTCAAGCTTTGATAATCGTATCTTCTCTTTTTAGTATCCTGATAAACTGTATGTCTGAGCAGCAACCCGTGCTTTAAATTCAGGATCCTCCTGTGCCCTATAGTCTCCATCGTGACAACCCCGGCCTTTTCGCCGTCAGTTGTAATCTTAAAATTAAACGGATTCGGCAGATTAACCAATTCTGCCACCTGAGCGCCCATTCTATCATATAAGCCGGCGATATAAGTCCCGGGTTTCGCATCATAAGGCAGCTCTTCTAAAACCGCGCGGCTACCGAGATAGCCGTTTCCTAATGCAAACTGCGACTCTCTTACGCCCTGAAGAGATCTTACCCAACCCTCTCCCTTAATCTGCCAGCTATACTTACCGATATATTTCGAATAATGATCCTTCATCTTTGAGCCGCTCTTTTTCTTTCTTCTCCGTATGTAAAATTGATTATTTTATTTTTACTTAGATCAAGGTTAGGGACTATTATAATTGCGCCATCTTCAGCCAGGCATTTTGTCCTGCGGATGCCTATATCCAGCACTTCCACTATTTCGCCGGAAGGCAGCTTAATTTTGTCCCTTACTCTGAAAGGATTATCGATCATAATCATAAACCCTGCGATAATATTAGAAATAGTGTCTTGTGCAGCTAAAGCAATGGCTAAAGAACTAACGCCCAGAGCAGTTATCAGAACGCTGATATTTATTCCATAGAGAGGCAAGATTAACAGAATAGCGATAGTCCAAATTACTATTTTGCTGCTTCTCCTGGCTAAAGGAATTAGTTGATCATCCAGTTTTGTAACGGTCTTGGAGGCGAAATTTTTGTCATACCATCCTAAAATGGCTCCGGAAATTCTCTGAAATACAAAACCTACTGAAATAATAAAAGCCGTACTTATATACTTTTTTAAATTCTGATGAAGCTCTAAAGGTATCAGCTGAACTATTTTAATCCGGTAAAAAATATAACCTGCGATAAGTAAGATTAAAATTAAAAAAGGAAAAAGTGATTTTTTTATTACCTCAATATTTATGTTTTTAGATACCTGCTGCACTTTGCCTCCTTCTTTCTCAAAAAGAACTTAATAGATTATACTCTTAAAAATCGGCAGTCTCAAGGTAAATTTAAAAAAGGAATGACCTTATCTAGCTGACGCCGGATTCATTTAAAATCAAACCGGCATTATCGCCATCCACTGTAACCGATACTCCGAAAGGAAGGGTGACATTAATCTGGCCGGAGAATCTATGGCCGGAGGGAAACCCGAATATTATCGGTACATCTATATCTCTAAGCATATCCCTTAATATATCTTTAATCGTGTATTTTTTGCCGCTGCGGTCACGGCAATCAACCATCTTACCAAATACTATCCCCTTTATTTTTCTGAATTTTCCCGTTAATTTTAACTGCATCAGATAACTATCAATCGTCTCCAGATCCTCTCCCATATCCTCTAAAAAAAGAACTTTATTGTCTGTATTTATATCATAAGGAGTGCCTATGGTTCCCATAATCAAAGATAGATTTCCTCCTACTAGGACGCCCGTTGCTCTGCCGCGATTTAATGATTTCATTCCGGGAAATTTCAATCTACCTAATTTTTGAGGTTGTGTAATCGAACGCAAGAGATATTTAAAGGTAATCGGATTCATATTATTGTGTATCTCTCCTGAGACTACCGGTCCGTGAAATACTGCCATATTAGCTATCCTATATAAATAAGAGAGTAGGATCGTTATATCGCTGTAGCCGACAAATATCTTAGGGTTTCTTCTGATGATTTTTTTATCTAAATACGGCAAGATCCTGATTGAACCGTAACCACCTTTAGCACACAATATCGCCTTTACTTCTCTATCAGCAAACATACGGTTAACCTGAGCAGCCCGCTGCTGATCATAGCCTGCCATCGACCAATACTTGTTAAAGATCGATTTATCAAATTTAACTTTAAACCCCAGATTATTCAGCTTATCTACTCCTCTTTTAAAATTCCTCGGGTCAAATGACCAGGCCGGAGCTACTATGCCTATCGTATCTCCTCTTTTTAATGCGCTTGGTCTTTTAAATACTCTCATCATCCGTTCTTGCCTTCGCCAGTCTTATGGAACTATATATCCCAATATTTTGGCCTTTAGATATCTTCCAGGCGATTTCTACGACTCTTTCGGCTATATGCTGAATTATTTCAGGAACCGGACCTAGGGCAGCTTTGTCTGAACGCACCTTTAACTCCGGCTGGTCATTTACATAATCAATAGCTACGAATCTTCTCTCCTTGCCTTTTTCACCAGAAGTAACAGCAATCTCAGTGGTAAAAAATTCCATATTGGTTATACGGGCAATCTCTGAGCTAATTCTTGCTAAAGGAAGCAGCTTATAATTATACATCTCTCTTAAAGTAAGGTGGCCATACCAGCCTGTTTCAGTGTTCCACCAACAAGGGATAATTTCGCCAAATAAAAAATATATCCTAAACCAAGCTTCCTTATCCCCAAAGAACATCGGTTTAATCTTCTCTTGTAGCAAGAAGTTATCGCCTCTGTTAAAATGCCTTGCCCTAGCTATCTGAACTATAGAGCCGCTGGCATCTTTCACCACTCCCTTCTGGCCGAATCCTGAAGCAGGTTTTATGATAAATGGTTTACCCAAACGCTGCAACTCATCTTTTTGCAGGATAAAATTATTCGGCTCCCAGTTTCTTACTACTACTGTATAGGGTACGGGGATATTCGCCTTTAATAGATCATAATGGGTTATTGCTTTATTTGAGGCCTCTCTTGCATCATCGGGATCGCAAACAACATAGCCTTCCGCATCCTTAACCGCATAACATAACCTGACAAAAGGATCCTTTGGTATATAATAATCTGCTGCCGCATCTAAGAGGAATTTGATCCTGACCTTCCCGCGTTCCAGGTTTTTTATAGTGCCTAAGACGTTCTCGGAGTCAATGAGGATAAACCTAAGGCCTCTTAAAGAACATTCTTTCTTCAGCCATCCCAAAAACTTCTCGTCCAGGTTGTCATCCCAGGCAATACCGAAATCAAACTCTTTCATATCGCAATTACCTCTTTCGTATTCTGTAACACTCCGCTAAGTTTATAGCGAGTGAACGCGCTTTTAAGGATTGAGAGAATGAGCTGTTCATAGGAAATACCCAGCAACTTTTCCATGATTACTAAATCCGAGGATATTGGGGAGAGTCCCGGCAGGGGGTTTATTTCCAGTAGATAGATTCTGTTATCCTGCGAGAGGCGAAAATCAATCCTAGCAAAATCACGGCAGCCAAATTCCACAAATGCCGATTTTGCATATTGCCTAAATTGACGCTTTAATGCCTCGGGTATTTCCGGAGGAGATATATATTCTGCTTCGTTTTCCCAATTACGTTTTACTTCCAGGGAATACAAGAAGTCACAGCCGGCTTTAGCCTTATTTCTTATCTCCATAATCCCCAGAATCGAAGGGTTTTGATTTCCGATTAGACCAACTGTAAATTCTCTCCCTTTGATATACTCTTCAACAATCAAAGGTTGGTCAGGATACTTCTCAAAAAGCGATACCAGATTCTTCTCTAGTGACAACTTATCATATACCAGTGAGCGATTATATATTCCTTTACTCGAACCTTCCCATGCCGGTTTGCTTATCAAAGGAAACTCCAGCCCATCACCGATATTCTCGAGGCCCCTCATACTATCAACTATGACGTAGCGCGGAGTAGGAATGCGGGCATAGCGAGCAATTTTCTTTGTCATAATTTTATCTAAAGTTAAAGATAAAGTTAAGACATCGGATCCGGAATACGGTATATTCAACATCTCAAGGATACAAGGAATATGCGCCTCTCTATTCCTGCCGCGGTATCCTTCGGTAATATTAAATACGAAATCCGGTTTTTTTTCTTTGATCCTCTCTACAATATCTAGCCCCCCGCCAAGCTTCGACACCTCAAAACCATTATCCTCAAGAACCCGGGATATCGCTTCAATTGTTTGCGGCGCATCGAACTCCTCCACATATTCGCCGTCTAAAGCCTCAAGATGCAAATACTCGCTCTTTAAATCGTATGCTATGCCTATTCTCACCTTCTTATCTCCTTTTTAAAAATTAGAATTCTAATCTTGATTTCTTTCTAATAATCTTTTAGCCAAATAAAAAATTTTATTGTCTAAATTTCTGATAATTTTGCGGTGCTCTGATATCTGAAAATCATGATTTATTCTTAAAAGCAAGCTTTCTTTATATCCGCAGTAGCTCGATAGGACTCCCAGCCAAAACATAAAATTTGATTTCGGATCGCTATTTTCAATTAAAGAAATAAAAAGATTTTCTAGATTATAATTCATGAAGTAGCTAACCTGCCTAAACCATCTGAAAGTTGCATAAAGATACCCCAGCTCCCACGAATAATTTAAATTTTGCGAAAAATAATCAAAATCGGCGGTGAAAGCCTGGAGTTCATCTGCGCAATTAACTACCCTCAGGTTCCATATATGAGGGTCTTCAATACCGCAGCCATAGACAAAATAAATTTTAGAATTTATTAGCACCGGAAAGATCGCTTTTATTTTCGGGAGCAAATCCAGAACTTCCGATATTTCTAAAACGTCGTTTATTATAGAAGGAATAATCAGCCTTTTATGTGATCTTTTAATAGAATTGAGTTCTTTAAGGTAGTGCGATATGGCAATAAAGCTATCGGTAATCGTATCGGGATTCTCCAGGATATAGTGAGATAATGACTCTCCGATATAGTTACAGACTATAGTTTTATTTTGAGGGAATAATTTTATTGCCCTTGGCGAGAACTGTTCTTTTTTCTTAAGTAAAATTAAGGTCTTGGCAAGCTCAAGATAACTTTCTTTGGTTGCGCAAGTTGTTGAAACGCAGCGGTTAGAGTCTTTATCAGAAATTAAACAAACTAATTTTGTACCCCACCTATTTTCGTTATTTAAGACTTTTTCAAGCCTATAACCGTATTGCTCTAAGATAAAATCTAATTTTAAAAAAGAGGATGGTAAGGTATACATCTCTTACGCCAGAGAAATCTCAAAAATAGAACTGATTATTTTTAATATTCTCCTTCGGGCTGCTGAGGAATATTCTCTAGCTGCTCTTCTAAATTTTCTTCCGGCATTAATTCAATTTCTGAAGCTACTTCTTCTACGGGAACTTCCACGAGAGTTATACTTTTTGCCAGATAATTGCCTTCAGCAGATAGATATTCAATAGTTACAGTGTCTCCGACCACGATATCCTCAAGCGAATCTACATTATTGATTTCAGACTCTTCATCTAGTGCATAAGTAACATCCGCTTCCTCTGCACTGTCATAATTGTATTCTTTCACTACAATTGTTTCCGGCAAGACGCTAACTACTACCCCGGAAGAAAAATCAGACTCCAACTGCTCCTGGGCTAATGATGAACCAGAAACAAAGCAAACACCCAGTAAAAATATTACTGCCAAAACAGCTATTACTTTTGTTCTCATTACTCCTCCTCCTTTTTTACGGTTGCGACTTTTTCCGTTTATCTTTTAACCACTCAAGCCCAACCAAATCATGCTTGAAGGTATCAATATTTGCTGATAGATCCGTAACGATTGTTAACAATTTTTTATATGCTCTATATGAATATATGCGCATATAGTATTGCAAAAAATAATTTTGTCAAGTTTTTTTTCTAACCTTCCTTGTTTGATAATCTCGCCTCTATTTAAATACATCATATATCAGATCTAAATAATCCGAAAGCAGCCTTGTGGTAAGAAAATTATCTCTCACGTGTTCCTTTGCCTTAGCCCCCATCTCCCGGGAAAGTTTAGGATTCTTAAAAAGCTTTACCACCCTATCCGCACATTCATTGTAATCATGAGGATCTACTAAAAATCCGGTTTCTCCGTCTTTAATCTGCTGCGGTATCCCTCCCACATTCCCGCCAACAACGGGCTTCCCCTTCCAAAGTGCCTCTGCTACTACCAAGCCGAATCCTTCTTTTGTGGATTTTTGAATAATCACAGTGGCAAATCTTTGAATCGCATTCACCAGGACATCGTTATTACCCACAACAAAAATTACATCTCCTTTTTCTACCCACTTTTGTGCCTTTTTACGGATTTTCGTGTATATTTCCATACCCTGCGGATCATCCGTAGCCAGATTGTAACAATAGAGCAGCCTGCAGCCTACCTTCTCCCGAACGATATTATATACCTCCAACACTCCCTCCGGGTCCTTCCAAAGATCCATCCTGGAAACCTGGGCTAAAATCGGCTTATCAGTCGGGACTCCGGCCTTTTTAATATATTTTAGAATATCCTTTTGGGAAAGTTCCATGTTTTTCAATGAAAGCGGATCAATCGCCGGAGGTATAATCCTTTGTTCAACCGGTAGATCTTTCTTCTTATATTTTTCGCTTGAGACAATAATTATATCGTACCATACCATGTACTTCTCAAGAAAATTCCATAATTCCTTATTCGGTTCAGAAATATCTATATGGCACCTCCATATCCAAGGTTGCATCTTTTTATAAAACTTTATCAATGGTAGAGGCTGTGGGTCATGCACTATCATACAATCATAGTTTATATCCGTAAATCTGGCAAATTCCTGGTTAATGTCTAAATATAAGTTCTTCTTTAGATCAGTAAGGTCGATTTCTCCTCCTTGAAGGCCATTGTGAAATTTTTTGGTTACGTCAAAATAAGCCGGACTCCCATGGATAGTCCGCCATTCCGCGATCATACCTACCTCATTCATCATTGGTACAAGCCGGCCTAATATTTCCGCAACCCCACCTCCTAAGAATGTTGCGTTTACGTTACAGATGCGTTTCTTATAGAGTTTTCGGGCTTTTTTAAAAATTGAAGAAATGGTCTTAGCGCCTACAACATCAATATAATCATCGATTCTTCGTATCATCTTGTTCTCCTGAGATTTTTAAAAGCTGCTTTTCTCTTTCGTCATAGATTTCCCCAAACAACTCTTCCATTACGTCTTCCATTGACAATATTCCAATATTTTGTTTCTTGCTGTCTTGAACAATGAATAGATGTTGATGGTAGACCT
>JBDRLC010000009.1:0-61527 GCA_043813305.1 Candidatus Omnitrophota bacterium | reverse complement strand
AATTATTACCTGGGAGTTTCGCACTCTTCTTTAGAGCAATTTCCCGAAGCTATAGGTTATTTACAGAAGGCGCTGGGAAGCGAGCTGGATGATGAGGTCTATTATTATTTAGGAGTAGCCCATTATTCCTTAGGCCAATTTCAAGAAGCAATAGAATACCTCGAGAAGTCATTAGAAATAAGCCCTGATGATGCTGAGGCACACAGTATTTTAGGCGTTTGCAGTTATTTATCAGGTAAACCTGAGAAAGCCAAATATAATCTGAAACGGGCGATAGAATTATTGAAAGATCATGGAGATTATCTCAAGGCCATAGAAATCGAAGAGTTCCTTAACAAGCTAAGCTAACCTTGACCCCGTTAGAAATTATGATAATATAAGATATTAGGTATTTCTAACGGGGTTGACCCGGTTAGAAATTATGCTATTATAAGATTTGAGGACTTATGTGGAAAACAGGATAACTGATTGGATCAAGAGACAGGTAAAAGAAGCAGGGGCAAAGGGAACAGTAATTGGCCTTTCAGGAGGGGTTGATTCTGCTTTAGCTGCTGCTTTGTGCAAGAAGGCAGTGGGAAGGAAGCGGCTTTTAGCCTTAATTATGCCTTGCCTAAGCAATCCGCAGGATATGAAGGATGCTCAGTTAGTAGCTAAGAAACTCGGTTTAAATACAAAAACCATAAATCTTTCGGGGCTTTACAATAATTTTAGAAAAATTTTACCCGCGGCTAATAATCTAGCTTATGCCAATCTTAAGCCTCGCTTAAGAATGGCTGTTCTTTATTACTTCGCTAATAAGTTGAATTACCTTGTTTGCGGAACGGGGAATAAGTCAGAACTGAATATAGGATATTTTACAAAACACGGAGACGGAGCAACGGACATTTTGCCTTTAGGCTGTCTTTTGAAAAAAGATGTCAGAAGATTAGCGGAAAAATTAGGGGTGCCAAAGCAGATTATTAATAAACCTCCCAGCGCCGGGCTCTGGCGCGGCCAGACTGATGAAGGAGAGATGGGTATAAGCTACGCTGAGTTAGATGATATTTTAGGATGCCTGGAAGGTAACAAAAAACAGGTAGCCCCGAAGGCAAAGATTAAAAAAATCAAAGAGATGATCAGGCGCTCTGAGCATAAGAGACAGGGGCCCAGGATATGTCATATTTCAAGAGATAACAGATAACAGAGTACAGAGAACAGAAAAATCTTTTTCTGTAAACTGTAATCTGTACTCTCCGAGCGACGAAAGGAGCGAGGCAGATGGATGAGATATTAGAGATTTTGGAGAAGGATGCACGCGCAACGCCGGAAGACATAGCTAAGATGTTAAAGAGAAAACCCGCTAAGATCAAGGAGGCGATCAAGAAACTTGAAAAAGAGGGCGTGATCTTGAAGTATAAGACGATGATTAATAAAGACTTGATTAAGAATGGCGATGTCGGAGTGCGGGTTTTGATCGAGGTTACGGTTATACCTCAGAAAGACGTGGGTTTTGATAAGATCGCTGAGAGGATATATTCGTTTCCGGAAGTCTCCAGCTGTTATTTGATCTCCGGTACCTATGATCTTTTGGTGGTGGTAGAGGGAAAGAATATTCATGCAGTTTCTAACTTCGTAGCTGAGAAATTATCCTGTCTTGAGAACATCCGCGGAACGGTAACGCACTTTTTATTAAAGAAATATAAAGAAGACGGAGTGATTTTAAAACACAAGGAAGAGAAGAAGAGGATTGCAATATCATATTAAGCGTAAAGTGTAAGGCGTAAAGTGTAAAACTAAAGTGTAAAACTTTAAATTTTAACTTTATACTTTATGCTTTGAGTTTTACGTTTCCAAAGATGAAAAACATAATATCTAAAAAAGTACAACAGATGCAGCCTTCCGGAATCCGCAAGTTCTTTGATCTGGTTCTCGGGATGAAAGAGGTAATCTCTTTAGGGGTTGGTGAGCCTGATTTCACCACTCCCTGGCATATACGTGAGGCGGGGATATATTCCTTAGAACAGGGGTTTACCTCTTACACTTCAAATAAGGGGTTGTATAAGTTAAGATTAAGCATTGCAGGACACTTGAAAAATAGGCACGGCTTAGATTACTCGCCTGAAGATGAGATTCTGATCACCGTGGGTGTGAGTGAAGCAGTGGATCTGGCTTTGCGCGCAATGATTAATCCGGGGGATAAAGTTTTAATTCCTCAGCCGGGTTATGTATCTTATGGCCCGGTGACAGAGCTGGCAGGCGGCATACCTGTCTATATCAATACTAAGGGTGAGGATTTCAAGCTTACTCCTAGGGCTCTAGAGAAAAATATTGATCAGAAGACCAAGGCTTTAATTTTAAATTATCCGGTAAATCCCACGGGAGTCTCTTACACTAAGAAGGAGTTAGGAGAGATTAATAAAGTTCTTTTAAAACATAAAGTTCTTTGTATCACCGATGAAATTTACGGAGAGCTGACTTATGATTTTGCGCATACCCCCTTTGCAACTTTGAGCGGGGCAAAGAATAATACTCTTTACTTGGATGGATTCTCTAAAAGCTATGCGATGACCGGTTGGCGGGTAGGTTTTGCCTGCGGACCGCAAGAGATAATCCAGGCAATGACAAAGATACATCAATACACGATTATGTGTGTTCCGATAACTTCTCAGATGGCAGCAAGCGAAGCACTGCATACAGGTAAGAGATCAGTAGAGGAGATGAAGCGGGAATACAAAAGGCGCCGTGAGTTTGTCCTGGATAGATTAGAGCATCTGGGTTTGGAGTGCGTTAAGCCCGAAGGGGCTTTCTACGTATTCCCATCTTTGAAAAAGACAGGGCTTAGTTCTCTGGATTTTGCAGAGAAGTTGCTTAGGAGAGAGAACATAGCGGTTGTTCCGGGCACTGCATTCGGAGGAGAGTTTGACGATTATATTAGGATATCCTATGCTTCTAGTTTTGATAATCTAAAGGAAGCATTTAAGAGAATTGAAAAATTTTTAAATAAAGCCCAGACTTACGGAACAAAGTGAACGTAAGTCTGCTGGCTGAATTTACCCAGCTCTTTTGGCGAAAAGAAAATTGGTATTTGAATTCTGCCAAAAGGGCGGGGTCAATTCGCACAGATGACTTATATCGGAATAAATTAAAATTATCGCCCTATAAGTCATGTGCTCATTGAATTCGGAGGGTAATAATGACTAAAGTAAAATGTAAAACAAAGTCAGATGTGATGAAATTAGTTAAACAGTATAAGGTCAGGTACATCAGGTTATGGTTTACTGATGTATTGGGATTCCTTAAAGGTTTCACTATCACCGTTGATGAATTACCCCGTGCCTTAGGAGATGGGATGGGTTTTGACGGTTCATCAATTGAAGGGTTTGCCCGGATCGAAGAATCGGATATGGTTGCTCAGCCGGATCCGAGCACATTTGCAATCTTACCCTGGGAGTCAAAAGAGCATCCCGTGGCAAGGATGTTCTGCGATATCTATACGACTAAGGGTGTACCGTTTGAAGCAGACCCGCGCTATGTTTTAAAGAAGAATTTAGCACGCGCAAAAAAGATGGGATTTACGTATTATGTCGGCCCGGAACTAGAGTATTTTTATTTTAACAACCCTAAGAATACAATCGTATTAGACAGAGGCGGATATTTTGATCTTACACCCATAGATATTGCGCAGAATGTCAGGAATGAGACTGTAACCGCCTTGGAAGGGTTGGGTGTGATCGTAGAGTACAGCCATCATGAAGTAGCTTCCAGCCAGCATGAGATTGATCTGCGCTATGCAGAAGCACTCTCAATGGCGGATAATGTGATGACTTATAGGCTGGTAGTGAAAGAAATTGCCCAACTTAAAGGTTTGCATGCTTCCTTTATGCCTAAACCGATCTTTGGCATAAACGGCTCAGGCATGCATACGCATCAATCATTATTCAAAGAAAAAAATAATGCATTTTTTGAGAAGAAAGGCCAGTATCATCTCTCAAAAATTGCCAGATACTTTATTGCCGGATTATTAAAGCATGCCCCTGAGATAACTTCTGTGACAAATCAGTGGGTTAATTCTTATAAGCGCCTGGTTCCCGGTTACGAGGCGCCGGTATATATTTGTTGGGCTCAGATGAATCGCTCAGCCCTGATCAGGGTGCCGATGTATAAGCCGGGTAAAGAAACATCCACGCGAATCGAGTACCGTGTGCCTGACCCTGCCTGTAATCCGTATCTTGCATTTTCTGCAATGCTCGCCGCAGGCCTAGAGGGCATTGAGAAGAAATACGTTCTGTCTGAACCGGCAAATGACAATATCTATCATATGACAGAAGAGGAGAGAGCGCGTGCAAAAATCAATTCTCTCCCGGAAGACCTATTAGAAGCGATAAAAGTAAGCGAAAAATCAGAACTTCTAAAGAAAGCATTCGGAGAAAAGCTCTTCCAGTATTTTATCCTCAATAAAAAATTGGAGTGGGATGAATACAAGGCCCAGGTTACGAAATACGAAATAGATAAATATCTGCCGATACTTTAAGATGTCCAGGCCCAAAAAACAACGTTATCAAATTTATTTAAAACAGATAGAGGCGCTTTCCAAGGTCGCTAATCTGATTACCTCAGGTTTATACCTTGAGGAGCTATTGCGCTTGGTGGTGAATGTTACTGCCGAGATCATGAATTCTAAGGTCTCATCGCTGATGCTGCTTGATCCGGATAGAAAAGAGTTAGTGGTTAAGGCGACTCAGTCTATTTCAGAAGAGTACAATAAGAAACCGAATATAAAATTGGGCGATGGTATTGCTGGTGATGTAGCTTTGAATAATAAACCCGTAACTGTTTTAAATGTCAAAGAGGACGCACGTTACCTAAACCGTGATATTGCCAAAAAAGACGGCCTCTGTTCTTTAGCCAGCGTACCCTTGGCAGTAAAGGGCAAAGTAATTGGAGTGCTTAACTGCTATACTTCCAAGAAACATAAGTTCAGTAAACTTGAGTTAGATTTACTTGCTGCTTTGGCTAATCAGGCAGCGATAGCGATTGAAAACGCAGAGTTAGATTTGCGCGCACGTAGCGCTGAAGAAGCATTGACTACCCGTAAACTCATCGAGCGGGCAAAGGATATCCTCTCGCAGGAAACAAATATCCTGCCTTCCGAGGCATACAGATTGATTCAGAGACAAAGCATGGATAGCCGTAAATCCATGCGCGAAATCGCCGAAGCGATAATCCTCACCAAAGATATCAAGAGTAAAAAAACCTAGGAGGAAGTGATGACGGCAAAAGAGATTAAAACAGAGAATTTAGATGCTCAGCAATTTATCGATCAACAAGTAAGAGAAATTTCTTCTTCTGTCAAAGATGGGATAGCAATAAATGCCTTATCAGGCGGCGTTGATTCTTCAGCCGTTACGATGTTAGGCCATAAAGCCTTGAGTAGTAGATTGAAGACATATTTCATAGAAAACGGATTGATGCGCGAAGGTGAACCGCAGATGATTGCTTCGATCTTTAAGCAAATGGGCGTTCACGTAGAGATAGTAGATGCTAAAGATGAATTTTTTGAGGCGTTGAAAGGTATAACCGACCCGGAAGAAAAAAGAGAAGCGATTACACAGACTTTTTATAAGAAAGTTTTTGGAAGACTAGTAAAAGAGAGCGGCGCAAAGTATCTTTTGCAGGGGACGATTTTAACTGATGTGGATGAGACTGTTGCCGGGATAAAAAGGCAGCATAATGTTTTTGAGCAGCTGGGGATTAATCCGCAGGAGGCATTTGGATATAAAATTATCGAGCCGCTGGTGCAGATAAGAAAAGACGGGGTAAGAAAAGTTGCCGGAGCCTTAGGGTTACCTGCATCTATATACGAGCGCATGCCCTTTCCCGGCCCGGCTCTATCAGCCAGGGTGATTGGAGAGGCCACCCCGGATAAGATTAAAATCATAAGGCTCGCCACTACTATTACAGAAGAGGAGCTCGCTTGCGCTGATGTTTTTCAATATATGGCGATTTTACATCAAGATAGGGTTACAGGTATTAGAGATGGGAAGAGGGATTTCGGATTGCAGATTGAGATCAGGTGTTGGGATAGCGTTGATGCAAGAACTGCTAAGCCAACCAGGCTGCCTTTTGAGACTTTAGAGAAGTTGGCAGGAAGGTTGACTAAAGAAGTTCCCGGGGTGGTGAGTGTCACCTATAATATAGCCCAGAAGCCGCCATCTACCATGGAAGCCGTTTAGTATGGATTATGTATTCAAAGGGGACACCTTTGCGAACAGCTTTGAGGACGGTACTGTTTCTTGCGATATTTTTTATTTTTTCAAGCAGCTTTGCTGGTGAGGTGATAAAAGAGGCTTGTTTTAAAGATGTTTGTATTCAGGCCGAAGTTGCAGATAATGACTTAAGCAGAAGAAAAGGCCTTATGTTTAAAGAGTCTCTATCGAGTGACCAAGGCATGCTTTTTATTTTTGACAACGAAGATATCCATAGTTTTTGGATGAAGAACATGAAGTTTCCTTTGGATATTATTTGGATTTCTGAAGATAAAAGAACAGTTTATATAAAGACTGATGTTGAACCTTGTAAAGAGGTATGTAATACGATGATACCTAAAGAAAAGGCCAAATATGTTTTAGAGGTTAACTCTGGATTTGTTGATACACAAGAGATTAAAATAGGCGATCAAGTCAGTTTTAATTAGAGGCACCCCTGCCTACCGGCTTACCTGTCGGTAGGCAGGCAGGATTCCGGACAACTCTGTGCCAGGCACTCGAACAAGTTTGAGGACGGCACTAGAAAAGGGCTTGACAATGAGGATTTTTGTGTTATTCTTTTATGGAATTTAGAATTGGACAAAGACGTCCATCAAAATTTATTGATGGGCGTTTTTTGTTTTCAGGCCTGCCTAAAAAATAGGCGTAAAATCCACAGATAATAGGCAAAAGTTAAGATTACCATGGCAGTAGCAACAAGCAGATTAAAAAAGATATTAAAGAATAGAGAAAGATCCCCTCAGGAATTAATTGAAGTTCTGCAGGATGTTCAGAAGATCTGCAATTATCTCCCCGAAGAGATACTAAGAGCGATCTCCCAGGAATTAAAGGTTCCCTTAATTGAAGTATTCAGGGTAGCTAATTTCTACAAAGCCTTTACTCTCAAGCCGCGCGGAAAACACCTCTTAACCGTCTGCTTAGGAACAGCTTGCCATGTAAGAGGGGCACCCAGGTTCTTAGATGAGGTTTTAGGCCAGCTCAATATCAATGCCGGAGAGACTACAGAAGATGGAATGTTTACGGTTGAGACAGTCAATTGTTTGGGTGCGTGTGCTCTGGGGCCGGTAGTAGTTTTAAACGGTAAGTATTACGACCACATGACTACAGGGAAATTACGTACTCTTATTCAAGGTGTGCGTAATAAGAATAAAGAACAAAAGAAGAAAAAATGAGCAAGTTAAAATCTATTGCACAATTTAAAGCTTTCCAAAAGCAAAGAAGTTCCAAGGGCGGCAATAAAGCAAAGACGATTATTATATCTTCGGGTACCTGCGGGCAGGCTTGTAATTCTTTGGGGGTAGTCGAAGCATTGGAAAGAGAGCTAGGTAAACAAAAACTTAAAGATAAAGTAAGGTTACGCGTTACAGGTTGTCATGGTTTCTGTGAACAAGAGCCGCTCATGGTTATTGAGCCTGGTAATATTTTTTATTGCCGCATAAAGCCGGAAGACATTCCAAAGATAGTTTCAGATACTCTTAAAAAGAATAAAGTCATAGAGGGATTACTTTATGCTGTTCCGATTTCAGGGAAAAAGTTTGTTTGCGAAAAAGATATTCCTTTTTATAAAAGCCAGGATCGCGCGGTTCTTGGCCAAAATAAATTAGTTGACCCTTGTGACATCAATGATTATATCGCCAGCGGCGGATATCTTGCTTTGATTAAAACAATGACTTTTATGAAACCGGAGGCGGTTATTGAAGAAATAAAAAAATCCGGCTTGAGGGGGCGCGGCGGCGGAGGTTTCCCCACAGGAAGGAAGTGGGAGTCCTGCCGCAGGGCAGAAGGCAGACCTAAGTATGTAATCTGTAATGCTGATGAGGGTGATCCGGGCGCATATATGGACAGAAGTGTTTTAGAGGGTAATCCTCATGTAGTTATTGAAGGGATGCTCATCGGAGCATATGCCATCGGGGCAGAGCACGGGTATATTTATGTAAGAAATGAATACCCTCTAGCCGTAGAGCATGCCAAAATAGCGATCAGGCAGGCAGAGGAACTAGGGCTTCTGGGTAAGAATGTTCTTGGAACTAAATTTTCCTTTGATATAAAGATAGCCAGAGGGGGCGGTGCGTTTGTCTGCGGAGAGTCGTCTGCTTTAATGGCCTCATTAGAAGGAAAGGTTGGTGAGCCGCGTGCAAAAGATATCCATACTACGGATAAAGGTTTTGCGGAGTTACCGACAAACTTGAATAACGTAGAAACTTGGGCAAATGTTCCTTCGATTATTAATAAAGGTGCTTTGCGGTTTGCAGCCAAAGGAACAAAGGAGAGTAAGGGAACAAAGATCTTTGCCCTCACAGGACAGATCAGAAATACGGGTCTTGTGGAGGTTCCTATGGGAATGAAGCTGCGTAAGATTATTTATGATATAGGCGGTGGAGCAATTAATGGTAAGAAGATAAAAGCTGTGCAGACCGGAGGTCCCTCCGGAGGATGTCTTCCTGAAAAACTCTTTGATTTGCCGGTAGATTTCGAAGCATTAACCAAAGCCGGCTCGATGGTTGGTTCAGGTGGTATGGTAGTAATGGATCAGGCTACCTGCATGGTTGATGTGGCTAAATATTTCTTAAAATTCCTGATCGATGAATCCTGCGGTAAATGTGTTCCCTGTAGGATCGGTCTAAGCAGGATGTTAGAAATAATTAATGATATTACCGAAGGTAGAGGCACAGAGGAGGGGCTTGTTGTTTTAGAAGATATCGCCCAAACTACAGCCATAGCTTCATTATGCGCCTTGGGCAAAACAGCTCCTAACCCGGTATTATCGACGATTAAATATTTTAAACCGGAATATCAGGCACATATAAAACAAAAAAAGTGCCCTGCCGGCGTGTGTCGTGAATTAATACATTACTCGGTTAATAAAAAGAAATGTAAAAGCTGCGGCTTCTGTTTAAAAGCCTGTCCGCACGCAGCAGTGATTCAAGAAGGAAAGATATTCTCAATAGTTGATCAGAAGTGCCGGAAGTGCGGTATCTGTAAAGAGGCCTGTAAATTCCAAGCAGTTACTGTTTCATAAGGAAGAATAGATGGATAGATATATAACTTTAACTATTAATGGCGCGCGTGTTCGGGCCACTCAGGGGACTTCGGTGCTGGATGCGGCTTTAGATTACGGTATATGCATTCCTCATCTTTGTCATCTGCGGGGAGTAAGCCCGATCGGAGCTTGCCGTTTATGTATCGTAGAGGTAGTGAAGAACGGTAAGTCAAAAGTTACTGCTTCCTGTACGCTGGAAGCTAAAGAAGGAATGGTGATTTTGGCTCATACGCCAAAGATACTCAAAGCAAGAAAGAATATCGCTGAGATGCTGGTTGCAGAGGCGCCTAATTCGCGGGCAATCCAGGATATTGCTGTAAGGTGTGGGGTGAAAAAGGTGCGTTATCCTTTTCGCCATAAAGATTGTGTGTTATGCGGCCGTTGTGTGCGGGTATGCAGTGAGATCTGGCAGTCTAAATCTTTAGGATTTGTCGGCCGCGGCAGCCAGCGCCACGTGGCTTTACCATTTGATAAACGCCCGGAATTTTGTAAGAAATGTAATTATTGTATAGATATATGTCCGATGACAATTACACCTTGTCCCGGTCCTATGAAAAAGGGCAACGAGGCCCTTTGCGGTTTGTGCGAATCACAGCTGTCAATGGCAGAAAATTTTGTGGATAGTTGTGTTGATTGTAGGTTGGGGGAAGGGTTTAATTGTGTGAGAAAACAATAAAGCACTAAGAGAACTTAAGGAGGAAGAAATGAATTTACAAAGACCAAATGCTAATGATGTGACGCAGACAGCGAACAGGTCGAGAAATGTTGCCCCCAGCTCAGGTATATGTACGCGTTGTATTGATGGCTGTAGGGGGAATTGTGAGGTTTTTAAGGCGAGTTTCAGAAGTAGAGAGGTAATCTATCCCGGTCCCTTTGGTGAAATTTCAGCTGGAGGCGATAAAGACTATCCGGTAGATTATTCCCATATCAATATTTTAGGTTATGCTATGGGTGCAAAGGGACTTCCTAAAGGAGTCAAGGCCGGTCCTGATACCGCTATCTTTCCGGACGTCAATACCGAGACTGAATACGGCTGGACCAAGAAGATAAAAATGAGAGCGCCTGCTTTTACCGGCGCGCTTGGCTCTACGGAGATAGCGAGAAAGAACTGGGAACATTTTGCTATCGGTGCGGCTATCTCTGGGGTTACCCTTGTCTGCGGAGAGAATGTTTGCGGTATTGATCCTGCTCTGGAACTTGATTCTAACCGTAAGATTAAAAAAGCTCCGGATATGGACAGGAGAATCGCAACCTATAGACAGTTTCATGAAGGTTATGGAGAGATTCTGGTTCAGATGAATGTGGAGGACACGCGTTTAGGGGTTGCAGAGTATGTAAGAAAGAAACATAATCTAGAGACGATTGAGCTTAAGTGGGGCCAGGGTGCGAAATGTATCGGAGGAGAGATCAAGGTCAAAAGCTTAGATAGGGCATTGCAGTTGAAAAAACGCGGTTACATCGTTACTCCCGATCCTGCGCAAAAAGTAGTCCAGAAAGCCTATAAGATAGGCGCAATCAAAGAATTTGAGCGTCATTCTCGTCTAGGGTTTGTCACCGAAGAAGATTTCTTCGCTGAGATTAAACGCTTAAGAGACCTTGGTTTTAAGCGGATTACCTTAAAAACCGGTGCCTATCCGATGAGGGAGTTAGCCATGGCGATTAAATGGGGCGCTGAGGCTAAGATTGATCTGCTTACGATTGATGGCGCGCCGGGTGGCACGGGAATGAGTCCCTGGCGAATGATGGAGGAGTGGGGTATTCCAACTTTCTATTTACAATCCATGGCTTTTGAGATTTGCGAAAATCTAAGTAAGAAGGGTGTACGAGTTCCTGATCTTGCTATTGCCGGCGGATTTTCAACGGAGGATCATATATTTAAGGTGTTGGCAATGGGTGCTCCCTATGTAAAAGCAGTTTGCATGGGTAGGGCATTTATGATTCCCGGTATGGTCGGCAAGAATATCGGCTACTGGATTGAAGGAAAAAGTTTGCCTAATACAGTCTCACAGTACGGGAAGAAACCCGAGGAGATATTCGTTTGCTATGAGGAACTTAAAGAAAAATATGGCAAGCGGATGAATGAGATTCCTCTTGGCGCGATTGGTATGTACAGTTTTGTGCAGAAATTAAAGGTCGGACTTCAGCAGCTCATGGCAGGAACGAGAAACTTTAATCTTTCTACGATTTCGCGCAAAGATGTAATATCCCTTACTGAAGAAGCAGCAAAAATTTCCGGTATTCCATATGTGATGGATGCCTATCGTAAGGAAGCAGAGAAGGTCTTAGAAGGGAAGTAAATATTTAAAAACCTTCTAGATTCAAAAACGCCCCTGAAATATCAGGGGCGTTTTTTGTTATTGAATAAGTTAAAGTTTAGGGGTAGAATAAGTGAGTGCGCAATTTACGGAATGACAATGAACGTAAATTGCATGCACGAACTTACCCCCACACCAATTATCTAATCGATATGCAGAATAGCATATTTTACATTTATTTATTAAGGAGTCAAAAAGACAAAAAACTCTATACTGGCTTTACAAATAATTTGAACCGGAGAGTTCAAGAACATAATAGTGGTTTAGTTGCTTCGACTAAATCTAGAAGACCATTTGAATTGATATATCTCGAAGGATACAAATCAGAGAAAGACGCAAGAGACAGAGAAAGAAGCCTTAAATTAAGATCAAGAGCTCTCACCCAATTAAACAGACGCATCTCGGATAGTTTGTCATAATAATTGGTGTGGGGGTTAAATTCGCAGACGGCCTTCGGCCTACGACTTATGTCGTTTCACTCCGTAAGTCGTCTGCTCATTTAATGGATAAAGAACAAGCTATAGATGACTTACTGAGGAGCTTGCGTATTGCCTTCACTAATGCCTCCGCATATAACAAGGATCACCCTTATTTTAAGAAGACGGTGGTCAGTTTCAAGCAGAGAGTCGATACACTACTTAATTTTTTAAATCCGATTAATATAGGCATTGCCCCCGATTCCCTGTTTGTGGAAGGGGAGCCCTGGGGGAAGAATATCTTATATATAGAGCTTGCTTCTATGTTACACCTGCGCAAGATAAAAAGTTTTGAAATTAGTGAAGGAGTGAGCGTTGAAGAATTACTTAATTTTTTAAGTTCCCTATCAAAATCCACAAGGGAGATTCTCAGGCATGGGGGGATCGAGAATATTTTCGAGAAAGAATCTAATCCGCATATCTCTATTGTGCAACTTGACTATTCTCAGTTCTTAGAGGACCGTGGGGAAGAAGGTAAAGACATCTGGGTATACCTGTTTAAACAGGTGGTAGATAAGGGTAATGATCAGCAAATCATTGAATTTGCCGATAATTTTGAAAATATAGTAAATAAGTTTAAAGCCGAAGACTTATTTACGGATCAGGAGTTCAGTAGCAGTATCTATAGTTTTATTGAATACCTCAAAGACAAAAAAAAAGGTAAGTTTAAGGTTTGCACTAAGGATCTATTAAAGTTTATCTTGAAAAACAAGGAGATTCCCGAAAATCACCAGATAGATAAAATTAAAGTTTACGTCAAAGATCTGAATAATGATGATCTTGCCCAGTTATTATTGGAGGGGATTTTAGAGAAAGAGAAATTTGACTATTCAAGTTTCAAGCTCTTTTCGCAGATTGTAAATATTGACAGCCATAAAGATATCGCTCTTGTTCTTGAGAGTAAAATAAAAGATTCCAACAGTTTAAAGAATAACCCGAAAGTTAAAAAGAATATTAAAGAGATCTTCGCTCTTTCCCAAAAATCAGAGATCTCGGTTTTTTATCGTAACGCCCTTAATTCTCTTATAAAAGGGGATACCTCTGAGGTTACTTTACTTTTTGATCAGGAGTTAGCCGAAGAAAATTATTATTATATCCTGCTTAATCTGTTTATGGAAAATACCGGTAAGGATGAAAATAGCCTGATTGTGAAATATCTCTTAAAGCAATGCCAGAGATTAGCAGAGGCAAATCGCATCACCGATATAACGATCTTGTTGGATACCATAGATAAAAAAAGGAAAGAGGATGCATTTGCAGCCGGTGTAGCCGGAGATTTAGAAAATCAGGTTTATGATCTTATCGAAGGCAAAATTTTCCAAGAGACAGATAATGTTGAACTTGGACATATCCTGGAGAGGATGAAGCAGAGTTCTTTAGGGATTGGTCATTATCTTAAAAAGATATTCGATGAAGGCAGAGTAAATTCCTATGCACTCAAGCTGCTCTTAAGATTCTTTGCTGGAGAGCTACCCAAGATCTATAGAAGATTGAAGCAGAAACGAACTGATATTGATTTTCTGGCGAAGTTTATGAAGGGGCTGGAGAAAGTGGACTCCCCAATAAGTACGGATATTTTAAAAAAAATATTTATCACCTCCAATAGCTTAGTCAAGATACAGGCATTAAAGTCAATGAAGGAGCAAACCACGAAGGATAATAGATTTTTCTTTTCCCTTCTAGATAAGAAGGAAGTTTTTTTAAGAAAAGAGGCCTTTGCAATTTTAAAGGATGAGCAATCCTCAAGGGTAATTGCATTAAGGAAGCTCCTGGATATTACCAGCCCTCTGGGTATAAGGAATAAGCTGATCATCGAGAATATGGCTATCGTAGAAGCATCGGGTTTAAAGGATGCAGAGGACCAGTTGGTCAATCTTAGTAAGAGACGGTTCTTCTGGAATGGTAATATGAGAAAAAAGGCTAAAGAGATCCTGGAGAAGTGGCATGCTAGATAAGATTGAGAGAACCTTCAGAGATCTGATCTTTGCTTTGCAGATCGCCAGAATGTATCCTGATTGGCATCCGGAATTTAAAAATGGAATTGAAAAGGCCCATGTCAGTCTTGGAAAGATTTTAAGCGGGAGAACCGATTTGGTTATAGGAATTATAGGGGAGGAGTTAGCCTTTGAAAAGGAGATATTTTTTGATTTAAGTAAAAACGTCAAGCCCACTATAATCCTTCTCAAGGAAAGAGGCGTTGAAAGAATTCAATTCCTGCCGGGATTAGACAAAGAGGAACTAGCTAAATTTGTAATTTTCTTGGTTACTCCTAAAGACAAGATAACGCTATCGCCTCAGGAGTATCTCGATACTCTCGGTGTACGAAATATTATCGTAGGTAAGATTAAAGCGGCAGCTATTCAATCCACCGCTTACGCTATTTCAGAGGCAGACCTATTAAATTATTTCAAGGTTTATGAAAAGTCATTTGATGAGTTATCCAAGTCTATTGAAAGTGTCTTAAACGGAGAAGAGTTGAACCAGTTAGTTTTACGAGACGCTTTGGGCAATGTCATGGATAGCCTCATGGGCAGATATCAGGACCTTTTGAATTTAGCAAAGCTAAAACGGTATGATCTAAAAACATTTTATCATACTGTAAATGTGGCAATATTATCGATGTTTTTTTCTTTTAAATTAGGTTTTACAAAACAGCAAGTTTTAGATATTGGGGTTGCTGCGTTGCTTCATGATACCGGGAAACTCGCTATCTCAAGAAAATTAATCCAAAAACCTTCACGCCTAAACGAGAAGGAATTTACAAAAATGAAGAGTCACGTTACCCTGGGGGCAGAGATGTTGCTTAAATATATAGATAGATTGGGGGTTCTGCCGGTAGTAGTCTGTTTTGAGCACCATCTGAAATATAATCTCAAGGGATATCCGAAGGTATCATTTTATAAAAAATTACATACCGCTTCTATGATCGTTTCTATATGTGATGTCTATGATGCGCTATCCCAGAGGAGGAATTATAAGCGTGATTATCCGCCTAATTTGATCTATGAGTTGATGGCTAAGGAGAAGGGCGAAGATTTCGACCCGGAGCTTCTCGATAAGTTTTTCCAGATCATCGGAGTCTGGCCTGTGGGTACGATAGTCTCTTTAAACGATGGAAGGATAGCAGTGGTTAGGGAGCAGAATAGAGATGATAAATTTTCGCCTAAAGTAGAGGTGATTTTACCGAAAGATAAGAAAGAAATAGTTGATTTAAAAGCAGCAAAGGATAAGTTAAAGATAGAGCGTTCTTTGAACCCACTGGGTGAAGGCAAGGATTACCTAGCGTTAATTTACCCGAATCTTTAAAAAACAGCATTGACTTGCCTTTAAGATATGATATACTAAAACGCGTAGTTCAGAGTCGAATTACTAAGTAGACAAAGGCGTTTTCAAAGCCGGATTGTCGGCTGGAAAGCGCTATTTTTTTAAAATGAATGCAATACTAGCTTTAGAGAACGGCAGAATTTTTAAGGGTAAGTCTTTTGGCGCCCGTGGAGAGGCGTGCGGTGAAGTAGTTTTTAATACCAGCATGGCTGGTTACCAGGAGATTATTACAGACCCGTCTTATAAAGGCCAGATTGTTACTATGACTTATCCTTTAATCGGAAATTACGGCGTAAATCAAGATGATCTGGAATCGCGAAAGCCATTCCTCGAAGGTTTCCTAGTAAGGGAGTACAGCAAAATAGCTAGTAATTGGCGAAAGGATAATTCATTAGGAGATTATTTAAAAGTTAATAATATCCTCGGGATCGAAGGCATAGATACGCGCTTACTTACTTTGAATATTAGAGAGCAGGGAGCGATGAAGGCGGTAATATCTACCGAAGACTTCGACGAAGAGAGATTAGTCAAAAAAGCCAAGGATTCACCGGGATTATTAGGGAGAGACCTGGTTAAAGATGTTACGATAAAAAGAAGATATATATGGCCAGGAGATAAGCCCAAATATAGAGTAGTAGTTATTGATTGCGGGGTAAAATACAACATCTTAAGAGAGCTTAGCAGTAATAATTGCCAGGCTATAGTTGTGCCTGCCCACACTGATGCATCAGGCATCCTTAAGATCAGGCCTGATGGGGTATTGCTTTCTAACGGTCCGGGAGATCCGGAAGCTGTAAAGTATGTAGTTAAGGCCACTAAAGAATTGCTCGGAAAATTGCCGATATTCGGGATATGCCTTGGGCATCAGATGTTAGGGCTAGCTTTAGGAGGTAGTACCTATAAGCTTAAATTCGGCCATCATGGCGGAAATCATCCGGTTAAAGATCTAAAGACCGGAAAGGTACATATTACCGTTCAGAATCACGGATTCTGCGTTGATATAAACTCTTTGAATAAAAAGGACATAACAATAACTCATCTTAATTTGAATGATCATACACTTGAAGGAATCAAGCATAAGAAATTGCCTGCGTTCTCCGTACAGTTTCATCCTGAAGCATCACCCGGACCGAACGACGCAAAATATATCTTTAGAGAGTTTAGAGAATTAATCGAAAAGAATGCCTAAGCGAACTGATATCAAAAAAATCCTGATTATCGGCTCAGGGCCGATTGTGATCAGCCAGGCTTGTGAATTTGACTACTCCGGTACACAGGCATGCAAGGTTCTTAGGCAGGAGGGCTTTAAGGTAATTTTAGTCAATTCAAATCCTGCAACGATTATGACTGACCCTCGAATCGCAGATAGCACGTATATCGAACCGATTACCGTGGATCTGATAGAGAAGATTATCGCCAAGGAACGTCCGGATGCTTTACTCCCTACGCTAGGCGGCCAGACTGCGTTGAATACAGCAGTGGCTTTGGCAGAAAAAGGAATATTAAGAAAGTATAAAGTAGAGACGATTGGGGCTGATATAAAGGCGATTAAGAAGGGTGAAAATAGGAAGTTATTTAAAGAAGCGATGAAAAGAATCGGTTTGGATTTACCTAAGAGCGGGATGGCCTATGATTTAAAAGAAGCAATTGAGGTTGCTAAAGAAATCGGATTTCCGGTCATTATCAGGCCAAGCTTTACCCTCGGAGGAACAGGCGGAGGCGTGGCGTACAATATAGAGGAATTTAAAACTTTAGCTAAGCATGGGCTTGAATCAAGCATAATCAGCGAGATCCTGGTTGAGGAGTCAGTGGTTGGGTGGAAGGAATTCGAATTAGAGGTGATGCGTGATTTAAAGGATAACGTGGTTATAGTTTGTTCAATTGAGAATCTCGATCCGATGGGTGTCCACACCGGAGACAGTATCACTGTTGCTCCTGTTCAGACTTTGACTGATAAAGAATATCAGAAGATGAGGGATGCAGCAATCGCCTGCATTAGAGAGATTGGCGTAGAAACCGGAGGTTCAAATATTCAATTTGCCCTGAATCCCAAGAATGGCAGGATGGTTATGATTGAAATGAACCCCAGGGTTTCCAGGAGTTCTGCTTTAGCTTCTAAAGCTACGGGATTTCCGATTGCTAAAATCGCGGCAAAATTAGCAGTCGGATATACCTTAGACGAGATACCTAATGACATAACCCGCCAGACTCCTGCATGTTTTGAGCCGGCGATTGACTACTGCGTAGTAAAGATCCCCCGTTTTACTTTTGAGAAGTTTCCCTGCGCAGATTCAACGCTTACTGTTTCTATGAAGTCAGTAGGAGAGGCTATGGCGATCGGGAGGACTTTTAAGGAAGCACTGCAGAAGGGATTACGCTCTCTAGAAATAAAGAAATACGGATTAGAAACTATATTGTTCAGCGATCTATTAAATATCAAAGTTAACAATAACTTGCTGGATAAGATTTACCAGAAATTAAAGGTTCCCAATGCCGAAAGAATACTTTATCTGGGAGATGCATTCCGGGTGAATATTGACCTAGAAAAGATTCACGAACTGAGTGGTGTTGATAGATGGTTTTTGTATAATATCAAGGAGATTATCGATTTAGAGAGAGAGATCGTAAAATCTAAGGACAAAATCTCAAAAGATATTCTGATTACTGCCAAGGAGTATGGCTTTAGTGACAGGCAACTCGCTAAGTTGTTAGGTAAGAGGGAAGAAGAGGTTTATCGATTACGAAGGAAGCTGAAGATAGAACCGAACTTTAAACTGGTGGATACCTGCGCAGCAGAGTTCCAGGCCTACACCCCTTATTTCTACTCCACCTATGCCTAGCACAGTTTCAATACTTTCTTATTGACAAAGATAAATGGATATGATACTTAAATGTTATAGCATCTTAATTAATGAATAAATAGCTTATATAATGACACAGGAGATCGATCGTAGAAGATTGCTTCGCTTATTTGAATCTGAAGCTGAAAAGCACTTGGAGAAGTTGAATAACGGACTTTTAAATCTTAAAAAGTCCCCTGAAGACTTAGAACAGATTAAGGCAGTTTTTAGAGAGACGCACACTCTTAAGGGTTCAGCTAAGTTACTGGGAATTGATGAGATTAGCCAGATTAGCCAAGCAGTAGAAGATATTTTTGCTAATCTAGAAGCGAAAAAGATTAAATTCTCTTCGGGCCTGGCAGATAGCATCTTTAAGGCATTAGATCTAATTAAGGTATTCGTAGATAAGACAATAAAGAATGAGAAAGTAGATATAGACTTCTCGGAAATCTGCCAGGAGCTACGAGGTATTATTACTGATTGTTAAGATGATTTGAGAAGCCGGGAGATAGGGGGGTGAAAATGAAAAAGATACTAGTAGTTGAAGATAACAAGATTGCCATGGAGATGATCAAGACAATCCTTGAGTCTGAAGGGTTTCAGATAATTGAAGCTACAGATGGTTTTGAGGGATATGAAAAGACCAAAGAAGAAAAGCCTGATTTGATTATTACCGATGTAGTAATGCCCGAGGTAAATGGTTATGAGTTTTCACGTCTAATCAAATCTGATTCTAATCTCTGTAATATTCCAATAGTTATAGTTTCTGCTTGTAAGAAATCTGAACATGATATAATGATAGGTAAACAACAATGCGAAGCTGAGGCTTATATAACTATTCCCTTTGACCCGCAGGTTTTAATTAAGACAGTTAATGGACTGCTTCCAAAAGCAGTCGAGTAATTGATCAAAAAGGGGTGTAATTATGCCGGAGTGGCTTATTGGAGAGTATTTAGTGGTAAAAGGGCTTATTACTAGACCTCAACTTAAAGAGGCACTTAAGGCGCAACGCGAAAAGGGCGGTTTTTTAGGAGATGTACTTGTAAAATTCGGATACACCACTGAAGAAAAGATAGTCAGTTCTCTTTCGCGACAATTAAGGATTCCTTATGTAGATTTAAAGACATTTATATTTAAGCCCGAAGTAGTAAAGTTGATTCCTGAGGATTTGTCCTTGCACCATAATATTATCGCCCTTTGTAAGATTGAAGGTGTTATTACAGTGGCTATGAGCGATCCCCTGGATTTAGCCTTGATTAGGAAGATTAGTCAGGTGACAAATTGTGAAGTTCAAACTGTATTTGCTACTCGTTCCGATATTAGTGATGCTATATCTAAATCTTATGATGGAAAAAAGACCACAGAGGTTTTAGAATCTTTTAAAAGTCCTATTGGGGATTTACAAACTAAAGAGGAAATTAAAATGGCTGTGGATTCAGATATAGAATCTATGATGACCCTTTTAGACAGTATAGTAAAAGATATAGGTAGGTTAAGAAGTTATCTGGCGCGGGTTATAAAAACATAATATAATTTGCTTTATTCTGTTCCTTCGTCTCTATTTCGTGATTGGTATTGGTTAATCCAAGGCAGCTTATCTAAAAACAAAACTCCCTGATGCGCTAAATTTCTCTTTGAGTAGTTTTATGATCTTTGCAAATGCTAAGGCGTATAATATAATATTTTTTAATAATTGAACAAGGAGATAGCGTGAAACGAATAGGTTTTGATAATGAGAAGTACCTAAAGGAGCAGACAACGGCGATTTTAGACAGGGTGAAGAAGTGTGGTAATAAACTATATTTAGAATTCGGCGGGAAACTTTGTTTTGATTATCATGCCTCACGCGTCCTCCCTGGTTATGATCCAAACGTTAAAATCAGGCTACTCCAGAAATTAAAGGATAAAATTGATATCGTTCTGGCTATATATGCAGGTGATATTGAAAAGGGCAGAGTGAGGGGAGATTTCGGGATAACCTATGATGCCGCAACGCTGAAATTAATCGATGACTTAAGGAAGTGGGGACTGGATATTTTAGCAGTGGTAATTACCCGTTTTGCCAATCAGTCTGCTGCAGTTATATTTAAGAACAAGCTGGAGCATAGGGGTGTAAAAGTCTATCTGCATTATCCGATCGAAGGATATCCGGCTAATGTCGACTCGATTATAAGCGATAAAGGCTTTGGAAAGAATGAGTATATAGAGACTAAGAATCCGATTGTAGTTGTTACTGCTCCCGGACCTGGAAGCGGCAAGCTTGCAACCTGCCTTTCGCAATTATATCAAGAGCATGAGAAAGGGGTTAATGTCGGATACGCAAAATTTGAGACCTTTCCCATTTGGAATCTGCCTCTTAAACATCCGGTGAACGTTGCTTATGAAGCAGCAACCGCAGATATACAGGATTTTAATCTGATAGACCCCTTCCATTTAAATAAATACAATAAGACCGCGATAAACTATAATCGCGACGTGGAATGTTTTCCGATATTAAAATTGATCCTAAGTAAAATATTTCATAAGGATGTAAACCTGCCGATCTATAATTCTCCTACAGATATGGGCGTAAACCGGGCAGGATTCGGCATAGTAGATGATAAGGTAGTGCAAGCAGCAGCGGGCCAAGAGATAATCAGAAGATATTTTAGATATAACGGTGAGTATGTAATGGGAGTGGAGAAGAAGGAAACTATTGATCGGGTGGCGCTACTTATGGAGCAGCTGGGATTGAAGTTGACCGATAGAGTTGTTGTAGAAAAGGCAAGGGGTGCTGCAGAGGAAGCAGAAACAAAGGGTAAGGGTGACGAAGGCATATATTGCGGGGCTGCGATAGAGTTAAATAGCGGAAAGATTATCACCGGCAAGAACTCCGCATTAATGCATGCGGCATCAAGCTTGGTGTTGAATGCTGTAAAGGTGTTGGCGAATATTCCGGATGAGATTCTTCTGCTCTCTCCGCACATCATCAATCAGATTAGCAAACTAAAAAAAGGAATTATCGGCATAGAATCTGAGAGTTTGGATTTAGAGGAGACCTTGATCGCTTTAGCGATAAGTGCAACTACCAACCATACCGCAGAGCTAGCGATGAATAAACTAGTAGAGTTAAAAGGCTGTGAGGTCCACATCACCCATATTCCTACCCCCGGAGATGAAGTCGGCCTGAAAAGACTGGGAGTCAATCTGACTACGGACGGCAAATTTTCTTCTCGAAACCTATTCGTAACATAATGAATAAACAATTTATTAAGTTTTTTATTTTAGTCATCGTACTGATTTTGATTTGGTATTTGGGAGGGCGCTTCCCGTTAGATGCCCAGAGGCTGGAAGATTCACTAAAGAGCCTGCCTATTCTATATAGCGGTCTGCTCTACGTTATCCTTTACGCAGTTATTACATTTTTTGTCTTTTTCTCAAAGGACTTATTTTATATCTTAGGCGCAGTTCTCTTCGGTGCGTATCTAAGTGCTCTATTCATATTTATCGCCGAAATCATAAATGCTTTTGTGTTGTTTCATTTTGCCAAAATGCTGGGAAGGGCATACATAGAAAAATCTTTCAAGAAGGATAACAACAACTTAGATGAAAGATTAGGGAGAATTAACTTCTTTTGGCTTTTTCTTCTTCGGGCAACACCGTTCGTCCCTTATAGATTCCTGGATTTATCCGCCGGGCTTTCCAAGATTAATTTCAAGAAGTATCTGGCGGCAGTTATTCTCGGTTCTCCCTTGAAATTGTTCTGGATACAGTATATATTAAGTGGAGTGGGCAGGGGAGTATTGAATGATCCTTCTGCCCTGATGGAATATTTTTTGCATAATAAAGTATTGCTTGTCTTCAGCTTGATTTATCTGGTTGTGGCTGTAGCGATAATCGGAAAACTAAACAGCGAAAGGAGAAAGAGATGGTAGGCGGATTTTCAAGACCAAAAAAAGATAAGGCGATAAAGGTAGGCAGCGGAGAGACTGTTAAGACAGGCCAGATCCTGGTAAGAGGGATCGATACCTACAAACCAGGCCTGAATGTTAAAGGGCTAGGGACCTTGTTTGCTCTGCTTCCGGGTAAAATATATTTCTCTAAAAAGAAGACCAGCCACGGCAAAGTACGTACCTTTATCAATATCGCGCCCTTAAAAGAGAAAGCAAAATAATATACCTTATGGAGCAGGTAGATAAGGTTAACTTGACAGGCAAAGCTAAAAGATACTCTTCGATAAAATATAGCTTAAGTATAGTAGAGACGGTTTATTTTTTATTTATTCTGTTTCTCTTTACAGGATCAGGTGTTTCGAGAATCCTATATGATGTTATTTTAAATTTCACTACAAACCACTACATACTCTTACTTTTATATCTGTTATCGATTGGCATCTTATTCTATGTTCTGAACTTTCCCTTAAAATTTTATCACTCCTATATCTTAGAGCACAGATTCTCTTTATCTAACCAAAAGGTAACAGATTGGCTCAAGGATGAGATTAAGTCAGGGGTTATCTCCTATATTATCGGGATGATTCTGATCCAAACATTTTATTACATCTTAAGACACTATAGCAATATATGGTGGTTGATTATCTCTCTTTTTTGGATATTTTTCAGCTTGATACTAGCTAAGGTTACGCCGATTATAATTATTCCTTTATTTTTTAAATATAAGAAGCTGGGCAACCAGGCATTAAGGGAACGGATTATGAATCTGGCCAAGAGGATGAAGGTGCGGATCCTTGATTGTTACGAGATCGATTTCAGCAAGAAGACACTGAAGGCAAATGCTGCTTTTGTCGGGATGGGTAAGACTAGGCGGGTACTCTTAGCGGATACCCTTAAGGATAAATATAGCGATGATGAAATAGAGGTAATTTTGGCGCATGAATTCGCGCATTATAAATTAAAGCATCTAATAAAACTCGTGCTGATAAACTCAACAGCAACAATATTGACTTTCTATTTTATCTTTAGAACATACGATTATGCCTTAGGTTTATTCGGTTTTGATTCTCTGTCGGAGATAGCGGCGCTGCCGGTTGTTTTTATATATTTTGTGATTTTTGGAATAGTTATGCAGCCGTTTGAAAATTACATCAGCCGCCGGATGGAAAAAAATGCGGATAAGCTGGCTCTTAAAATTACCGGTTTTAAAGAGGGATTTATTTCGATGATGGATAAACTCGCCACACAGAACCTCGCAGATAGAAAGCCCCATCCACTGATCAAGTTTTTCTTCTTTGATCACCCGCCAATCGATGAACGTATCTTTTTAGCAGAGAATTTATAGTCCTAAATTTTTAAAAATAGGAAGGGCGTATTTTACTATACCCGGATCAAACTGCTTCCCGGAATTTCTTCTTATTTCTCGGCAGGCGGCTTTGCAATTGAGCGGTTCGCGATAGGGGCGGTTTGAAGTCATCGCATCAAAGGCATCACAGACAGTCAGTATTCGCGCTCCCAGAGGAGACTGGTCTCCTTTAAGGCCAAAGGGATACCCGGAACCGTCGTAATATTCGTGGTGGCCGACAGCGGAAGGCACGATTTCAGCTAGGCTGGGTATCATATCCATTATTTTTTGGGTAACTATAGGGTGCTGTTTGATCTTAATAAACTCTGCGCTGGTCAGCGGAGTGGTTTTCTCCAGGATGCTTCGAGGAGTGGTTATTTTTCCGATATCATGTAATAGGCCGGCCCATTTAATGCTGGTTGTCTGGTCATGGTCTAATTTCATACTCAGAGCGATTGCCAATGCATAGCGCGATACTCTTAAGGAATGGCCGGCAGTAAAGGGATGTTTCATATCGATAATCTGTGCGAGTACCTCCAGGGTTGTACCTACGGCGTCAACGCCCTTCTTTATGATTATTTTTCCGACCTTTGACTTTAGATTGTAAAAGATTAGAGGAATCCGGTTATGGTCGGAAATGTTTCTTAGAAACCCCTCTTTTTTTATAATCTTTATTGCTAAGTTCGATACTTTTTTAGAAAATTGTTTACCGGTATTTTTATTTATTTCTCTGATGATATTTTTAAGATTATGCGTGGAGCGCAGCAAGATGTCGATATAATCGGCGATTCTGATTAATTGCGAACCGTAAAGAATGTTGCTGACTAATCGTCCCCGGGGATAACCCATACCGTTAAACCATTCGTGATGGTCAAGAATCAATTTTGCTGACGGATTAAAGTTAGGGATAATCGAGACCTGCTGTGCTCCGATTATGGGATGGGAGAGTAAGGCGTTTTGTTTCAGCCGACTCTCTTTCTCCAGGAAATGGATTATATGTTTGGTGAGGCCGATGGCTCCGATATCATGCAGTAAGGACGCATAGAAGATATCTTTTAGCTCTTGTTTTGTATTATATTTGGCAAAGTTAGAGGCGAGGATCGCCACCCGCCAGGCATGGTAATAATTTTTATCATTTTCTATATCAATGATGTAAGAGATCGCAGTAATCAATTCATCGATGGTGTTGGTGGGATTATTAAACATTTTATTTATTATACCCGTTATTATCTATAAAATCAACAATATTCTCCGCTGCGCGCAGGCCCGCACCTTTATCCCCGAGTAAGGGCTTTATGTCTGATATTTCCTGTTTTAACTCTTTCATTTTAGAGGGGTCTTTGAGAAACTTTATGGTTTCCTCTGCAATTTTTTTCGCTGTTGCCTGAAATTGGATGAATTCGGGGACGATTTTTCTTTTCGCCACTATATTGACTATGCCGATAAATGGGACCTTGATTTGCGGGCGGTAGAGCAGATAATTCAAAAGCGGCATTTTGTAAATAATCAGGAAGGGTTTCTCCATGATCGCTGTTTCTAAGGTAGCCGTGCCTGAAGCAACCAGACAAAAATCAGATGCATTAAGGCAGTCATAAGTCTTGCCTTCGATAATCTGCAGGTTCAGGTTGATCCCCTTAATTTTAGAATTATAGATATCCTGATTTACCTGTGGAGATTTGACGATAATAAATTGCGTATCGGCAAATTTACCCGCTATATTAACGCAAGCCTTAAGCATTATCGCAAGGATATTTTTTACCTCAGTAGCACGTGAGCCGGGTAGAAGAGCGATGGTTCTTTGTGCAGCCGATAGATTGAATTTTCTTAAGAAGTCTTCTTTACTCATTGATGGTTTTACCGTATCCAGTAATGGATGGCCTACAAAATCTACGCTTACTCCGTGTCTTCTGTAGAATTCCTCTTCAAATTTAAAGATTACGGATATTTTACGGATATACTTTTTTATGGTTTTGATCCTACCCTCTCTTGATGCCCAGATCTGGGGGCTGATATAGTATATAGTGGGAAGCCGATTATTGATTTTTTTAGCCAAACGTAAATTAAAACCCGAGAAATCGACAAAGATGATAGCCTCAGGCTTGTATCGTTTTATTTTGCTAAGAATTAAATTCTGAAGTTTAATAAATCTAGGGAGTTTACCTAATACGTCAAATAAACCAATAGCCGCCAGGTCTTTTATGTCATAGAAGATATCTACGCCGGCATCTCGTAAGTGCGGCCCGCCGACTCCTAAGATTTTTATATCAGGATTAATTTTTAGGATGTTTCTGGCAAGATTACCGGCGTTGAGATCGCCCGAGGCTTCTCCGCAGATAATTAGGATTTGCCTTTGCGACATATCTGTTTTCCGATTTTTAAAGCAACCGCGAGTGCCTGGGAGGCAACAGGGCCTGAGACTATAGGCTGTTTATGATGCTTCACGCAGTCAATAAAAGACTCCAGCTCTTTCTTCAAAGGCTGCTCTTCTTCGATCGGCAAACTTTCTTTAGTGATATTGAGTCTGCCTTTTCTGTATACGCAAGCCTCTGCTGCTTTATAATCTAGGGAAATATAGGTATTCTCTTGAAAAATCCTAATCTTGCGCATCACTTCGTCGGATATCCGGCTGGCGGTAAGATTAGCCACGCAGCCGTTGGCAAAAGTAATTCGTGCATTAGCAATATCTTCGAAATTAGTAAGCACCTTAACACCCAGAGATTCAATTCTTCTGATTCTAGAATCCACCAGGCCTAATATAATATCTATGTCATGGATCATGATATCCAAAACCACACCTACATCCAAAGAGCGTTTAGGGAAGATGCTCAGGCGGTGACATTCGATGAATTGAGGGTTATTGATGATTTTCTTGGTAGCAGAGAAAGCGGAGTTGAACCTTTCGATATGCCCTACCTGTAGAGTGAGTTTTCTTTTTTTGGCCTCTTTTATCAGAGAAGAGGCTTCTTTAAGATTAATGGTGAAGGGTTTCTCCACCAGGATATGTTTATTATTGCGCAGGAAATCAAGGGCAATTTTATGATGCAGTATGGTAGGGACGGTTATGCTCACTGCATCCACTTTATCAAAGAGGTCCTGATGGTTCCCGTAACCGGGGATATTCAGGCTCCGGGATATTTCACTGAGGCGGGTATTATTTGTATCAGATACGCCTACCAGAGAACAACTTTCAATCTCCTGGTATGTTTTTGCGTGAAAACCGCCTAGGTAACCTACTCCAACAACTCCCACCCGTAACTTATTCATCTTAAGCATGATATCAGAGTAGCCGTATTATTGCAACTAAAATCTTGAGAAAGAGCAGTTGGAGGGAGGGCTAAAATTCTTAAATAAAAGATGAAAAATAATTTGCTATAAAGCAGTTGATATGCTAAAATGTCACACTTTAAGGAGAAGCGAAACATGCGGCAATATCTGAAGTTACTTAAATTTGTCAGGCCATATCTTAAGACCTTTTCCCTGGCGGCGATATGCATGGTTTTCTCTGCTGTTTTTGATGGCGTCAGCTTGGCGATGATGGTGCCTTTAGCAGATAAGGTTCTGACCAATAAGCAGATTATTATGCCCACTAAATTACCCACTTTTTTAGCTGATTTTGTGGATAAAATCAATAATTCTGACCCCTCGGTATTATTATATTGGATGGCGATAAGTATTCTGGTATTATTCTTCTTTAAAGGGATATTTAGTTTCTTCCAGGGTTACCTAATGTCAGATATCGGCCAGAAGGTGGTAAGGGATATAAGGTCAAAGCTTTATCATAAACTCCAGTTTCTCTCTTTGGACTATTTTACTCATAAACGCGGCGGAGAAATGATCTCCCGAGTAACCAACGATGTAAAGTTAGTTGAGAACGCGGTTTCTTACGGCTCTACAGATTTAGTATATCAGGGGTTACAGGTGGTAATATTTACATCTTTGACCTTTTTTATTCATTTTAAGCTGGCTTTAGTCTCATTTGTGCTATTACCGTTGATCAGTCTTCCGATCGTCAAGGTAGGTAAGGCGTTAAGAAAGCTTTCTAAAAGATCTCAGGAGAAGATGGCGGATATAAACTCTTCTCTTTATGAGACTATAATCGGCACCAGGATCGTGAAAGCCTTTAATATGGAGGATTACGAGATAAAGAAATTTGACCGGGCAAACCACGATTATTACAGGATTAGCATGAAGTCTATTAAGCGTCTGTTGATCTTAAGCCCGGCTACGGAATTTTTCGGGTCTATAGCGGGGATATTTGTTTTCTTCTGGGGCGGTAAAGAAGTAATCGCCGGTAAATTATCCTTCGGCGTATTCGGTCTTTTCCTTGCTTCGTTATTGTCATTGATCAGGCCATTCAAGAAACTAAGTCAGGTGAATTCGCTCAACCAGCAGGCAGTAGCGGCGAGTGAGCGGATTTATGAAGTCTTGGAGACGGATCCTTCGGTGAAAGAGGTTTCGGGTGCAATTGAGCTTAAGGATATCAAAAACAGAGTCGTATTTGAAGACGTATGGTTTAATTATGCGGATCAAGAGATTTTAAAATCTATAAATCTAGAAGTAAAGAAAGGGCAGATGTTAGCTATTGTTGGCCCAAGCGGAACAGGAAAGAGTACGCTGGTGGACTTAATCCCGCGTTTTTATGATCCAAAAAGGGGAAGGATATTATTCGATGATACGGATATCAGAAGCATAAGCCTTAAGTCCTTGCGGGAGCATATCGGCATTGTCACGCAGGAGACGATACTTTTTAATGATAGCATAAGAGCAAATATCGCTTACGGCAGCGTTAACGCAAGCGATAAAAAGATAGAAGAGGCGGCTATTCAGGCGCATGCGCACGAGTTTATAAGAGGGTTACCTTCCGGGTATAGTACGGTTATCGGTGATCGGGGTATGAAGCTCTCTGGAGGAGAGCGTCAGAGGATCGCCATAGCGCGTGCCCTGCTTAAGAACCCATCTGTTTTAATCTTAGATGAGGCTACCTCTCAGTTAGATACGCAGGCAGAGCGTATTGTCCAGGTTGCATTAGATGAATTGATCAGGGGCCGGACAGTATTCGTAATCGCTCACAGGTTATCCACTGTAAAGGGGGCGAGCCGGATAGTAGTTATGGATAAGGGGGAGATTACTGAGGATGGAACCCACAGTGAATTGATCCAGAGGGGAGGGTTGTATAAGAGGCTCTATGAGATGCAGGAATTGTCCCAAAAGTAATTGAAACTTATAGAGTTTGTGGTATATTAATAAGGTTAACCTAAGTAAGAACATAAGTTATGCCTGTCTGCCGGCAGGCAGGGAGCAAAAGAGACATAACTTATCTGTACGCACTTACCCCCACACCAATTTGGTGTGAGGCTAGCATTTCATAAAACTGGTGTGGGGGTTAAATTCGCAGACGGCCTTCGGCCTACGACTTACGCGTTTATACTCCGTAAGTCGTCTGCTCATTTAAAAAGGAGGAATGATTACGTGCCATCAGAATTAATTAAGCAGTTACTAGAAGCAGGGGTGCATTTTGGGCATCAGACAAAGCGCTGGAATCCCAAAATGAAAAAATTTATATTCGGTTCCAGGAGCGGTATTTACATTATTGACCTGGAAAAAACCGAAGAATGCATAAACAAAGCCAAGGATTTCTTAATGGATATGACTGCCAAGGGCGAATATGTGCTTTTTGTAGGGACAAAGAAGCAGGCTCAGGAAGTATTGAAGCAGGAAGCTATCCGTTGCGGCATGTTTTATGTGAGTGAGCGCTGGCTGGGAGGCCTGCTAACTAATTTTTCTACCATAAAGAAAAGTATAAATCGTCTAAAAGACATAGAAAAAATGCATGAGGACGGGACTTTCCAGAAGCTCACTAAGAAAGAAGTTGCGACTCTTCAGAGAGAACTGGACAAACTGAATAAGCATTTCTCAGGCATAGTCCAGATGGAGAATCTTCCTAAGGCGATGTTTGTCGTAGACACTAAAAAAGAGGAGACTGCGGTCAAAGAGGCGAACAGATTATCCATACCGGTAATCGCCCTGATTGATACCAATTCTAATCCAGATTTGATTGCTTACCCCATACCGGGCAATGACGATGCAACTAAGTCTATAGGTATGGTTGTTAAAATAATGGCTGATACCATAATCGAAGGAAGAAAGAAATTCTTATCCTATCTTTCTCAGGATGGCGTCAAGATTGCAAAGGAACAGAAGGAAGAAGATCCGGCTGCCCAGATTTTACCTGAGGAGGAAAAGGGTATAGCAGAGATCGAGGAGATCGTGGAGGAAAAGGAGGCGCCCGAAGGAGAAGAGAAGCCGGTAAGAAGAGGGCGGCCGAGAATATCAGCAGAAGAAAAAGCGAAACCTAAAAGGAAGGGATAAACTTAAGATGGGGGTATCTATAGAGGCAATTAAAGAATTAAGACATGCGACTTCTGCAAGTCTAGCTCATTGCAGAAAGGCGCTTGAAGAAACAAAAGGAGATGTTAAAAAAGCAAGCATTTGGTTGCGTAAAAAAGGATTAGAGATCGCTAAGACTAAGCAGGGCAGGGAATCTAAGGAGGGCAGGGTGGAAGCCTATGTCCATCAGGGGAATAAGATCGGCGTATTATTAGAGGTGAGTTGTGAAACGGATTTCGCAGCCAAGAACGCTGAATTTTCTCAGTTCTCCAGGGATGTGGCGATGCATATTGCGGCCTGTGATCCTGAATATCTCAAGAAAGAAGATGTGCCGGAAAAAGTTCTCAAAGAGGAAAAGAACAAAGAAGAATTCTACAAGTCCAATTGCCTATTGGAGCAGGTATTTATCAAGGATCCTAGCATCACTATAAATGACTATTTAGGAAGCCTGGTTGCTAAAATCGGCGAGAATATTCTGATACGTAGATTCATACGTTATAAAATCGGCGAGTAATGTCTTGGTCAATTTATAAAAGGATAGTACTTAAATTAAGCGGCGAGGCTCTTGCGGGCAGTAAGCCTCACGGTATTGACCAATCGGTTCTAGTTTCTATTTCCCGCCAGATAAAAGAGATCAAAGACTCAAAAGTTGATGTGGCGATAGTTTTGGGTGCCGGTAATATTTTCCGCGGCCTAGAAAACACAGGCTCTCGGGGATTAGAGATGGACAGGTCAGTGGCTGATTATATGGGGATGCTCGCCACGATCATAAATGGTCTGGCACTTCAGAATGTTTTAGAGAAATTTAAGATGCCCACCCGCGTTATGACCGCGATTGAAATGGAACGGGTGGCTGAGCCGTACATCAGAAGAAGGGCGATCCGTCATTTAGAGAAGGGGCGTGTGGTGATTTTTGTCGCCGGAACGGGGAATCCGTATTTCACCACTGATACCGCAGCGGCACTGAGAGCAGTTGAGATCGGCGCCGATGCAATACTGAAAGCTACTAAAGTAGACGGGGTTTATTCCGCTGATCCGCTAAAGGTGGAGAATGCCAGGAAGTTTAAGAGTTTACAATACATAGATGTCCTAAAGAAAAGGCTTAAGGTTATGGATGCTACGGCCATAACTTTATGTATGGATAATAAATTACCTATCGTGGTATTTAATATCAACAAAAAAGGCAATATCAAACGTATCCTATTGGGCGAGAAGATAGGTACAGTAGTTAAATAGTGGAGGATAAGAAATGACCACTAAAGATGTTTTACATAATACCGAAGAGAAGATGAGAAAGGCATTTGATTCAGTGACTCGTGAGTTTGCAGAAGTGAGAACAGGTCGAGCAAATCCTCAGCTTGTCGAGGGCCTGCATGTTAATTATTACGAAACCCCGACTCTAATGAAGCAATTAGCTTCGATTTCTGTGCCGGATGCACATTTGATTGTAATCAAGCCATGGGATGCAACCGTAATACCTGAAATCGAGAAAGCGATCATGCAGTCAAGCTTAGGGATTACCCCTTCTAATGACGGAAAGTTAGTCAGGCTTTCGGTTCCGCAATTATCTAAAGAGAGGCGTCAGGAATTAGCCAAAGTTGTACACAAAATGGCCGAAGAGGGGAAGGTATCAATGCGTACGATTAGAAGAGACGCTAAAGAATCCTTAGAAAAATTAGAAAAAGATAAAGTTATCACTGAAGACGATAGATTTCGTGGAATCGACGGACTTCAAAAGATCATAGATAGATACATCGCTAAGATCGACGAGCTATTAAAAAGCAAAGAGAAAGAGATCTTAGAATTTTAATTCGTAACTAGCAAATCAGTAATTAGTAACTAGTAATTTTAATATCTTGTTTCAATTACGAGTTATCAGTTACTAGATTACGAGTTACTGTTTTTTAAAAGTTTGGGCCTCTAGCTCATCTGGTAGAGCACTACCCTTTTAAGGTAGGTGTGCCGCGTTCGAGCCGCGGGAGGCTCATTAAATTTTTGTATTAAGTTATAAGTTGTAAGTTATAAGTGAAGTGACAAGGTTTGAGGCTGTTATCCGCCGAAGGCGGATAAAAGAATTTAACAGCCGAGAACCTAAAAAGGGGATTACTAAGGGGAAAAGATCGTTTTCCCCTTAGGCATGTAGTTCTTTGATTGCTAAGGAAGAGGTAACAGGAGCTTTAGCTCCGCCAGAGGGGAAACCATATGGGTTTCCCCATGGGGAGCGAAGCGTCCTGAGAAGCAAGTTAAACTCAGGAATCATAGATACGTAGGAGAAAGTTTACTTGCAACCGTAAGATAAACCTATAGCGAAGCGACGCGGACGTGGTGGAACTGGCAGACACGCAAGGCTTAGGACCTTGTGGCAGCAATGCCTTGGGGGTTCAACTCCCTCCGTCCGCAAGCGTATCATATAGGAATGCGGGAGTGGCTCAGTTGGTAGAGCGCAACCTTGCCAAGGTTGATGTCGCGGGTTCGAACCCCGTCTCCCGCTCCAGATTTAGTTTATCCTGCCTTTGGCAGGATTAAATTCGCACGACCAGAAGAATAAACCCAAGTAAATTGATACTTGACATTTTTGATGTCAAGTATCAAATGCTCATTTAAAAAGGAGAAGCAAAATGCAAATCACAGATTTTTTGTCAAAAAAAGCCATCGTTACTAATATAAAATCTACCAAGAAAGCAGATGTGATTAAGGAGTTGGTAGACGCTTTAATCAATGCCGGGGATGTAGAGAAGCGCCAACGAAACAAAGTCATCGAGGCGCTTATGGCAAGGGAATCTTTAGGTTCAACTGCAATCGGCCAGGGGATAGCTATCCCGCACGCAAAATCAGATTGCGTAGGTAAGCTAGTAGCAGCCTTTGGACTTTCTAAAAAAGGAGTTGATTTTGATTCTCTGGACGGAGAATCAATCTATATATTCTTTCTTCTGGTAGCCCCTCAGCATTCTGCCGGGCCTCATCTTAAGGCGTTGGCGAGAATTTCACGTCTTCTTAAAGATAAGTATTTTCGCGATACCCTTAGGGCCTGTGAGGATGAAAAATCGATCATCAAGACGATTACCGAAGAGGATCAGAAGAGGCTTTAAGCTAATTAAGACCAGCCGCGAATATTGTCATGAGAGCTAAAATAAGAGATATCTTTAAATGGCTTTACCCGGGAATGGGAGTAAAGCGCTGGATCGGCTTCAGTGCTTTCGGGGTGATACTTTTAGTCCTGGGGACAGGGTATCTGCGCAGTGATGAGTTTTGGGGGATGCAGGTCATTGATGCGATAGTAATAATTTCCGGAATCATAATTTTAATCTTAGGCATCAAGCGTATGGTACGCTCTTTTATTACGGCATTTGTTCCAACTTCTAGAGGTGCGGAATTAGTCGAACTTCTCTATCAGAAACAACAGCTTGGTAAAGGGCCTAAAATCGTAACTATCGGAGGAGGAACAGGATTGTCGGTTCTCTTAACAGGGCTTAAAGAATATACCTCTAACATTTCAGCGATAGTCACGGTGGCTGATGATGGAGGTTCTTCAGGGAGGCTGAGAGAGGAGTTCGCGATATTGCCTCCGGGGGATATTCGCAATTGCCTGGTTGCTTTAGCTAACGCACCTACCCTGATGCGCGATTTATTTCAATTCCGTTTTGATACAAATTCAGAACTCTCTGGGCACAGCTTCGGAAATCTCTTCATAACGGTGATGACTAGGCTCACCGGAGACTTTGAGAAGGCGATCAAAGAGACCAGTAAAGTCTTGGCACTCAGGGGTCAGGTTATTCCATCGACGCTGAATAATGTGGTTTTGATCGCTGAGCATAAGGATGGTTCCACTACTGTGGGTGAAAATAATATTCCCAAGGCACGCCGCCCAATAGCAAAAGTGAGTCTCAGCCCTCAACAGTCGCAGGCAACGCCGGAAGCGATAAAGGCAATACAGGAGGCAAGGGTGATCATTTTAGGTCCGGGTTCTCTATATACTAGCATTATCCCTAATCTCCTGATAAAGGAGATCCAGGAGGCGATAATTTCTTCCGGGGCGATTAAGGTATATGTATGTAATGTGATGACTCAACCCGGAGAGACGGATGATTATAAAGCCTCGGATCATATAAGGTCGTTGATTCAACATACAAGTTCGCGCATCCTCGACTATTGCATTACAAACTCAGGAGAGATTCCAAAAGAGATACTTACGCGTTATGCAGAAGATAAATCTTATTCTGTAGCTAATGATAGAAAAAATATCGAGAATCTTGGATATCGGGTTATTGAAGAAGACTTAGGAATGGTTGAAGAGAATGTGGTGAGGCATGATTCGGCGAAATTAGCCAGGATTATTTTAGCGCTTGCTGAGGAGATTTAAGATGGTTTTGGTTTCAAAAAAATTGACCGTCAAGAACAAGCAGGGATTACACGCGCGTCCGGCTGCGCTATTCGTTCAGATCGCCAACAAATACGATTCTCATATAACCGTCAAGCGCGATAAGCAGAAAGTTAACGGAAAATCAATCATGGGGATACTGATGTTAGGCGCAGAGCAAGGCTGTTCGATTATAATCGAAGCGGACGGAGATGATGCCAGGTCTGCGATTTTAGAGTTAGAAAATATTGTGCTTAAAGAGGAAGGGAAATGATTCAGCTTAAAGGAATAGCCGCGGCCCCGGGAATCAGAATCGGTCCGGCGTATAAGTTCGGTAAAGAGGAATTTATCGTGCCGAGGAATACGATCCGTGAGAACGAGATTCCTATCCATATACAGCTTTTTGAGGAAGCGTTGATTAAGACGCGTAAAGAAATAATCGAGCTGCAGAAGCGGATCGGCAGCGAGATGGGGCAGGATGAAGCTCAGATATTTGATGCGCATCTTTTGGTTTTAGAGGACCGGATGCTGATCGAAGAGGTGATTTCGCGGTTGAAAAAAGAAAAATTAAACGTAGCCTGCATATTCTCTGAGGTGTTGAAGAAATATATCAGCGTTTTCTCTAAGATCGAAGACGAATACCTCAAGGAGCGTATAGTTGATATTAATGACGTGGGCAGGAGGATACTGCGTAATCTTTTAGGAAAAGAGAGGAAAGGGCTCGTAGATCTTAAAGAACAAGTAGTGGTTGTAGCACATGACCTTTCTCCATCGGACACGGCGGCGATGCACAAAAAGAATGTGATGGCCTTTGTAACTGACATCGGAGGCAAAACCTCTCATACCGCGATCATGGCAAAATCTCTGGAGATACCGGCGGTAGTCGGTACTCAGGGAGCAACATCGATTATTAATCCGCAAGATCTGTTGATAGTAGACGGCAATACGGGAGTGGTGATTATCAATCCCGACCAGCAGACGCTGGAAAATTACCGCCAGGAGGAGCGGAAGTTTGAAGGTGTGGTACAGAGATTTTTTACCGCAAAAGATCTTCCAGCGGTTACCCGTGACGGAAAAACACTACAGATATATGCGAATATAGAATTACCGGATGAGGTCCCTTCAGCTAAGTTGCACGGCGCAAGAGGGATCGGATTGTATCGCACGGAATTTTTCTATATGAACCGTAAGGACCTGCCTACAGAAGAGGAACACTATCAGGAATATAAATATGTGGCGCAGGAGATGAAGCCGGATCCGGTGGTGATCCGGACGTTGGATTTGGGAGGAGATAAATTTTCGTCTCAATTTGCCATACCTCAGGAGATGCATCCGTTCCTGGGATGGAGAGCAATTAGATTCTGTCTGGCCCGGCCGGAAATATTTAAAGTGCAGTTAAGGGCGATCCTCAGGGCTTCGGTGCACGGAAAGCTCAGGTTGATGTACCCGATGATTTCCAGCGTTGATGAGCTAAGACAGGCTAATAAGATACTCGATGAAGTAAAAAAAGAATTAGAGGATAAAGGGATGCCCTATGATAAGGATATCGAGGTCGGGGCGATGATCGAGGTTCCTTCCGCCGCTGTGACTGCGGATATATTGGCGAAAGAAGCAGATTTCTTCAGCATTGGAACCAATGATCTTATTCAGTATTCACTTGCGGTAGACCGTGTGAACGAAAAGGTCGCATATCTTTATGAACCTGCGCATCCGGCAGTCCTTAGACTGATCAAAAATATAATCAGCATGGGGCATAAAGCAAAGATCAAAGTAGCGATGTGCGGAGAGATGGCAGGTGAGCCGGGTCTGGTATTGATTCTTTTAGGCATGGGGTTAGATGAATTTAGTATTCCTCCGCAGGTTATTCCTGAGTTAAAGTATATAATCCGTTCGATCACGATGAAGCAGGTGGAAGAGATCGCCCAAAAAGCCCTGACGCTCTCTACAGCCGAAGAAATCAATATTTATAGTCAGGATAAATTAAGAGAAATTTTAAAATGAGTCCCGTTAGAAAAATAAATTTAAAGCAATAGATTATCTAACGGGAAAAAAAGGAAGATTTTCTAACGGGATGAGGGGTTTAGGTATCGAGAAATTAAAAGGGATTGATAAGTCCGGTATGTTAGATTTGTTGTTTGATTTCCCTAAGCAGTGCAGGGCAGCGGTAGAGATTGCTAAGAATACCGAATTAAAATTTTCCAAAAAAGATTTTAAAGGAGTAGCTTTTGTAGGCTTAGGCGGTTCGGCAATAGGCGCTGATCTTATCAGGGCATACTTATATTCCGAGAGTAAATTTCCTATTCAGGTTTTCCGGGAGTATGATCTGCCGGCTTTTTTAGATGGGTCAATTCTCCTATTTATCATGAGCTATTCGGGTAATACCGAAGAGACGCTCTGTGCCTACGAACAGGCAAAGAGGAAAAATTGCACGATTATCGCGATTTCTTCTGACGGGCAGCTAAAAGAAAAGGCGCTTGGAGATGGATTAAGTTTTATCGAGATACCCGGTAATCTGCCGCCTCGATGCAGCTTGGGGTATTTAAGCCTTATCCCTTTATCTATATTAGCTAAGCTGGGGATGATTAATGACCCTACCCGATCTATAAATCAGACGGTGAGGATTCTAGAAGAATTAAGGGATAAGAATCTTAATCCGCGTATCGGCCAACAAGATAATATTGCCAAGTCCATAGCACATGATCTCCATAAGAGGTTTGCGGTGATCTATTCTGCTTCTGTGCATTTCGATGTATGCGCAATGCGCCTCCGGGAGCAGTTGGCTGAGAATGCAAAGGCTTTAAGTTCAAGCAACTATTTTCCGGAGATGAACCACAATGAGATTGTCGGCTGGCAGAATCCGGGTAAGTTATTAAAGAATTTCGTAGTGGTAATGCTCAAGGATAAAGAAGTGAATTCGCGTGTGGCAAAAAGAATGGCAATCACCTCAGAAATACTGATTAAATACGGGGTGAAACTGATAGAGATTTACTCGCGCGGAGAAAGTTTATTAAGCAGGATGTTTTCTCTAATATACATAGGTGACTTCATCTCTTTATATCTGGCGGTTCTTTACAGGATAGATCCTACTCCGGTTGATAAGGTAACGTATCTGAAGAAGAGATTAGCTGAGGGTTAGTTATGAAAGCTTTGATACTGGCTGCGGGTTATGCAACGCGTTTATATCCACTGACTCGAAATCATCCTAAGCCGCTTCTTAAATTAGGAAAGAAGCCAATCATCAGCAGGATTATCGAAAAAATTGATGGTTTGCCGGGAGTAGATGAGGTTATCGTAATTACAAATAGCAGGTTTATATCTGATTTTAAAAAGTGGCAGAAGGGGTCAAAGTTCAAGTTACGTCTTAGCCTGGTAGATGACTTGACAAAAAATATAGACGACCGGCGTGGTGCGATCGGGGACTTAAGTTTTGCGGTAGCGAGAAAGCGCATTAAAGATGACTTATTGGTTATAGCAGGGGATAATATATTCGCCGATAGTTTAAGAAATTTTATCTATTTTGGAAAAAAGATGAATAATGCAGTGATCGGAATTTATAATATAAAAAATAAAACCCAAGCAAGGCAATACGGTGTGATTAAGCTGGATAGAAAAAAACGCTTAGTTAATTTTGAAGAAAAACCTAAAAAGCCCAAATCAACATTAGTGGCGATGTGTCTTTACTATTTTCCTAAAAAAAGGCTTAGCTTGATCAAAGAGTACATGCATAAGAACCATCGGCACGATACCGCGGGTTCCTATATCTCTTGGTTGCAGGGAAGGACACCGGTTTATGGACATGTTTTCGATAGATGGTGGTATGATATCGGGGACCATAAATCATATCGTCAGGCACAGAGGCACTTTATAAACAAAAAATAAAAACGGAGGTTTTATGGCAGCGAGAAAGCATTTTTTCACTTCGGAATCAGTAGGGGAAGGCCATCCGGATAAAGTCTGCGACCAGATTTCCGACGCAGTGTTGGATGAGGTGCTCAGGCAGGATCCATACGGCAGGGTTGCCTGCGAGACCTATGTTACAATGGGGCTTTTGATCGTAGGCGGCGAGATCACTACTACCGGTTATGTAGATGTGCATAATCTTACCCGCAAGGTATTAGAAAATATCGGATACACTCATTCAAAATACGGTTTTGATTATCATACCTGCGCGATCGTGAATACGATTCATAACCAGTCTCTTGATATTGCGCAGGGTGTAGATACCGGAGGAGCAGGAGACCAGGGTTTTATGGTCGGTTATGCCTGTCGCGAAACGCCGGAACTTATGCCTCTACCGATAATGTTATCTCATAAACTTGTCAGGCAGGTAGCCAAGGTGAGGAAAGAGAAGATATTAAAGTATCTCGGGCCGGATTGCAAGTCTCAGGTAAGTGTGGAATATCACGATGGCCATCCGAAGCGGGTGGATTCTTGTGTATTGGCCTGTCAGCATACCGATGAGGTATTAGATTCAACCGGAGAGAGGATGAGCAAGAAGGCACGGGTAGAGATTATCAACGCTATTGCCAAGCCGATATTAAAAGGATATATTGATAAGAATACAAAATTTTACATTAATGAAACAGGGAAGTTCTTAATTGGCGGTCCTCAATCTGATACGGGCATGACCGGAAGGAAGATCGTCGTGGATACATACGGCGGTATGGCTCCTCCGGGAGGAGGCGCTTTTTCAGGGAAGGACCCTACGAAAGTCGACCGCTCTGCGGCATATATGGCAAGATACGTTGCCAAGAATATCGTCGCTGCCGGACTTGCGGATAGTTGCCTGGTTCATCTTGCTTATGTCATCGGCCGGGCTGATCCTTTAGCAATTATGGTGGATACTTCGGGAACCGGAAAGCTCAGCGAGGCAAAATTTATAAAATTGATCAGGGACAATTTTGAGTTAACGCCCAAAGGGATGATTAAATCTTTGGATCTTCTGCGGCCAATTTACATTAAGACAGCCTGTTACGGCCACTTCGGCAGGACTGAGCTGGAGTTTACCTGGGAAAGCACTGCTAAAGCAGCGTCTTTAAAAAAACAAGCGACAAAATTATAAAGACAGGAGACGAGATGAAGTATGATATAAAAGATATCGAATTAGCCAAAAAGGGAACCTTACGGATCGAATGGGCAAGGAATAATATGCCTGTGTTGAAATTGATTGCGCAAAGGTTCGCTAAAGAGAAACCTTTGAAGGGATTGAGCGTAGCTGCCTGTTTGCATGTTACTACAGAAACAGGTGTTTTGATGGAAGTTTTAAAGGCAGGGGGAGCGAATTTATTTCTCTGTGCTTCAAACCCACTTTCTACTCAGGATGATGTAGCAGCATCATTAGTAAAGAATCTGAAGATTTCTGTATTTGCTATAAAGGGAGAAGATACCAAGACATATTATCAGCATCTAAGGGCTGTGTTAGCCGTAAGGCCCGAGGTCACCATGGATGACGGCGCTGATTTAGTAAGTACTATACATCAACGCGAAAGTTCCATGCATAGCAATATTATCGGAGGGACGGAGGAGACTACGACCGGAGTGATCCGACTGCGTGCCTTAGCAGATCAGGGCAAGTTGCGTTATCCAATAGTCGCCGTAAATGATGCACAGACTAAACATCTATTTGATAATCGTTATGGAACCGGACAATCTACAATTGACGGAGTACTACGTGCAACTAATAAATTATTAGCGGGTTCGAATTTCGTAGTATGCGGTTATGGCTGGTGTGGTAGGGGAGTAGCGATGCGGGCAAAGGGCATGGCTTCCAGGGTGATTATCGTGGAAGTTGATCCTCTGTGTGCGTTGGAAGCGAGGATGGACGGATATGAAGTGATGCCGATAAAAGAAGCGGCTAAGATCGGGGAAATTTTTGTAACGACTACAGGTGATACCAGTGTAATCCGTCGTGAGCATTTTAAGTTGATGAAGAGTGGTGCGATTGTCGCTAATGCCGGCCACTTTAACGTCGAAATAGATATTCCGGGATTAAAAGAATTAAGTAAAAAGAAGAGAGCGATCCGTGATTCTGTCGATGAGTATATATTAAAAGACGGCCGGAAGATTTATCTCTTAGGTGAAGGTAGGCTGATAAATTTAGCTGCAGCGGAAGGCCATCCGGCACAGGTGATGGATCTTTCTTTTGCTAATCAGGCGCTAAGTGCTGAGTTTGTAAAGAAGCATTCCGGGGAATTAAGAAATGATGTCTATAAAGTCCCGGAAGCGATAGACAGTAAGATCGCCGCGTTAAAATTAAAATCAATGGGGATAAAAATAGATGCTTTGACCAAAGAGCAAAAAAAATATTTATCCAGCTGGGAGATCGGTACATAATTTTAATCTAGGAGGTGGGTAATGGAAAAGAAAATATTTAAAATTCTAGTACCGCTTACTATTTTGAGTACGCTTATTATTCTGTTACCCGGTTTATTAAAAGCAGGTGATTTTAAGCAGAAATTTCAGCAGAAGATGAGTACGCCTAGCAATATTCAATTTCAGCAATATGAACCATATCCTTCGGAAGAAAATTATGATAGAAGGCAAGAGAGGCCGCATACACAGACGATACAAAGAAGAGGCAGTATGATTAGTTCCGAGTTAGCAGCTGCAGATCTAGAAGAGGAAATGTTCACATACACCCCGGTCATTTCTTCATATGCAATATATAAAACTGATTATAAGGCAGAGTTAGAAGAAGGAGTAGTTACAGTAAAAGGAGATGTTTTATTTGAGGTGTTTCGCAAAGGCTGGACTAAGATACCGCTAATCAGAAGTGATGTAGGCTTAATCGATTCCAAAATAAACCGAGGTGCTTCCTTCATCATTATGGAAGCCGGCAAATATTACCTAATGATTGATAAGCCGGGCAGATATTCCCTTGATATAGAGTTTTTGATTAAGGCTGAACGTGAAAGAGAGGGTGGTCCGGGTAGTTTTCGCTTTGAAGTGATGCCTGCACCGATCTCACAGTTTGAATTTGTCATGCCAGAGACCGAAGTTGAGATCTTTGTCGAACCTTCTATTAAGCTGGAATTGAAGAAAGGGGAAAAGAAGACGGTTGCCTGGGCGATTATGCCTAATACCGATCAGATAACTGTGCGTTGGACTAAAGCACTTCCCAAGGAGACGATTACTCAGGTTGAATTAGAGCCAAAAGTTTATGTTGACGTAGCCACGCATGCTTCTATAGGTGAGGGTATTGTGCAGTGTCAAAGCAGTTTGAAATATTCTATCCTACAGTCAGAAGTATCTAATATGCGCATCGCTCTGCCTGAAGACGTCAGCGTACTCGAGGTAAAGGGAAGAGAGTTGCGTGATTGGAAGGTTTCTGCGGAAGAAGGCTTACAATATCTAGACGTTTATCTTAACTTTGGAGTGAGAGGCGATTACGTATTAAATTTAGTCTATGAAAGAAAAATCGGCGACGGTTCCGTGGTCGCTGATATGCCTGAGATTTCGGCTGTGGGCGTTGAAAGAGAAAAAGGATTCTTTGGCATAGCTTCCGCCACAAATGTAGAATTAGCAGTAAATAAATTAGAGAATGCGACATTAATTGACATAAAAGAATTACCTCCTTCAGTTTGGAGCAGGGCTACGAATCCGATTTTATTAGCCTTTAAATATCTTAAGCATCCTTTTACGATTATAATTGATGTTACCAGGCATGAAGAATTACCGGTTTTAGTTGCGGCGATTGACTCCGCGAATTATATTACTTTGCAGACAGACGAAGGAAAGGGTTTGACCAAGGTAGTTTATCAGGTAAGGAATAACGTCAAGCAGTTCCTCCACCTGACGCTACCGAAGGACGCTACTCTCTGGAGTGTATTTGTGGCGGGCAAGCCCGTGAAGCCGGCTAAAGATAAAAACGGAGATGTTTTAATACCGCTGGAAAAATCTCAGCTCAGAGGAGAAACCATTACTCAATTTCCCGTGGAGGTTGTTTATCTGGACAGAGCTTCAAAGATGAAGTTCGTAGGGGGATTAAAATTAAATCTGCCAAAATGCGATATTCCGATCAGTAATCTTAATTGGTCTGTTTATTTACCTAAAGACTTTAAATACTTTAACTTCGGTGGAGATATTAAGGAGGTAAAAAGAGATATGCCTTTCATGCCTTTTGGCGTTAGCGGCAGGGCAGTACAGGGCAGATTAATGGAGTCATCCGATCAAATCGGGACGCAGTTTTCGCCGCAGGCAGTATACAAACAGGAATTTGAGGCGTCTAAGATGGTGAAAGGGGTATTGCCGATTAAGATAGATATTCCGACGCAGGGTCAGCTCTTTCGCTTTTCCAAATTAATCGTCACCGAAAAGGAAAGCCCCAAGTTGTCCCTGAATTTTGTCAGCGTATTTAAAGAGACTCATGGCGTTATCCGCTTTTTAATTTTTATCGGTATTCTCTTTGCTGTGGTTTCATTTTTCAAGAGGAGAAGAAAAAGAAAGGTAGTATTATGACGGCAATCAAAAAGATTGCAGTTTTGACTACCGGCGGGGATGCCTGCCTGCCGGCAGCCAGGCGCCGGGGAAGTGGAATGAGCTAAGATGATAAAAAAAATAGCACTACTAACTACAGGTGGAGATGCACCAGGTATGAACGCTGCCATACGCAGTGTGGTACGCTATGGCATAAGTAGAGGCCTTGAGGTTTTCGGCGGGTTCCGCGGCTACCACGGCTTGATTAACGACCAACTAAAATTATTGAATCATCGCTCCGTTTCAAATATCATCGGCCAGGGGGGGACAATTCTTAAGACCGAGCGTTGCCCTGAATTCTTGACCGATGAAGGCAAGCAAAAGGCTTACCAGGTAGTGAAGAAAAATGCGATCGACGGGTTGATTGTTATCGGAGGTAACGGTAGTTTTGCCGCTATACACAGTTTTTATGCAAAATATAAAGTTCCCTGTATCGGCATCCCGGCTTCAATCGATAACGATATTAACGGGATAGACGTGACTATCGGTTCGGATACGGCGATAAATACTGCCCTGGCGGCAATCGACAATATCCGCGATACGGCAACTTCGATGGAGAGGATTTTTGTTGTTGAGGTAATGGGCAGGGATTCCGGATATATCGCCCTGCAGGTTGCGTTAGCTGGTGGATGTGAAGATGTGATTATCCCGGAGATGAAGTTTGATCTTGATCTCTGCATAGATAAGATTATTCAAGGACATGAAAAAGGAAAGGTTAGCTGGATCATTGTAGCCGCAGAAGGAGCAGGTAAGGCAGAGGATTTAGCTAAAAAGATAACCGAAAAAACACAATTAGAAAGCAGGGCAATAGTCTTGGGCCATGTGCAAAGAGGGGGCAGGCCTACGGCTTTTAGCCGCAGCTTAGCTTTATGTTTAGGTGAGGCAGCGGTTGATAGTCTATTAGAAGGCCAGACAGATAAAGCAGTGGGTTTAAGTTGCGGGAAAATTCTCACCGTAGATTTTGCAACCGCAATAAAGAAGAAGGATTTAAAAGTAGAGAAACTGTATAATTTAATCAAAATTTTAACCTAGGCGATCCCTCGCAACCTGAAGTAAAAGAGGGTTGTTCGGGATTGATTCGCCTGGATTTTAATAAAGGGCTCATCAAGGAGGTATATTATTATGGGAAGAAGGCCGTTGGATGTAGAAAAAATAATTATGGAATTAATTATGACCGAAGATATAGAGGTTAAGAAAAAACTAGCTAAAAAGATAAAAGATATCGCCTATAAAAAGGGGGTTTATCCTTCAAGCATACACGAGTTTTATATGGCGCGCGGCAGAGGAGAATTTAACGGCTGTACGGTTCCGGCGATAAACTTAAGGAGCATGACTTATGATTTAGCTAAGGCGATATTTCGCGTGGCGATTAGAAATAATTCCGGTGCGTTTATCTTTGAGATCGCAAAATCCGAGATGGGCTATACTGCTCAGGTACCGATTGAATATACAAGCTGTATTCTGGCAGCTGCGGTGAAAGAAGGTTACAGCGGACCGGTATTTGTTCAGGGAGACCATTTCCAGGCTAATGCAAAAAAATACAGCGAAAATCCGGATAAAGAGATAGAAAGCCTAGAGGCATTGATCGCTGATTCTATTGATGCGGGATTCTATAATATTGATATTGATTCATCGACCCTGGTAGACCTTTCCAGACCGACGATTAAGAAACAGCAGTATCTGAATTATGAAGTCTGTGCAAAACTGACCCAATTTATCCGTCAGATCCAGCCCCGCGGGATAGAAGTTTCTGTTGGCGGCGAGATAGGAGAGGTGGGCAGCAAGAATTCAACGCCGGAAGATTTACGTGCATTTATGGAGGGTTTTAAGGAGAGGTTAAGGAAGGGGCGTAGAGGAATCAGTAAGATTAGTGTTCAGACTGGAACGTCTCACGGGGGAGTAGTTTTGCCTGATGGCTCGATTGCTAAGGTGAGTATAGATTTTGATACCTTAAAAGTATTATCTGAGGTTGCCAGGAAAGAATACGGTATGGCAGGGGCAGTTCAGCACGGCGCTTCTACTTTGCCGGCAGAGGCCTTTCATAAGTTCGCCGAGTGCGAGACCGCAGAAGTACATTTAGCAACTCAATTCCAGAATATGATCTTTGAAAGTCCGCACTTTCCTAAGCAACTGAAAGATAAGATCTATGAGTGGATTAATGCTAATCTTGTTTCGGAGAAAAAAGAAGGACAGACCGAAGAGCAATTTATTTATAAGACGCGTAAGAAAGCTTTAGGCCCTTTTAAAAAAGAGATCATCGGGCTAACTCAGGAAGTAAGGGATGCGATTGCCAAGGAGATCGAAGAGAAGTTTGAGTTTCTCTTTAAACAGTTGAATTCAGTGAATAATAAAGAATTAGTTGATAAATATGTAACCCTGAAACGGGTTATTGTTCGTAAACGCGAAGAGAAAGGTCCTGTCGTTCATGACGGTGAGGGGGATGATTGATTTTTAGTAATTAGTAACTGGTAACTAGTAACTGGTAATTCAAATCCTTAGTTCGAGAAATTACTAGTTACGAGTTACTGATTTACTAGTTACTCAATATTCTTAAAAGAGGGTAGAAAAATGAGATCAGATAAGATAAAAAAAGGGTTAGAGAGAGTTCCGCACAGAGCACTTTTACACGCTACAGGTCTAAGTAGGAACGATTTAAAAAGACCGTTTATCGGCGTGGCTACTTCTTTTACTGATCTGATTCCCGGCCATATCGGTATGCGGGATTTGGAGCGATACATTGAACGCGGTATCTGCTACGGAGGGGGTGCGCCGTTTTTCTTTGGCGTGCCGGGTATCTGCGACGGTATTGCTATGGGCCATTTGGGGATGTGTTATCCCTTGGCCTCACGCGAAATTGTGGCAGATACAATCGAGACAGTGTGTAATGCCCACAGCCTTGACGGAATCGTCTGCCTGACTAATTGCGATAAGATTACTCCGGGGATGTTGATGGGGGTGACACGTTTAAACATTCCGGCGATCATTGTTACTGCCGGGCCGATGCTCTCCGGTCGATTTAGGAATAAGAAACTCGCTTTTGTGCATGATACCTATGAGGCTTTAGCTCGGGCAAAGAAGGGTGAGATCTCAGGCAAAGAGCTTGCTTGTTTAGAAATGGAGGCCTGCCCTGGTGCGGGTTCATGTCAGGGCCTATATACCGCCAATACTATGGCATGTATCACTGAGACATTAGGGATGTCTCTGCCGGGATGTGCTACAGCTCTGGCAGTTTCGGCTAAGAAGCGCCGTATTGCCCAAGCAAGCGGTGAGCGGATTGTAGAGTTAGTGAAGAAGAATATTACTCCCCGTAAGATAATTACCCAAAAATCTTTAGAGAATGCGATTGTGGTGGATATGGCGATGGGTGGTTCAAGCAATACCGTCTTGCATCTGATGGCGGTTGCCAATGAAGCAGGGCTGAATTTAGATCTAGAGACTTTTGATAAGATAAGTAAAAGGATTCCTCATATTACAAGCTTGGAACCTGCGGGAACTCACTTTATGGAAGATCTAGAGTATGCCGGAGGTATCCCTGCGGTGTTAAAACGCCTGAAGAGTAAGTTAAATAATACTTTGACGCTTGGCGGTTCGAAAATTTATGATATTGCCAAGTCAGCAGAGATTTCCGATGAGGACGTGATCCGTCCGCTTAATAAAGCCTATCATAAACAGGGCGGGATTGCTGTTTTATTCGGAAATCTTGCTCCTGATGGATGCGTGGTTAAGCAATCAGCAGTGAATCCTAAGATGATGAAATTTATAGGCAGGGCGCGTGTGTTCAACCGGGAAGAAGAGGCGATGCAGGCAATCCTGGGAGGTAAGATCAAGAAGGGTGACTGCATTGTTATTCGCTATGAAGGCCCGAGCGGCGGCCCGGGAATGCGCGAGATGCTAGCACCCACTGCTTCCATCGTAGGTATGGGATTAGCTGATTCCGTCGCTCTGATTACTGACGGAAGATTCTCCGGAGGTACAAAGGGGCCTTGCATCGGGCATATTTCACCTGAAGCATCAGCCGCAGGCCCGATTGCAATTCTAAAAGAGGGTGATATAATCAGTATTGATATATCTAAAAGAAAACTAGAAGTCAAATTAAACAAGGCAGAGATCGAGAGGAGATTCAGGAACTGGAGAGCGATTGCACCGAAGATCAGGACAGGGTATCTTTCCAGATATTCCAAATTAGTCAGTTCCGCCGATAAAGGAGCGGTATTAGTTTAGTAACTCGTAAGCTCGTAACTAGTAACTCGTAATTGAATTTTTTGAATTGACAACGAAATTACTAGTTACAGTTTACTAATTTACTATTTACGAAAAATGACCGGTGCACAGATACTAATCGAGTGTTTAAAGCGTGAGGGTGTTGAGGTTATGTTTGGTTATCCTGGCGGCGTAGTCTTGCCTATTTTTGATGAGTTGTATGATGCCAAGATAAAGTTTATTTTGACGCGTCACGAGCAGGGCGCTGCCCATGCTGCTGATGGTTATGCGCGCGCCACCGGTAAGGTTGGGGTCTGCCTTTCAACGTCAGGGCCGGGAGCAACAAATTTAGTTACCGGTATTGCCAATGCCTTTATGGATTCTGTGCCGATTGTTGCAATTACCGGACAGGTGAAGACGCATCTTATCGGTAATGATGCGTTTCAAGAGTCCGATGTTACAGGTATTACGCGTCCGATAACAAAGCACAATTATCTGGTTAAGGATGTTAAGGATCTTGCACGAATTATTCGTGAGGCTTTTTATATCGCCTCAACCGGCCGGCCTGGCCCTGTGGTAATCGATCTTCCTGTCGATGTTCAGATCGCTACGACAGAATTTGTTTGGCCTGAGAAGTTAGAGCTGCGATCGTACAAACCAACTTACACCGGACATCCGGGCCAGATTAAAAAAGCAGCTAAATGGATTGAGAATGCTAAACGTCCTCTGCTTTATGTAGGCGGAGGAGTTGTTACTTCTGGAGCTTCAGTTGAACTTTTACAATTAGCAGAGAAAGCAGGTATCCCGGTAACCACGACTTTCATGGGGTTAGGGGCTTTTCCCGGTACGCATGAGTTATCCTTAGGGATGCTTGGCATGCACGGCACGGCTTATGCAAATCATGCGACTATGGAATCGGATTTGATCGTTGCCATCGGAGCACGTTTTGATGACCGGGTTACGGGTAGATTAGATTCCTTTGCGCCAGAAGCTAAAATTATTCATATCGATATCGATCCTACATCGATTAGTAAAAACATCAGTGTGGATATACCTATAGTTGGCGATGCGAAGAATATTTTACGAGAGTTACTTAAATATATCAAGAAAACTCCCAAGATACAAGCTTGGCAGGATAAGATAAATCAATGGAAAAAGCAGTATCCTTTGTTTTATAAGAATGACGAAGCTTTACGGCCTCAGTTTGTGATTGAACAGATTTATCAAATCACCAAAGGCAATGCGATTATTGCCACGGAAGTGGGACAGAATCAGATGTGGGCTTGTCAGTGGTATAAGCATGATAAGCCCCGCACATGGATATCAAGCGGTGGCTTAGGCACTATGGGTTTTGGATTCCCTGCGGCTATTGGAGCTCAGGTCGGCTGTCCCGACAAGCTGGTGATAGATATCGCAGGCGATGGATCAATCCAGATGAATATTCAGGAATTATCGACAGCAGTGAATAATCATTTGCCGGTTAAGATCGCTATTTTAAATAATGGTTATCTGGGGATGGTCAGACAATGGCAGGAACTTTTTTATAAGAAACGCTATTCCTATACTACTCTGGTAAACCCTGATTTTGTTAAATTAGCAGAAAGTTACGGTGCAGTGGGTATTCGTGTAACCAAAAAAGCAGAAGTGCGCCCTGCGATTGAAAAAGCCATTTCGATAGATAATATTGTCTTAATAGATTTTCGCGTTGAGCCGGAAGAGAATGTTTACCCGATGGTGCCTGCAGGTGAGGCGATAAATCGCATGATCGGAGGTATGGCTTAATGAAACATACGATTTCAGTACTGGTTGAGAATAAATTTGGCGTATTGGCACGGGTAGCTAGTTTATTCAGCGCCCGCGGATACAATATTGCATCTTTGGCTGTCAGTGAAACTCTCGATCCGGCGATATCCTATATGACTATTGTAGTAGAGGCAGAGAATGAGAAGATATTAGAACAGATAAATAAGCAGTTAAATAAGCTAATCGACGTTATTTCTGTAACAGATTTTACTGGCAAAGATCATTTGGATCGCGAGCTTGTTTTAGCGAAGGTAAAATTTGCGTTTAAAGAAAAAGAAAAACTGGAAGCGATCTTTAAGAAATATGTCGGTAAGATTATTCAGTATAAGGGTAATACGGCAATAATCGAGGCAGTGGGAGATCAGGCTAATATCAGACAGCTCCTCGAAGAGTTAAATAAATTCGGGATCAAGGAATTAGTCAGGACCGGAAGGATCGCAATTACACATTAGTTTATCCCTCGTAACCGTAAGTAGCTAAGGTTACTCGGGATTAATTTTCTAACCCGTGATAGCGGGAAAATTAAGGAGAAGAAAAATGGCGAAGATTTACTATGATCAGGATGCAGATTTAGAACTGATAAAGGATAAGACCATAGCGATTATCGGTTATGGTATCCAGGGCCGCGGCCAGGCATTGTGCCTTAAGGATTCGGGTTGCAAGGTGGTTGTTTCTGAGTTGGAGGGTACGCCGAATTTCGAGCAGGCAAAGCAGGACGGATTTGTGCCAGTTTCAGCGGAGGAGGCAGCCCGTGCAGCAGATATTATCCAGATATTAACCCAGGATCATGTACAGGCAAAAGTTTATCAGGAGGCGATAAAGCCCAATCTTAAGAAGGGGAAGGCACTCTGCTTTTCGCACGGTTTTAATATCCATTTTAAACAGATAAAACCGCCTAAAAAAGTAGATGTGTTTATGGTAGCACCTAAAGGTCCGGGTGCTTTGGTGAGGAAGATGTATGAAGAGGGTAAAGGCGTGCCTTCGCTGGTTGCGGTATTTCAGGATGCAAGCGGAGAAGCTTTAAAATTAGCCTTAGCTTATGCCAAGGCGATAAAAGCCACGACAGCGGGCGTAATTGAGACTAATTTTAAGGAGGAAACTGAAACAGATCTCTTTGGTGAACAAGCGGTGCTTTGCGGCGGCGTGACCGAATTAATCAAGGCAGGATTCGATACTCTAATCGAAGCGGGCTACCAGCCGGAGATCGCTTATTTTGAGGTATTGCATGAGCTAAAACTGATTACAGACCTGATTCAGGAGTATGGTATCTCGGGAATGCGTAGAAAAGTTTCTAATACTGCTTGTTACGGAGATTTGACCCGTGGCAGGAGAATTATCACCGAGAGAACGAGAAAAGAGATGAAGAAGATCCTTAAGCAGATACAGACGGGTAAATTCGCCAGAGAATGGATTAAGGAGAATGAAGAGGGAAGGCCTAACTTTAATAGTCTCTTAAAAGAGGGCGATGAACATCCGATAGAGAAGATCGGTAGACAGTTACGCGAGATGATGCCCTGGATGCGCAGCGAACGTAAGTGAGCGGAGTCCCCAGCGTTTAGATTTGGAGGCGTTAGCCGACAAATCTGCAGGGGAAAGAAATAAGATGGATAAGATAATTATTTTTGACACTACCTTAAGGGACGGGGAGCAGGCCCCGGGTGCGTCTCTGACCTCCGAGCAGAAGCTAGAGATCGCTTTTGGGCTGGAGAAATTAGGCGTTGACGTAATCGAGGCAGGCTTTCCGATTGCCAGCCCTGATGATTTTAAGGCAGTAAGCGCAGTTGCTAAGAGCATAAAGAGGAGCAGTGTTTGCGGCTTGGCAAGGTGCCTGCAAAAAGATATTGAGGCAGCTCATCGAGCGGTGAGGAGAGCAAAACGCCCTCGCATACACATATTTATGGCTACCTCAAAGATACATCTTAGATATAAATTCAGAAAAGCAGAGGAGGAGATTCTAAGTCTGGCAAAGAAAGCCACCGGATTAGCCAGAAACTTATGCGGCGATATTGAGTTTTCTCCCGAAGATGCGACCCGTACAGAGAGAGATTTTCTTTACCGGGTCATTGAGATAGCTATAGCACAGGGGGCAAGGACAATAAATGTCCCCGATACCGTCGGCTACAGTTATCCTCAGGAAATATATTCTTTGATTACGGATATAAAGAAGCATGTCCCTAACATCAGTAAAGCGGTTATCTCCATACATTGCCACGACGACCTGGGTATGGCAGTAGCGAATTCGCTCTCTGCGGTCTTAGCCGGAGCGCGTCAGGTTCACTGTACGATAAACGGTTTAGGTGAACGTGCAGGGAATGCATCTTTGGAAGAAATAGTGATGTCGATTAAGACGCGAAAAGATGCGTTCGGCGGTCTCTATACGAAGATAAATGCCAAGAACATCTTTACGATTTCGCGATTAGTCAGTAGTCTGACCGGATTCGTGGTTCCTCCGAATAAGGCGATTGTCGGCAGTAATGCTTTTCGGCATGAAGCGGGTATTCATCAGGATGCGGTCTTAAAGAAGAGAATAACCTATGAGATTATGAACCCGAAGGATGTGGGCATTGGTTCCAGCCAGCTCGTGCTAGGAAAACATTCCGGAAGGCATGCTTTAGCTAAGAGATTAAAGGATTTGGGATTTAAATTCAACGAGAAGCAGATAAATGAAATTTTCACGATGTTCAAACATTTAGCTGATAAGAAGAAAGAGGTCTTTGATGACGATCTGATTGCTTTAGTAGAAGAGGAGACCAGAGAGAAGAGAAGGATATATGAGCTGATCTCTGTAAGGGTGAATACCGGAACAGACATCATACCGCAAGGGTACGTCAAGATAAGACATAAAAAGAAAATTATCGAAGCAACCTCCAGCGGAGACGGCCCGGTTGATGCATGTTTTAAAGCCATAGGCAAGATCACTAAGATAAAGACTAAACTTTCAGATTACCGTTTAAGTGCAGTGACGTCGGGCCGCGACGCATTAGGAGAAGTGAATCTTAAGTTGACTGTAGGAGGCAAGACTGTTTCCGGCAGGTCAACAAGTACGGATATTATTGAAGCTTCGGTAAGAGCATATCTAGACGCAATAAACAAGATAAGTGAAGTCTAAACTTACGGAACGTAAGTTCGCTCGTTCAAAGAAGAGAAACAGGAAGATTGATACTTGACATTCTAATGTCAAGTATCAAGTGCTCATTAAATGTCCCTACCAAAAATCTACGGTTTAATCGGAAAACCAGTAAAACATAGCCTCTCTCCCCTAATACATAACGCAGCATTCAAGGCCTTGAAAATCGATGCCGAATACAGATTATTTGAATTAGAAGCCGATAAACTGGAGCATTTTTTATATAACATGGGTGAGAATAAGATATTTGGTGTAAACGTCACGGTCCCTTATAAAGAAAAAGTGATACCTATCCTTGATAAAATTTCCGATGAAGCCAAAACCATCGGCGCAGTAAACACGATTAAGTTAAATCAAGGTAGCTTGGAGGGCTTCAATACTGACGGAGAAGGTTTTTTAAGGGATTTAACTGAAAACCTTAAATTTAACCCCGAGGGTAAAGGTATCGCTGTTATCGGTGCAGGCGGAGCAGCCAGAGCAGTCTGCGTATATTTAAGTAAAGCGCATGTAAAAAGAATCTCTATATATGATATAGACGCAAAAAGGAGAGACATTCTGGTTGATCATTTAAAGACAAACTTCCGGGATCTTAAAATCACTTCCGCAGATTCTACGCAGGGCCTAGATATCAAGAGATCTGATTTATTGATCAATGCTACACCTATCGGCATGAAAGAAAGTGATCCTTGCTTGGTTGATGAAAATCTTCTGCACAATAATATTTTTGTCTATGATCTGATTTATAATCCTGTCGAAACGAAATTAATCAAGTCAGCAAAACATAGAGGCGCACGCGCATCCGGCGGCCTAGGCATGCTTTTGTGCCAAGGAGCGCTTTCATTTGAGATTTGGAGAGAGAGGCCTGCGCCTATGGAAGCAATGAAGTTTGCCTTGAAGGAAGGAGTTAAAAAATTATGATTGCAAAAATAATCATATTCATTTTTGGTTCTATTGTCGGTAGTTTCTTAAATGTCTGTATCCACCGTATGCCTTTGAGCCAATCTATCGTCTGGCCGCGTTCACATTGCCCTAAATGCAAAAAGAGGATTCCCGGTTACGATAATATTCCTTTTATAAGCTTTATTCTTCTAAGGGGCTGTTGCCGGTTCTGTAAACAGAGAATATCGCTTAGATACCCACTGGTTGAATTTTTGACAGCGGCGATGTTTTTAGTATTATTTAATAGATTCGGCCTGAGCTTTGATTTTTTTCTTTTTGCCCTTTTTAGCTGCGGCCTGATCATCGCCACCTTCATAGATATCCAGCATCGGATTATTCCCGATGAGATTTCCGTCGGAGGGATGGTGATAGGTTTCATATTAAGTACCACCCGAGGTTTTACTCTTAACCCATTTACTTTCTCTGTTAAGCCGATGGTTAATTCTTTATTAGGTATTTTGATCGGAGGGGGGATAATTTATCTCACAGGCGTTCTATTTGACCTGGTTTATTTTAAACTGCTTAAAAAACCGCCGATTCAGGGGGAGACAGAGTCTATGGGGGGAGGGGATATAAAGTTATTAGCAATGATCGGTTCATTCTTGGGGTGGCAGATGGCATTGATGATATTTTTTTTAGCCCCCTTCTTCGGAGCGATCATTGGCATAGCAAATCTTATCGCAAAAAAGGACCACACCATTCCTTACGGCCCATTCCTGTCATTAGCCGCACTGATTTCTTTATTCTGGTATGAGGCGATAATGCGTTTAATATTCTTTAGATGAACGCAGCTTCCCACCAAGCTATATATTTACAATCCGCTTATAAATGGGGCTATTAAAGGGAACTGAGTTTTATATTTCAAAGCTTGCCGGCCGTGCGATCATGGATTATAAGATGCTGAGCGATGGCGATAAGGTCTGCGTTGCCGTATCCGGCGGTAAGGATAGCCTTAGCCTGCTCCGTATTTTAAATGATAGAAGGAGTTTTATCCCGATTAAATATGGTCTCTTGGCCGTACATATTGATTTCGGATACCCACGCTCTTATGTCAAAAGGCTGGAGGCGACCTTTAAGAGGATGAAGGTTAAATACCGGATCAAAAGAGTGAATGTATTAAAAAAAACTGATCCTAAAGATATCAATTGTTTCTGGTGCTCCTGGAATAGAAGGAGGGAGATATTTCAGATCGCTGATTATAATAAATGCACGAAGGTCGCCTTGGGACACCATAAAGACGATATTGTCCAGACGATTCTGATGAACATATTCTTTCACGGTGAAATCGCGGCGATGTCTCCAAAACAGGAACTTTTTAATGGCAAGATCAAAATTATCAGGCCGTTTGCCTACGTTGAAGAGGCGATGATTAAACGTTTTGCGAAAGAAGAGAAATTTCTTCAATTAAGCTGTAACTGTCCGCATGCCCTTACCTCGAAACGCAGGACAGTGGAAAATATAATCAAGGACCTGAAAAGGATCTGTCCGGAGATCAAAACTAATATATTTAAGAGTGTAAAAAGGGTAAGAAGTGATTATTTGCTTTAAGAATCAAAGGAGTAGTGGTATACTGTTACGATGATCTATCTAATTATCGGGATCTTTACGGCAGGCATAGTAGTGGTGATTATCTTTGTTTCCAGGATCTCCAACTCCGTAAATCAGCAACTTAATTCTGTTACTAATGCCCTGCAGGATACACATAAGACAGTAGGGGATAGGCTGGATTCAGCGACCAAGGTTTTTGGAGATGTACAAAGAAGTTTAGGCCGGCTGGAGGAGACGCATAAACAGATCTATGAGATCAGTAAAGATATATCAAGCCTGCAGAATCTCCTGCGTGCCCCTAAATTCAGGGGTGAAATAGGAGAGACCCTTCTCGGTAAACTGTTGGAGGATATCCTACCCAAAGAGAATATAAAACTACAATATCGATTCAGGAGCGGAGATACTGCCGATGCGGCAATCGCAGTAGGAGGCAATCTTATTGCCATAGATGCTAAGTTCCCCTTAGAGAATTTTAAGAAGTCTCAGGAGGCAATCTCTGAGGATGAAAAAAACTCGACTTACCGTTTATTTGTAAGAGATGTAAAAAATCGGATTGAAGAGATTGCTTCCAAATATATTCTACCCGATGAGGGTACTTTTGATTTTGCCCTGATGTATATACCTGCGGAGGCGATATACTACCAGATCAGCAAAGACGAAGATCTGGGGGCTTTCTCTAAGGTGAGAAAGGTGATTTTTGTCTCTCCCAATACATTCTACGCTTATTTACAGGCTATTCTCTACGGCTTAAAGGGAGTGAATATTCAGCGTAACATTCAAAAGATCCTCTCGGATCTCGGGAGGCTACAGCTTGATTTTAAGAAATTTAAGGATGATTTTGATCTAGTTGGTGGGCACCTCGCAAATGCCGGCAAGAAATACAACGAAGCAAAGACTAAATTAGGAACATTTACCGATAAATTATCATCAACCACCCAGGCTAAACCCCGCTTAGAGAAATCATAGTTTTATACTTATAGTTCCTCTAACAGGGCAAGCAGATCGAATATTAATGCCTACCGCGTTGCCGCAAGGAAATGATTTTAAAGATCCGTGTATTACCAAAATCAAGCAGGAATCAGATAAAAAAAGAGAACGATATCCTTAAGGTGTATCTTACACAACCCGCGCATAGCGGTTTAGCTAACAAGCAGCTGCTTAAGTTATTATCCGATTATTTTCAGACCCCAAAATACAAAATAAATATCGTTAAAGGCCATAAGTCGAAAGACAAAATTATTGAGATTAATGTCTAAGTCGAACTTTTCAGACAATCTGGATATTATTTGTGCTTTTAGCTCGCGTGGCGATGGTAATATGTCATTATCTTACGGGGATATCAAGGATTCGCTGAATAACCGTAAGCGCTTCCTGGGAGCACTCGGCATAGATTACAAAGATCTGGTTTGTGCAAAACAGATACATTCAGACCGTATAGAATATTCCAAGGAAGGAGATCAGGGCAAGGGAGCGTTAACTTTCGAGGATGCTATAGATGGTGCAGATGGTTTAATCAGCGACAGAAGAAACCTGCCTTTAGCGATATTCACTGCCGATTGCCTCTCTGTATTCTTATATGACGTTAAAACTCCCGCAGTTGGCGTGATTCATGCAGGCTGGCGTAGTTCAAAAGAGAAGATCAGTGCTAAAGCTGTACAGTCAATGCAGCAAAGATTTGGCACTCGACTTGGTGATCTATACGCATATTGCGGTCCTTGTATAAGAAATTGCTGTAATGAAGTAGGAGCAGAATTTAAAGAGTACTTCGGGAATGATGTAATAAGTAGAGATGGTCGTTACTATTTAGATCTGGCATCGGTGAACAAAAAACAACTATTGGGTATAGGGGTTAAAGAAGAGAATCTGCTGGATTCCGGATTCTGCACTTTTTGTCGTAATAATGAATTCTTCTCTTACCGACGGGAAGAAGATTCCTCTGGCCGAATGATATCTGTGATTATGCTGAAATGATTCCTCAAGACTTATCTACTTATATAAGAGATAACTTTAGAAAGGGGAGGGTTGTCTGTCTTACCGGGGCAGGTATTTCTGCGGAGAGCGGGATACCAACTTTTAGGGGCAAGGGCGGTTTATGGGAGAAATACAACCCGCAAGTTTACGCTAATGCCGAAGGGCTAATTTCGCTTTTAAGAAGCAACCCAAAAAAGTTAGCGGATTTTATCACTGATTTCTATTCCATGCTCCTGCCGGCTTATCCCAACCCCGCACACTTTGCTTTAGCCGAACTTGAGAAGCAAGGCATATTGAGTAGTGTGATTACGCAGAATATTGATAATTTGCATCAAGAGTCAGGAAGCCGAAAGGTGATTGAAGTGCATGGGAATTCCTTTCGCATAGTATGCATGAGTTGTAAGAAGAAGATAATCCTTAAAAAAGAGGAGATAAAGGAGCTGCTCAGTTCGTTTAGTTCGGAGAGGTACTCCTCTATCGGAGTACTGAGGGTAATCAGCCGTTATTTTCCTAAATGTAAATGCGGCGGCCGTTTTAGAATCGATATTGTTTTATTCGGCGAGATGCTGCCGGAGGATGAGATAGCGCAGGCTTATCAGGAGCTGGAGCACTGCCAGACGCTTCTGATCGTCGGCAGTTCTCTGGTAGTATATCCTGCTGCCGGGCTGCCTCTGTTCGCAAAGCAAAGAGGGGTCAAGTTGATCGAGGTAAATAGTGAGCCGAGCGCCTTATCAGAGCTTTCTGATTATATGATTACTGATGAGGCGAGCGAAGTTTTACCGGAAATCATAAAGATTCTGAGCAGCTGATCATTATGCAAAAATATAATCTGGAATTTATCCTATGCGTTTATTGCGGCACTCTGCAAACGATAAAAAGTTCTCTTTCTGAATTCGGCGAGAATCTGGAGGTTATTGATTATAAGGATGAGCAGGGGGCAGCCAAGAGCCTTAAAATTAAGATGAAGACCGATGATCCGACAGCTGTATTTGATATCTGTGCAGAATTTGGTAGAATAAAGTCAGCGAAGATAAATGAGGCTTAAACTTACGGAGCGCCTGCCTGCCGGTAGGCAGGTAAGCGAACGTAATCCTTCGATGAACTCAGGATTACGTCCTGAGCGCATAGTCGAAGGACGTAAGTTTATGGCTGAATTTACCCCCACACCAATTGTTCATTCAACAGTAGCCGTTTTTAACAATTGGTGTGGGGGTTCAATTCGCACAGTAACTTATGTTCACGTTGTTCCATAAGTTACGTACTCATTGGAGGAGGTGAGATAGTAAGATATGGCAAGAGGTAAAGTGAAATGGTTCAGTAATCAAAAAGGTTATGGCTTCATCACTTCTGATGATGGCAAAGAGGTATTTGTCCACTTCAGTGCAATCGGAGGAGATGGTTATAAGAGTCTTAACGAAGGCGATGAGGTAGATTTTGAGGTCACCCAGGGCCCAAAGGGAGACCAGGCAACTAACGTAACTAAAGCGGCATAACTAAAAGAAAAAAATAAAAAACCCCGCAACTAACTGATTTAGCTGTGGGGTTTTTTATTGAATATCCAAAAGTATTCCTAAATTATTCTTTACTGCGGCGTAGTGAGGATTAATCTCCAGGGCTTTTTGGTATGCGGATATTGCTTCTGCTTTTTGGTTGAGCGCTTCGTATGCCAACCCTAGATTATAGTAAGCAGATGCGTTTTGAGGGTTGATTTTAAGGGCTTGTTTGTAAAAACTTACTGCTTCCCTGAATCTTTGAATTGAGCTATATATATTGCCGAGGTTATTATAGGCATCTGAATAATCCGGATCTATTGCAATAGCTTTCTCAATTAACCGCTTAGCTTCTTCTTTGCGGTTCAAAGAAAGATAAATCACCCCCAGATTATTATATGCCTTGGCAAAGTTAGGATTAATCTCCAGGGCTTTTTGGTATGCGGATATTGCTTCTGCTTTTTGGTTATTGGTATAATAGATAGCTCCCAGGTTGCTATAGGCATCCGGAAGATCCGGCTCGATATCCAAAGCCTTCTTGAATAAATCTACTGCTTCTTCCTTTCTCCCGAGGGACATGCTTATATAACCTAAATTATGATACCCCTCTGCATAGTCAGGCTTGATTTCAATAGCTCTCCTGAATGACCTTATTGCATCTTCACTTTTATTGGCCTCCTGATATGCAAGGCCCAGGTTATTATGCAAACGCCAGCTATCCGGAGCATACTTCAGAGTCCTCTGATAAAATGGTATACTTTCCCTCCAATAGATATTCTGTCTAACGGTCAGGAAAGAATAGAACACTGATAAACTTGTTACGGCAACTATAGTCAGCATTTTAAATCGTCTTTCCCTATAAAAATGAATTAAGCCATATACCAAAATAACGAATATCCCTATTGACGGTAAATACATCCAATGCTCTGCCATATAAGCATTAACCGGGTAAAGATTGGCTATGGGTAAAAGTGTGATAAAAAACCAAAATATAGAAAAGCTCAGTAAAGGATCATTCTTTCTTTTTCTATAAGCAAGAACTATCAACAAAATTGATACTCCACAACCTAATAATGCCTTTGGATCGCTAAAGCTAAAAAGTGCCTTTCCGTATTGCATGTGCAGATTGAAAGGGAGAAATATCAGCTTTAGGTAGTTAAATATTGCCACAAAAAATCCCGGTAATCTATCTATGAAGCTTGTAGAGGGAAAAATAATAACAGAAATTATAGACTTTAATAGAGTGAATCTTAAGAGAATATAAGTAACGGGTATAATCAAAATTCCCGCCAGGGCAAACAGGTTAATCTTCTTTCTAAATATATAGTGATATAAAAGTAATATTACCGGAAAGATCAAACTAATTTCTTTAGCCAGCAGCGCTAATATATAACTTAAGCAGACAATCACTAAGTAGCCTTTGTTATTTTCCGATTTTATATAGAATATAAACGCAAGCAGCATGAATAGAACAGCTAAAGAGTCTGCCCGGCCGGAGATATATGTTACTACTTCGGTATGTAGAGGGTGGGTCAAAAATAATATACTGGTAAAAAAAGATATAAACCAGTTATTATAAAGAAGGTGGATCAACCAAAATATCGCTGATGCTACCAAAATATGCAGCAGGATATTAGTCAAATGATACCCTCTTACGTCTAGTCTCCATATAGAATAATCTATAAGATAGGTGGCCAACTGAAGCGGACGATAGAAAGAATACTGTCTTCCTGCACCACTACCTGAGCCTATACCTTGGGTGAAAATATCCGGTATGTGCGTGAAGTTCTTTATATAGACATTGTCCCTTACCAGGTATTTATCATCCCAGATAAATTGGCCATTTATCGAGTTGGCGTATATTATAAAGCCGAGTATTATTATTAAGATTAAAGATATCGTTATATTCTTCATTTTAAAAAAAATCCGCACTTATTGTTTATGCGGCATTCCTACGCTACCGAGGGGGCACCCTTCCTCACGCCTTAGAAGACGCCTTGGCTTTGGCTCTAAAGACGCCTTAGCTTTGGCATAGAAGACGCTTCTGCTTCGGGTTAGAAGACGCTTCTAGTTTGATGGTTAGGGGAGGCGGAGTTCTGTGTTCTTGGCACCGTCTCTTAAGATGACCTTCTCTTTCTCTATGCTGATTACGATATGCGGGCCTATACTCTCGCCTACCAATAATATTCTGTCATTTATTATTGCCATCGGGATCTCTTCATCCCAGATAATACCGGAGAGCGCAATCCCTGAACCCTTATCTACGGTAGAGTAAGCTTTACCGGAAAAAGGACACTTCCCCCAGGCAAAAACCTCTTCGGGTATAGCTTCTTGAATCCCGGAAGCATCCGGTTGCACGGAAGAAGCAGGCGGCACGATAATTAATGAAGAGCTAGGCCTTGGCTTAGGGGCTTTTCTCTTATTCATAACTTTAATCATCCTTACCCAAACCAATATAAAAACTAAAACTAAAACAGAAGTAACAATTATCTCAATGCGTTTCTTTTCCATAGCTATCTTTGCTTAGCCAAATATGCAGAGAGCTTAAGCCCCACGTCAAGGAAATAACGCCCCTCTCCTTTTCCTTTAATATTCAACTCTCTTAAGCTTACTAATACTGAATAACTTTTTCTTAAAATATCTAGATATTCCCCTAACTGCTTATATTCGCAGATTAAGTTCATAGAGATAGGCAGCTCTTCTATATCATAACCTACAACCTGTTTATCTAGCGGCTTCCTTCCTCCGGGGCTGATATTACTGACTGCTATCTTTAACTCCCGGGCCTGCTCTGATAAGTAAGATATCACATCTTCATCTTCCGAGATTAGAAAGCTAGAGACCTTGGCGAACTGGCGGTTAAAATTCTCGGCTGCCTCGGTCAATTCCCTGCCCTGCGCTAAAGCATTTATCTCTTCAATCTGTGACTGCACATTCTTTAATTCTTCCTTCAAGGATACCAACCTTCTGCTCTGCGGGATATAAATAAACACCCAGAAGGAGGCCATGAATACGAATACCCCCACGGCGATATAGAGAATTTTCTTCTGTTCTTTAGTTATAACTATCATCAGGGCAACTTAAAAGAAATCTGAAAATCAGTGACGTCAAAGGATTCTTCTTTCTTCTTCTGAACCGATGAAATATTCGCGTTTTTGAAATACCGGGATTCCTCCATCGAACGGATAAACTTACTTAATATCTTATCGGGATTCTCCCCCATGCTCTTCACTACTCCTTTAATCGTGCCTGATTTATTTTCGCTCCTTAACGTAAGATCGCGAATAAAGAGCTCCTTAGGCGTAACATTGCTTACGATCTTTAAAATCTTAACTGTAGGGATTTCCTTTTTTCGGGTATCGCCAATAAAACTGTTCAGATCATCGATTTTTAGCTTCATCTCTTTTACTGAGCTTAGTGCAGTCAGATGAATCACCGTATTATCCAGCTTCTTCTTATAGGCGGCAATCCCTACCTTAGCAAAAAAGTATGATACGAAGAGCAGTAAAAATACGATAAAAGCTATCCAGCGAAGAGAAATCCTCTCAAGCTTCTCTATCTTTTCAGCCCGGAATTCATAGGGAACCAGATTCACACCCTTGCCATAATTCAAAGCCAGCCCTAAATCTGCATAAATCTCCGGCAAAATCTGCGTATCAATACTAGTAGAAAATGCAAAGTCCTTTGATAAGGAAAGATTGGAAATATCTAAC
>JBDRLC010000008.1:0-18700 GCA_043813305.1 Candidatus Omnitrophota bacterium | reverse complement strand
ATGTTTCCCAAATGCGTATCAATATCGGAGATTATCCGGGAAGCGAGGACTATTTAGATATTGGCTACATCCATTGGAGCGATGGCCTATGGTATCCTCAGATGGTTGTAAGAGCTGATGGCAACGTCGGCATTGGGACGGTGAACCCGGGATTTAAGTTAACTTTAGCAAACGATGGCGGAATTATTGCATCAGGAACCAGTGGATCAGGCGCAACGCTTCCGGTTATAACCGATAATTCAAAACTTATTTGGTATCCCAGAAAAGCTGCATTTAGGGCAGGTAAAGCAGGCACTCATTGGGATGATGCTAATATAGGTAGCTTTTCAGTAGCATTTGGTCAAAATTCAATTGCAAGTGGCGCTGAGTCTTTTGCAGGTGGGGATACTAACACTGCATCGGGGGAGGAATCATTTGCTTACGGCACTTATGCAACAGCTTCGGGCAGTACTTCATTTGCATTAGGTGATGATATAGTAGCTTCGGGCAGCACTTCGTTTGCTTTAGGAACTGAAGTAACAGCAAGTGGGGATTTCTCAATTGCAATGGGCCGTACTATTCAGGCACAAGGAGATTACTCTTTTGGTATAGGATTAAATAACTCCTCTCCTGAATATATAATTTCTCAACCAAACACAATGGCAATAATGGGCGGCAACGTCGGCATTGGGACGGAAAGTCCACAAGCGAAGTTAGTTGTGGATAATGGTGGTGCCGAAGCTCGAATTGGCATAGATGGTTCCGGTGCTAATAATTTTGCTCTCGCTGCTAGTGGAGATGGATGGTTAAGATTATATGGCATAACAGGATACACTTATCAAGATCTTGCCGTTGATAATTTATGGGCCGCAGGGGCGCAGAGATACGATTTAGCAGAGGTTACTCCGGTAAAAAAAGAGGATAAATTAACTCAGGGGGAGGCTGTGGTGATAGATACAGAAGATGGTTTAAGAGTAACCAGGAGCACCAAGCCCCATGATACATCTGTTTATGGTATTGTTTCAAGTTATGATCAGGCTGCGATGGTAATCGGTGGGATAGGTGGTCCTGAAGTAGCTATGAATACCGATGAACACTTACCAATTGCTCTTATAGGAAGGGTTGAAGCAAAGGTTTCAGCAGAGAACGGACCCATAAGAGTAGGAGATTTATTAACAACCTCTGCCACGCCAGGACATCTTATGAAATGCAATGACAGATCAAAGTGTGCAGGGGCAATAGCTGGTAAGGCTTTAGAGTCTCTGAATGAAGGAAAAGGCGAAATAAAAGTTTTAGTTACATTGCAATAGTAAGATTTTAGCGACGGAGGCAAAATGATTATATCTGAGCAGAAGCCGCTTGAGGAGATATTAGAGAGCTTAAAGGATTATCAGAAGATATTTATCGTTGGTTGCGGAGATTGTGCTGCTACCTGTAAAACAGGTGGAGAGCTGGAGATGGTCAAGATGAAGCAGCTGTTGGAAGAAAAAGGCAAGACCGTCCTGGGGATGTGTTTACCTGAGGCTCCCTGTGTAGCAAGTAAGACTAAGGCGGAGCTTGCCAAGAATATGAAGCTGCTTAGAGAAGCAGAGGCGATTCTAGTTTTAGCCTGTGGGTTAGGTATTCAGTCAGTCAAGGATAACGATAGATTGGGTTTAGCGGTCTTGCCCGGTTGCAACACCCTATTCGGCGCTGTAATGGATGCGCAGGGCAATTTTTATGAAAAATGTTCTATGTGTGGCGAGTGCGTTTTGGATGTTACCGGCGGGATCTGTCCGATAACGCTCTGCGCTAAAGGTCTTTTAAACGGCCCTTGCGGAGGTATGGATAAGGGTAAGTGCGAGGTAGATAAAGATAAGGACTGTGCTTGGGTTTTGATTTACAAGGAGCTGGAGAAGAAGAATAAGTTAAAGAAGCTCAGAGAAATCAAGAAGGCCAGGGATTATAAGAAATCAACTAAGCCGCATAAATTAATCCTGCCTAGCTAATTCCAATGCGCCTGCCTGCCGGTCAGGTAGGCCTGCCTGCTGGCAGGGGTTTGGAATTGGTAATTTGGAGCTGGTAATGAAGTTGACAAAACAAGAAATCCGTAGTAAAATCCTCTTAAAGCTCAAAAAGCAAAAGGAGGAGAATCGCAAGCGTAAGAGCGACAAGATAAAGGAAAAACTTTTTAAGATTGTAGATTTTAAAAGTGCGAAGAGAGTGATGTTTTACATCGCGCTGGATGGCGAGGTAAACACAGAGGACATGATAAAGGAAGCAATAAAATTAGGTAAAGTCGTTAGCATACCAATTTGTAGAAAAAATAGAATAACGATGAGGCCCTGTAGGTTAGAATGTACTACTAAGCTGAAAAAAGGCCTTTATGGAGTAAGTGAGCCCGCGGTAAAAAAATATATTCCTTCGGATGAGCTAGGCTTAGTGGTAGTCCCCGGCGTTGCCTTTGACAAAAAGGGCAATCGTCTCGGCCGCGGAAAAGGTTACTACGACCGTTTCTTAAGAAAACTCCCCCCATATATTTCTACTATTGGTTTAGCATTTGACTTCCAAATCTTACCTTCTCTACCCGTCACCGCAGGCGATGTAAGCGTCAATCGAGTCCTATACGCCTAAAGTCCCAGTTCAAAAAATCTAGAGAGTTAATTTAGAAGGAGGTTGAGGAACCCTATGTTAATTATAATCGTAAGTGCCGTTGTTGCATTAGTTGCTACGGCTCTAGGATATTTCTTAAGGAAGAATGTCGCCGAGAAAAAGGTCAGGACCGCGGAATCACAGGCGAAATATATCTTAGAGCAGGCCAAGAATGAAGCACAGGCAAGGCGTCGGGAAGCCGACTTAGAGGTCAAGGATCTTCTTTACAAGATGCGTCAGGATTTTGACCGCGAGACAAAGGAGAGAAGACAGGAAATCTCAGGGCTTGAGAGGAGACTTGCGCAGAAGGAAGAGAATATCGAACGCAGGCTTGACCTTATGGAGAAGAAGGAAAAGGAAATCAACGATAAGCACGAAAATATCAAGAGACAGGAAGAGTCAATCAAGGCGCAGGATAATCAACTGCATACGCTGATTGCCGAAGAAAAACAGAGGTTACAGAAGATCTCTTCACTTTCCGCCGAAGAGGCTAAACAGATACTGCTTAACCGGTTGAACGAGGAGCTAGGCGCAGAAAAAGCAGTGTTGATCAAAAAACAGGAAGAAGAATTACGGGTTACCACAGATAAGAAATCACAGGAGATTTTAAGCCTGGCAATCCAGCGCTGCGCTGCGGAGCATACTGTTGAGTCGACGGTCAGCGTGGTTACCCTACCCAACGATGAAATGAAAGGCAGGGTTATTGGTAGAGAAGGCAGAAACATCCGCGCTCTGGAGATGGCCACAGGCGTAGATGTGATCATCGACGATACTCCGGAAGCAGTGACCTTGTCTGCTTTTGATACCGTGCGTAGAGAAATCGCGCGTTTAACTCTAGAGAAACTTATCGCTGACGGAAGAATCCATCCCGGAAGAATTGAAGAGTTGGTTGAGAAAACGAAAAAAGAGATGGATGGTAAGATCCGCGAAGAGGGGGAACACGCGGTATTTGAGGCGGGGGTGAATAGCCTGAATCCTGAACTGATTAAACTTTTGGGAAGATTGAAGTATCGAACCAGCTTTGGCCAGAATGCCTTGCAACACTCCAAAGAAGTATCTTTTCTCTTGGGGATTATGGCTTCGGAATTAGGATTGGATTTTAAGTTAGGCAGACGCATCGGCCTGTTGCATGATATAGGTAAGGCCGTAGACCACCAAATCGAAGGCACGCACGCAAAGATCGGTGCGGATCTATGCAGAAAGTATAATGAATCCCAGGTAGTAATTTCTGCGATTGAAGCGCATCATGAAGAGTCGCAACCCCAGAGCCTCTATGATGTTCTAGCAATAGCAGCAGATGCGATCAGCGCTGCCAGGCCCGGAGCGCGCAGGGAGACTTTAGAGACTTATATCAAACGATTGGAAAAACTAGAGTCCATAGCTAATGTTTTTAAAGGCGTTGAGAAGTCTTTTGCTATTCAGGCCGGACGTGAAATCCGGGTAATCGTACAGCCGGAGAAGATTTCAGACAACGAAGCGGTTAATTTATCGCGAGAGATCCGTAAGAAAATAGAAGAGGGTATGGAATATCCCGGTCAGATTAAAGTGAACGTGATCCGTGAGACCAGGGCAATCGAATACGCAAAATAAAATCAGTAACTAGTACGTTAGTAACTCGTAACTAGTAATCTAGTCGGGCAATAGATTTTAAATTACGAGTTACTAGTTACGCATTTACGAATTACGAAATATGAATATTTTATTTATCGGCGACATAGTCGGCAGGCCGGGACGGGATGCGATAAAAGAGCTTCTTCCTAATCTGGTCAAAGAATATAAGTTGGATTTCGTGATTGCCAATGCGGAGAACGCAGCCGGAGGTTCCGGTATAACTCCCCGCGTGGCAGAGGAGTTGTTTAGTTACGGAATCGATGTGCTTACTTCCGGTGATCATATTTGGAAGAAGAGAGAGATCTTCGAGTTCATTAATCAGGAGCAGAGGGTCTTAAGGCCGATGAATTATCCCGGTGACTGTTTAGGCCGAGGCTTTGCTGTGTTTAAGACGAAAAAGGGTAATTCCGTCGGAGTGGCGAATGTCAACGGCAGGGTTTTTATGCAGGCGCTAGAGTGTCCGTTTCGCTCCTGTATCAAAGCCCAGAAGGAATTATCGAAAGAAACCAAAGTAATTATTGTCGATGTGCATGCGGAAGCTACTTCAGAGAAGGTCGCTCTCGGCTGGTATTTAGACGGCAAGGTCTCTGCTGTGATCGGGACCCACACCCACATCCAGACTGCGGATGAAAGGATCCTGCCGCAAGGAAGCGCATATCTAACAGATGCAGGCATGACTGGTTCCTATGATTCCGTGATTGGCAGGAAAATAGATGATGTCTTGGAAAGATTCATTACTTCCATGCCTACAAGATTTCAGATTGCCGAAGAGAATGTAAAGTTGGCCGCAGTAGTATTAGATATAGATGAAGGTTCAGGGAAAGCAAAATCTATAGAAAGAATTCAACGAAAATTAAAAGAATGAATAAGATTTTTAACCGCTTGGCAATATTTCTACTTATAGCTTATAGCTTACAGCTTAGAGCTGTTGTATTTGCCGCCCAGGAGGCTGATTTAAAATTTAGCTTAGACATCGAGGCTGATACGGTCTTTCTGCCGAAGATATTCAGGCCGAATATAGATCTTAGCGGCAGGGGATTTCATCGCAAAAACTCCTGGCCTCAAACTCTGGCAGATGGCACAGTCCTGGAAAACTGGGAGAATGACATCGGATTTAAAGGAATTTATCGCTTACAGTTTAGCCTGTGGGAAATAGAGAAACTCTCTGGGAAGGAAGACGAGCAACAAATCCTCTTGACTAATTACGAGCGCATAATTAAGAAGATAAGTGATGCCGGAGGCATAGTTATCTTGAATTTATTCGGCACGCCAGACGGTTTAGGAAGGGTTTTAGATAAGAAGAGTCCTCTTCGCGACTTAAGGGAGTTTAAGAGGATGGTCAAAGGATACATCAAAGAACTGAGCTGTAACAAAAGATATAATATCTGGTATGAAGTTTGGAATGCGCCTGATCTTGACGATTTCTTTCTTGGCAGAAGACAGGATTATTTTAATCTATACCGGATGGTGGCCGAAAGCATAAAAGAGTTAAGAACCGAGACAAAAATATTTATACCTCTAGGCGGACCTAGCGTGAGCTGGTGGTTTCAGAGTATCGACGGTAACACGATCATTACCCCGGAAAGAGGGATGATCTATGAACTGATTCAATATTGCTATAGATACCGGCTGCCTTTAGATTTTATCAGTTGGCATACATTTTCTACCTCGCCCGACTCAGAAGAAGAAATCACCGGATACAAGAAGAATGTGGTTAGTCTGATCAGGGAATGGTTAACATATTTTAAGTTCGACCCCAATACGCCTTTGATTATTGACGAGTGGAATTTTGATGCAGGAGCCAATATTTCACCTGAGAGAGGAGAGAAATCTTACATTTGCTCAAGTTTTATCCCCGCACGTATCAAGAATATGTATAAATCGGGGATTGATTATCAGACCTATTTTTCTCTGGAAGATTTTCAGGAGAATAAGGAAGGGGTGGCGAGAAATACGGGAATCTTTTATTTCGATCCTGAAAGCTCTAAATATAAAGGGGGAGAAAAAGCGGTATATAACGCTTATAAGATGCTTAGCTTTTTAGGTAGGGATATGTTTTTGACAAAGTTTAAGGATGATTTTGTCGGTGCTATCGCCACTAGAGAAAAGGGCCGGGTTATCCTACTGCTTTACAATTATATAGATCCTAATACGGCGATGAATTATCTTGCCAAGCATATTGCCACGTTAGGCGCAGGAGACAGAGAGAGATTGTTAAGATTTATTAAATCAGAGAGATTCGAAAAGTTCCTCAGAGGCGAGCTTGAAGTCTCCGGCTCAAAGCGCCTACGCAAAAGAGTTAAGGTGATGCTTGAGAAAGCGAGGGTGCTAAATAATAGGGCGATACTTCTTGCCCAAGAACCGCGTAAGATAACAGTTGAAATCAAGAACCTCAAAGGAAATTATTTATACGAAAAGTATGTAGTCGATTCCAGTTGTAGGCTTGATTGTCCCTTCAATCCGGTGGGGAAAAAAGAAGTGATTACCTCTGACATTTATCAAGAGACGTTTACGATGAATCCTTATTCCCTGAATATGATTATTTTAGATAGCAAGCCTATAGAGGTGCAGAAAGAGCAGGGATTAGAGCAGCCTGCTGCAGAAGCTGCAGAAGCTGCAGAAGCTACAGAAAAAACAACTTTAATCGAGCAGGAACAGGAAGTGGAGCAATCAGAATAAAGTATGTCCAGATTAGCCCCTGATTTATTCTCTCAACCTAAAGATTTAGAGAGACGTGTTTATAAAGTCCGCGAGATTACCCAGGATATCAAACTGATTTTAGAGAATACCTTCGGCGAGGTTTGGGTCGAAGGGGAAGTCTCTAATTTTAAAACCGCTGCTTCCGGCCACTTTTATTTTTCTCTCAAAGATGAATCGGCGGTGCTCGCGGCGGCGATGTTCAGCCGGGCGAATAAAGAAGTTAAGTTCAAAATCGAAGACGGGTTAAAGGTAGTTTGTTTCGGCAAGGTCGATGTTTACCCTCCCCGGGGAAATTACCAATTGATCGTGGAGAAGATCGAGCCCAAAGGGATCGGAGCCCGCCAGCTTGCCTTTGAGCAATTAAAGAAAAAACTTTTTAAAGAAGGGCTTTTTGATCAGGCACATAAAAAGCCACTGCCTTCTATGCCCTTTAAGGTGGGAGTGGTTACTTCGAGCCACAGCGCTGCCCTCAGGGATATATTGCAGATACTGAAGAAGGGAGCGCCTTTTGTTGATCTGATCATTCGCCCTGTACGCGTACAGGGCGAGACTGCTGCCAAAGAGATCGCTAAAGCTATCGAAGATTTTAATAAGTTTGGCCAAATAGATGCTCTGATAATCTCCCGGGGCGGAGGGAGCATTGAGGATCTCTGGTCATTTAACGAGGAGATCGTTGCCCGGGCAATATATAACTCCAGATTCCCCACGATCTCTGCGGTCGGGCACCAAATTAATATAACGCTTGCAGATCTGGTCGCAGATGTATTTGTGGAGACGCCCTCAGCTGCCGCTAAAATCATCGTAGATAAAAAGAATGCTCTCTTAGCAGATATGGATAATTACTGCCATAGCCTATCTGCTTCTATTGCAGAGGTGATTTATAACTTAAAGCATATCCTGGCGGTTTTATTGGGTGCGTTGGTCAGCCCTTTGGATAGACTATCAGAAAAACAGCAGTTAGTCGATGAATTTGCCGCAGGATTGAACCGGCAGATCAAGCAGATTTTAAATATCACCCGGGAAAAGTTGTCTTACTTAATAGAGAAATTAGAAGCACTTAGTCCGCTTTCGGTGTTATCCCGCGGTTACAGTCTAAGTACGCGCCTTGAGACAGGCGAAATTATAAAAGATGTATCCGGTCTTAAACAGGGCGATAAAATCAAAACAGTTTTAGATAAAGGGATCTTTATTAGTACGGTCAGGGAGGTAATTAAAGATGACAAAAGAGAAAAAAGAGCGTTTTGAAGATGACGTCAAAAGACTTCAGAAGATTGTCGATGAGCTAGCCGACGGAAAGCTGACCCTCGGCGAGTCGCTAAAAAAATACGAAGAGGGCATCAAATTAGCCCAGGGATGTTCGGCAACGCTTAATGAAGCTCAGCGTAAAGTCCAGACATTGATCAAGAAAGAGGATAAATACTCTCTGGAAAAATTCGCAGAGGATTCTGACCCACAAGATTAATGATGTTATTAGAAAAAATCAATTCACCCCAAGACCTTAAGTCCTTAGATGTCGAGAAACTTACGATTCTTGCTTCGGAGATCCGGGAAAGGATCGTTGATGTTGTCTCTAAGACCGGAGGCCATCTTGCCTCCAGCCTAGGTGCAGTAGAGCTGATTATTGCTTTGCACCGCTGTCTTGATTTGCCCCGCGACAAAATAATTTTTGACGTAGGGCACCAGACCTATGCCCACAAGATTTTAACCGGCAGAAATAAAGATTTTTCCTCTCTGCGTCAATACAAAGGAATAAGTGGTTTTCCATGTAAAGACGAATCTGTTTACGATACATTTACTACAGGCCACAGCTCTAACGCAGTTTCTTTATCATTGGGCCTTGCTTGTGCCAGGGGTTATCTAGCGAAAAAAGAACACTTCAAAATAGTAACTGTGATCGGTGACGGTTCCTTAAGCGGGGGGCCTTGTTTTGAGGGGCTGAATAACGCCGGGCACCTGAAAAAAGATATACTGGTAATCTTAAATACTAACGAGTTGAGTATTGCCCCAAACGTTGGTGCCCTAAGTACTTATCTGAATAAGATTATCTCTTTGCCTATATATAACCGTTTCAAGAATTCCCTGGAGGGATTTTTTAAGTCACGCGTACCCAAAGGCAGCCGTCTGATCAGGATCGCCAATAGATTTGAGGAGGGCCTTAAAGGCTTATTTATTCCGGGTATGTTCTTTGAGGAGCTGGGATTCCGTTATTTTGGTCCGCTGGACGGCCATGATCTTCCGACACTGCTAGGCGCCCTAAAAAATATCTTAAATATCCAAGGACCGAAATTACTACACGTGGTTACCAAGAAGGGTAGGGGCTATGCTCCGGCGGAGAATGAACCGGTTAGGTTCCACGGCACAGGCCCCTTCGATGTTCTTACCGGCAAGGCCCAAGTCAACTCAGCCTTAAGAACCTACACGCAAGTCTTCAGTAAAAAGATAGTAGAACTAGCGAAGAAGGATAAGAGGGTAGTGGCGATAACCGCTGCGATGCCGGAAGGAACAGGCCTGGATAAATTCCGTGATCAATATCCGCAGAGGTTTTTTGACGTGGGTATTGCTGAGGGGCATGCGGTTTCTTTTTCCGCTGGTTTAGCGAAGGCAGGCTTGAAGCCGGTGGTGGCGATATATTCCACATTCTTACAGAGGGCATATGATCAGATTATCGAAGACATTGCGCTGCAGAATCTGTCGGTAGTGTTTGCAGTTGACCGCGCAGGCATCGTCGGAGAGGATGGGTTTACGCATCAAGGCAGCCACGATATTAGTTATCTGAAGAATATTCCCAATTTAGTAGTGATGGCCCCCAGAGATGGTGCTGAATTAGAAGCAATGCTTGAATTTGCTATAAATATAGATAAGCCAGTTTCAATTAGATACCCTAAGGCTTTTGATCCTCGATCCTTGATACTTTATCCTAGTAAAAAATCCAGCGTCCAGCATCCAGCGTCCAGCATCCAGTTGGGTAAGGCGGAAGTTATGAAGAAGGGCAGAGATTTTACTCTGATTGGCCTGGGTAGCATGGTGGCGCCTTCTTATGAGGCAATTGAAGCATTAGAGAAAGAGGGTTTATTAGGGACTTTGGTAAATGCACGTTTTATCAAGCCGTTAGATATTGATTTAATCAAAGAGGCCACGGATAAAACAGACTTTATTTTTAGTGTAGAAGAGGGTATTGTAGATGGTGGCTTTGGGAGTGCGATCTGCGAACAAATCGATAAACCGGTTGTGAGGATTGGTTTGCCCTGTGAATTTATCGTCCACGGTAAGAGAGATCTCTTGTTAGGAGATTATGGGCTCACCGCAGCCGGTATTGCTCAAAGAATCAGAGAAACAGTGAAGAAGAATGGCTAAGGTTACGATCAACAAAGATAAATGCAAGGGATGTTTTCTTTGCATCAATGTCTGTCCGAAAAAAACTATTAATAAGAGCGCAAAGCTAAATAAACGCGGAGTAAACTACGTCGAATTTATATCCGGCTCTCAGTGCTTAGGTTGTGCGATGTGCGCAATCATCTGCCCTGATTGCTGCATTGAAGTGTATAAAGAAATATGAGCAAAAAGATTTTGATTACTGGAAATGAGGCAATGGCCGAAGGCGCAATTCAGGCCGGTTGTCGTTTTTATGCAGGCTACCCGATTACCCCCCAGAATGAAATACCCGCCTACATGTCCAGGCGCATGCCTGAAGTAGGAGGGATTTTTATTCAGGCAGAATCAGAATTATCCGCAATAAATATGGTATTCGGTGCTGCAGCAGCGGGTGCTTTGGCGATGACTTCATCTTCTAGCCCGGGCATGAGCCTTAAACAGGAGGGGATCTCTTATATAGCCGGAGCGGATTTGCCCGCTGTAATCGTAAATGTAATGCGCGGAGGTCCGGGATTAGGTAATATTTGGCCTGCGCAATCCGATTATTTTCAGGCTACGCGCGGAGGCGGACATGGAGATTATCATCCTATAGTGCTTGCTCCCTCTTCTGTTCAGGAGGCTTATGAATTAATGATTCGTGCCTTTGATTTAGCAAACAGATATCGCAGCCCGGTGATTATTTTAGGCGACGGGATGTTAGGGCAGATGATGGAACCCATGGTGATTAAATCTAAAATTAAAAATTCAAAATCCAAAATAAAACCGTGGGCGTTGACAGGATGTAAGGGCAGGAAGCCGAATATCGTCAAATCTTTTTATATGAAAGAAGGGGATTTAGAAACATTTAATCTTAAGCTCCAGAATAAATACAGGCAGATTCAGGAGAAAGAACAGCTTAGCGAAAGTCTCTTCCTGGATGATGCTAAAGTCATCCTGGTCGCTTATGGATCAATGGCCAGGATCGTAAAGAGTGCCGTCAGCAAATTAAGACAGAAGCATAAAAAAGTCGGCTTAATCCGCCCAATAACATTATGGCCATTTCCCAGAAAGATTTTTCAAGGCCTGGCAGCCCGCAGTAAGGACTTAAAGTTTTTAGTTATCGAGATGTCTTACGGCCAGATGATAGAGGATGTCCAGCTAGTGCTTAACGGAAAGTTTGGAGTCGAATTTATCGGTAGGGCCGGGGGAGGAATACCCGCGGAAGAGCAAATTACAGACAAAATTCTTAAATTACTAAATTAATGAAAAAGATATTCAGTCATCCTAAATCTTTACGAGATGTATCAACACACTATTGTGCTGGCTGCGGTCATGGCACAGCGCATAGATTAATCGCTGAGGTAGTGGATGAATTGGGCATCAGAGAAAAAATTATCGGCATAGCTCCGGTGGGCTGTGCGGTGATCGCCTATGATTACTGGGATTTTGACTGTTCCGAAGCAGCGCACGGCCGTGCCTTGGCAGTAGCGACCGCGATAAAAAGAGTAAGGCCGAATAATATTGTTTTTACTTATCAGGGTGACGGAGATCTCGCCGCAATCGGTACAGCTGAGACTATTCATGCGGCAAACCGGGGAGAAAACCTCACCGTGATATTTATCAATAACGCGATTTATGGCATGACAGGCGGTCAGATGGCGCCCACTACGTTATTAGGCCAGAGAACAGCCACTAGCCCGAATGGTAGGCGGGCGGAAATAGAAGGTTACCCTTTGAAGGTTTCTGAGATCTTAAGCCAATTCTTGGCAGTGAAATTTGTCGAGCGTACATCCTTACACTCACCCCAGGAGATCATCAAGACAAAGAAGGCGATAAAACAGGCATTTTGTAACCAGATCAATAAAGTAGGGTTTTCTTTAGTAGAGATACTTTCCCCCTGTCCGACATATCTGGGTATAACTCCCGAGGAGACATTGCTCTGGTTAAAGAACGTGATGATTAAAGAGTTTCCGTTAGGTAGGCTAAAATAGAGATGACCGAGAAAATTATAATCGCAGGTGCAGGCGGACAGGGGATCATGCTGCTGGGAAAGGTTTTAGCTGAGGCGGCGATGAGAGAAGGTAAGTTTGTGACCTGGATGCCCTCTTACGGTGCAGAGGTGCGTGGAGGGACTGCCCATTGTATGGTGATCTTATCAGATAAAGAGATTAGCTCCCCTTTTATCGATAAAGCCGATATTTTGATCGTAATGAATAGACCGTCTTTAGAGAAGTTCAGAAACAGAATAAGCAATCAGGGCCTTCTGATTATGAACAGTTCTTTAGTATCGGTTGATGGTTATAAGAATACACGTAATTATAAATACCCTTTTACTGAGATTGCTTCACGATTAGGCAATATCCGTGTGGCTAACATGCTCGCCCTGGGAACTTTAGTGGCGAAAAAGAAATCAGTGAGTTTAAAGAGTGCGTTGGCAGCGATTTCAAGTATTGCTCCGCAGGATAAGAAAAATTTAGTAGAGATTAATTTCCGGGCACTTAAAGAGGGGGCGCAACTGAAATGATTAGGGTTCGCTTCGTCCCTTGGTGGAACTCGGGACTACGCTCACAGGGAGTCAAATCATGATTAGGGTTCGCTTCGCACCATCGCCGACCGGTAATCTGCATATCGGAGGAGCACGCACAGCTTTATTTAATTGGCTATTCGCCAGGGCCAATCAGGGTAAATTTATATTAAGGATAGAAGACACGGATCAGCTGCGTTCAAAGAAGGAGTATCTGGATGAGATATTATCGAGTTTAGAATGGATGGGTTTTAAATGGGATGAGATAAATCATCAAAGCCAAAGATTCAAACTCTATAAAGAATTCGCCGATAAGTTATTAAAGGACGGCAGGGCATATATAGAAAGATCCAATCAGGGTGCCGAGGCGGTGATCTTTAAAGTCGAGCCGCGTAAGATTAAAATCCATGATTTAATCCGGGGAGAGATTGAATTCGACTCTGACGCGATTAAAGACCAAGTCTTAATAAAGTCAGATGGAACCCCTACATATAATTTTGCCTGCGTTGTCGACGATGCGACGACGGATATTTCCCATGTTATCAGAGGAGACGACCATATCTCTAATACCCCTAAACAGGTTCTGCTATACGAAGCGCTGGGTTTCCCAATACCTAAGTTTGCGCACCTGCCTTTAATCCTAGGTAAGGCCGGTGGCAGGCTTTCTAAGAGGACCGGCGCTACTTCGATTTCCGAATACCGTAATATGGGTTATCTTGCTTCGGCCCTGGTTAATTATCTTCTGCTTTTAAGTTGGTCTCCAGGGCAAGATCAGGAAATTATCAATATAAAAGAGGCAATAAAATTATTCGATATCAAAAACGTTAATAAAACCGCCGCTACCCTTGACCTCGATAAGCTTAAATGGATGAATAATCAGTATATCAAGAAGCAAGATACAGCAGGGTTGACGGAAAAGATCATCCCTTTATTGTTAGAAAAGAAATATATCGAGAAAGACAATTTTGACAAAGAGCGCATAGTATCTTTGGTGAAGTTGTTTCAGGCGCGCCTGTCGGTATTAAATGATTTTGTGGACTGGGCTGATTTCTTTTTTCTACAGGATATTAAGATGGATCCAGAAGCGCAAAAGAAATTCTTAAGCCAGGATCTATCGCGGGAGCTCGGGTTTTTTGTAGAAAGACTGGATTCGCTGGAGGAATTTGATATAATGTCAATTGAGAAGAGCTTCAGAGATTTAGTGAAAGAATTAAATATCCAGACAAAAGTACTTATCCATCCGATCAGGGTCGCCCTTACCGGAAAGGCAATCGGACCGGGATTATTTGAGGTAATATATTATTTAGGCAGAGAGCTGACAAAAAAAAGACTATTGAAGTGGGTAAACCCCGTTAGAGGCAAGACACCTTAGGTGGCTGATGGCTGCCGAAGGCAGCCTGCCTCTAACGGGGTAAAAAAGGAGGACTGATGTTAAAGAAATGTCTCGCATTGTTTACTTTGACCATTTTTCTATTATTAGCCAGCGGGTGTGGGACAATTAAAGGAGCGGCTGAAGGTGCTTTTTACGGGGCAAAAGAAGATTGGGAGGCTGCCAAGAAAGCTGATCAGTGGTTCCAGGAGAATCTCTGGTAGGGTATCTTGTAAAGGTGGGAAAGAAAAAGTCGCAATATACAGAAACATATAGAAATTGTGAGATCTTTATTTACGGCTCGGGTCAAGAATGGTGGTGGAAGGTATTCGTTCATAGTAAGTACAAATCTTCCCCCATGGGGTATTTTAGTGTGAGTTCGGCTTTACATGAAGCGAAGAAATATGTAGATAAAAAGGCCCTCTGATAACCTCTCGGCCTTAACGCGCATGAAAGAGATGATTTTAGATTTTGCTATTTTATCCCGGTTATTTATAGCAGCGGAAATAGTTGTGGCAATGCTATTTTTTGCTGTTTTAGCCGGCGTTCTTAGATCCCGCGCTAAAAAGAAGAACAAAGAAAATACAAAGAGCGTTTATCAAGAGATCAAAGCCGATTCATCAAACAAGCAGGTGCAGCAGGCCATAGTTAAGCATAGCGACCTAGAAGAGGAGCTTGAGAATTTAAAAAAAGAGAAAGCAGATATCAGCGATGAGTTATTCAAGCAGAGGGAATCTTTTCGTGTCGATAAGATCAGGGCCGAACGTTTAAAAAATGAGAACGCGGATCTTAAAGAAACAGGGCAGAACCTTAAGAGAGAATTAGAGCAATTTAAAGATGAGAATCAGAGGCTAAAAGAAAAAGTTGCAGAACAAGGGGCGCAACAGGAGAAGATAATCCCTCAGGTCCAGACAAAAACAGAAGAGCTAAAACAGAAAGAGCTAGAAGAAGAGGTTAGAAATAAGAACGAAAAATTAGAGATCTTAGAAAAGGAGAATAAAGAGATAATCAATAAACTAGAGCAGGCCAGGCAGAGCATCGTTGTATATAAGAGTAAGACGGATGATCTGACGCAAGAAAAAGATGACCATCAAGTTGCCAGCGCAGAGCAGGAGCAATTAAAAAAACAAAACCTAGAGCTAGAGAATAAATTGAGCAACCAGGATGAGCAGTTGCAAAATTTGAGCAAAGCTAATGCGCAGCTTGAAAAAGAACTAAAGGAAAAGAGCGAGCAATTAAAGGTCTGGGATGCTGACTTCATAAAATTCAAAAAAGAAGACGAAGAGAAAGAGCAAGAGAAAATAGCCAAGGAAGCAAACCCTTTAGTAGCAGCTAAAATAAAGAGGAGGCAGAAGATCGGCGACATTCTGTTGGCCAAAGGGATTATCACCCAGGAGGTATTGGATAAGGCGCTAGAATATTCTAAGCAATACGGCCGCAGTATCACCCAATATCTGCTTCATTATGACCATATAGAAGAAAGCGAATTAGCAGAGTGTCTCTGTGTCCAGTTCGGGATCCCCTATCTTCCCCTGATGTCTTATGATATATCCCAGAAGGTCGTAGATTTACTTCCGGTTGACTTAGTTGAAAAATATTGGCTTGTTCCCGTAGATAGGCAGGGAGAGACCCTGATGGTGGTGATGATCGATCCACTTGATGAGGAAGCGATTCAGGAGGTCGAGAAAGCTACAGGTCTAAAAGTGATACCGTTTGTAGGAATTACCTCCGAAGTGGCGTCGGCTCTTGAGTCCTACTATAAGGTTTTGATCTCCGTCAGCAAGGGGGAGGAAAAGAAAAATCTCCCGTTTTTTATAGATACAAAGAACTACAGAGGAGTAGAGCGCAGGCGGGCTATAAGATTTAAGACAGAGATCGAGGTGCACTTTCCCGTACAGGGCGAATATAAAAAGTCCATAACTAAAGATATCAGCCGGGACGGCATTTCTTTCTTATCCGAGAAAGTCATACCGATTGGGGAAGTCTTGCCTATAGAGATAGATTTGCCCGAGGGAATCAGCACCTTCCCTATTTCTGCAATAATACAGGTAGTAAGGTTTACTTCTCTCGAAGATAATAAATCTGAAATCAGCGCCAGAATAATGAAAATATCAAAGCAGGACCTTGCCACCATTATTGAGTATGCCTCGACGCACTGCGAACTTTAAAATAAAAAAAATATTTTATGGCGGGATATTAATCATCTTTGTGATGTTGCTTAGCTCTTGTGTAACTGCTCCGCTTCAGACTACTACACCTGCTCCTTACCCTACCCCCGCTCTATTTCCTACCCCTGCCAGAGGAGATGTGATTCATGTAGTTGCCCCCGGAGAGACGCTATGGCGCATAAGTAAAATGTATAATGTCAATTCTCAGGATATAATCCGGGCCAATGGCATCAGGAACCCGAGTTTCTTATTAAAGGGGCAAAAGCTGGTTATCCCGAATGCTTCAGGCCTCGTGCCTGTAGTTACGCTTTATCCTTCTAGTAAATGGAAATACATTATTATCCATCACAGTGCCACCGACTCAGGAACTGCTTTAGATTTTGACCGGTCGCACAATAGCAAAGGCTGGAGAGGGCTGGGTTATCATTTCGTAATTGATAACGGCACAAAGGGTAAGCAGGATGGCCAGATTGAGGTTGCGCCGCGTTGGCTGAAACAGCAGAATGGCTCGCATTGCAAGGCTTCGGGTATGAATAGTAAGGCGATCGGCATCTGTCTGGTAGGAAATTTCAGCAAGGAATATGTTTCCGCAAGGCAATTGGACTCACTGGTCTGGTTGGTGGACCGCCTTAAGAAACATTATAAGATTCCTGTAGAGAAAGTAATCGGACACAGCCAGGTCCGGGGAGCAAAGACAGAATGCCCCGGCACAAATTTCCCCTGGAGCAAATTCAAAAGTAGATTATAAGATTATCTAAAAGATGAAGCGTATTTTCTTAAGAATTATTTCTCTCTCCAGCCTGATTATCTTATTCTCCGTTGCGCTTGCGGTGATAATGATTATGAGCATTTTTATCTGCACTTTACTGCCGCATAAAGTTTTCTCTTAAATCTATAAAAAAGAGGAGGATTTAGATGCAAAAGAAAAACTTATTCACCATGGTCATTGTATTAATTATTTTATTTCTTGCCTTTGGTTTGATAAAATCTACTTCCGGACGAGTGCAATATTCAGGGGGAGAATGCGCAAATTACCGGTCTTTTACCGGAACCCATGAGGTTAAGTTGACAGAAAATTTTCCTATAAGCGCAAGACCAGGGATGATAGTTTCTGTAACCGGAGAAAACTATACAAGGCTAGTTGATGGAGAGGTTTCCCTTTCAGACACCCTTCCTACGGTGAGACTTTCAGAAATACCGAATGACAAAAGGGTAATGGGAGTTCTTGTTTCCACCTCCTCTTCTTTAGGGCCAAGTCATTGGTATAGGTCGCAGGCAAAAGAAAAATTTGCTGTAGTCAATGCTTTGGGGGATGGACGGCTCTGGGTTTCCAATATTAACGGTGATGTAAAGGTAGGTGATTACATCACCACCTCTGTTCTTCCCGGCTTTGGGCAAAGACAGGGAGATGACTTATTGCATAGCTATACCGTAGGTAAGGCCGTGGAGAGGGTGAATTGGGGTGCGGTAACTGCGACCACAGCCTATAAAGGAAAAAGTTATAAGATTCATCAGATTGCGGTAGTTTACACAAGCGGATAACAGGAGCCAAGTGAAGATGGAAGTTAAAGAGAAACCGCCCGGGTTGATTATAGACCCAGAAAACACTCACCCAAAATTTTATATTGAGAAGCTGTATCCTTATTATCTTGTAGGAAAAAATGCCGCGAATAAGAGGATATTAGATGTAGGATTCGGATATGGTCATGGGGATTCTTACTTGGCAAAGAGAGCGGGCCATGTAGTCGGTATTGACCGCGAATTTGAGCATGCCAAGAGGGCGCAGGATAAATACAAAACAGATAATCTAAGCTACTGTTTGATGGATGCGGTTAATCTGGCAGTCCGGGATGAAGCCTTTGATATTATCTGTTCTTTTCAGGTAATAGAGCACATTAAGGAAGATATGCTATTAGAATATTTATCTACGATTTACAAAGCTCTAAAAACCAAGGGGATTTTTTACGTCTCTACCCTAAACAAAGAAGTTACGATGAAGCCGGGGCAGCCGTATGATAAGAATTATTATCATGAGAAGGAATTCAACGCAATCGAGTTAAAAGAACTGCTATTAAAGGTATTTAGTAAAGTAGAGATGTATGGTTTACAGTTGACCTTGAAGCACAGATTTTTTCAGAGACTAAAGAAAATCGGGTTATTTAAGCCTTTTCCTAAGCGTATAAATCCGATAGAGTGTTTTTATAAAGGTATCTCTTTTCAAGATTTTATGCTCTCAAAAAATAATTTGAGAAAGGCGTCTTTGGATTTTATCTGTTTTTGTAAGAAATAAATTCACGCTCTTAATATATAGGGTTATAAACCTTACTGCCCTGTCGTCTAATGGTAGGACGCCAGATTCTGGATCTG
>JBDRLC010000007.1:0-18727 GCA_043813305.1 Candidatus Omnitrophota bacterium | reverse complement strand
AGTCTTCCCGTGAGGAAGAATTCGTAACCTTAATTCAATTAGAAATAACTACTGATCAAGAAACAAGACGAATTTCAGGGACCCTCTCTTCCAACAAACAGCCGAGGATCGTTAAGGTAGATAAATATTATGTAGAGCTGGTTCCGGTTGGCGAGATGATCTTTATCCAGAATCGCGATAAGCCGGGGATTATCGGTAATTTAGGTACGCTTTTGGGTAAACACAATATTAATATCGCTGCTATGACCTTTGGTCGCGATAAGCCGGGCGGGACTTCTATCAGTGTTTTAAACGTTGATAGCCCTGTATCCAGCGAGATATTGAATAAGATAAAGAAACTGGAGAATATTTTAAGCGTTACGGTGATAAAACTCTAATGAAAAAATTCCCTATGCGCTATATGCTATACGCTACCTCTATTTTGTTATTTGCTTTTACAAGTGCATATGCAGAGAAAATAACAATTTTCTATAGCGGAGAGACCCACGGAATGATTTATCCCTGTTCCTGTCCGATTGAACCAGACGGAGGTGCTGCAAGAAGGGCTACTCTGATAAAGAGCCTGAAGAAAAAATATCCTGACAACCTGATTCTTGATTCCGGTAATTTTTTTGCCGGAGGAACCTTTGATGATTATACCCAGAATTCTGAACTTGACAGCAGGAGAGCCTTAGCAAACCTTAAGGCAATGGAATTAATCGAATATGATGCAGCGGGAGTGGGTGAGGCGGAGTTTAATTTAGGAGAAGAATTCTTTGAGGGCGGTATCAGTAAAACAAAGATCAAATTTTTATCATCTAATTTAAAATCCGACCAAGTTTTGCCTTATACCATAAAAGAGACCGCAGGTATTAAATTCGGTATCATTGGGGTAACTCCCTTCTCCGTGCAGCGTAAATTAACGAAACTTGAGATTGTTGAGCCGGTTAGATCTGCTTTAGAGGCAGAAGCCAGGTTAAGAGAAGAAGGCGTAGATTTTATCATAGTTTTAAGTACTCTTCAGCCAAATCTGAACTTAGATCTGATAAAGATGGCTAAAGGCATAGATATTCTTATAGAAGGCAATGGGCATGGGCAGGCAGGTAAAGAGCCTTATAAAAAAGTCGCAGATACTCTGGTTCTATACCCGAGTTGGCAGGGGCGTAAGTTAGGGAAGGCAGAATTGACAATAAAAAATGGCGAATTAACGAGTTATGAGATTGAGGAATTGCGCCTTTTAGATAAAATTAAGGATGATCCGGATATACTTGCTATTTTACCTGATTGTTTCTCAGATAACAACTGTAAGAGAGAAGGTTTCATAGGAATATGTAAAAGTGCCGGTAATTTAGACTCAATTTGTGAATTTGCCAAGGCAAATAAAATAAGTCTTTTGATGATTGTTCCCAAAGAGTGTCCTGTCTGTAACACGGAAAATGTGGTTAATTTCTTAAAGAAGAGTTTCCCCGGTTTAGATGTTTCATATTTATATTATCCCGGGAAAAAAGCGGAGAGCCTGATTAATAAATTCTCTCTTACCGGTTTACCGGCCTATTTTTTAGGAGAAGAGGTGGAGAAAGAGGAAATTTTCGAAAATATTAAGAAAGACTTGCGTAAAGTTGATAAATATTATATGCTTGAACCTAGATTTGTCGGCGTGAGTTATTTTCTTAATAGAAAAAAGTCAGAAGGAAAATTAGATTTATTTATGAGTTTACATAATAAAAATTCGGCGGGATTATTAAAGCTAGTCGAAGAATTTACGCCTGAAATTCATTTTTTAGCCGGTGAAGAAGATGGTATTTTTCAAGCAGCTAACGGCTCGCTTGAGGTCGAAGACTATTTACGCGCACTCTGCATACAAAAATATTACCCGCAGAATTTCTGGAGCTATATTTCCTGCAGGGCGGATAATTTCAATAGCTCCTGGTGGGATGATTGTGCAGTGGAATTAGATTTGGATAAAGTCAAGACTTGTGCGAGGGGCGACGAAGGAGCAGCACTTTTAAGGCAAAATATCACTCTTAATCAGGAGCTGGAAGTAATGTTCGGCCCTACGTATTTAGTGAATAATTACTTGATATTTGGCTCAAAAGGTGTACCTTCAATAGAGGAGTTACGAAAAATAATCAAGGAGTAAAAATATGAAAGCAAAACCAAAGATTCGTATAATTGACGTGACTAACCGCGATGGGGTGCAGACTTCGCGTATCTGCCTTTCCAAGCTAGAAAAGACAATGATTAATATGTACTTGAATGATATGGGTATATTCCAGTCGGAATTCGGTTTTCCGGTTACGCGCCATGAGACAAGTTATCTTAATGCTAATCTAGAATTGGCGAAGAAGGGCGTGATCGCTGATTTGAGACTAGGGGGATGGGTAAGGGCTACTAAAGGAGACGTGAAGGCCGCTTTTAAATTAGCCCCGGGATTAAAACACCTGAATTTATCTATCTCGACCTCTGATCAGATGATCGTAAATAAATTTAAAGGTAAACTTGACCATAAGTCAGTAATAAAAGAGATGACCCAAGCTGTCGGGGATGCGTTTAAGTCAGGGGCAAAGTCTATCGGAGTAAATGCCGAGGATGCCTCGCGCACCAGGATGGATTATTTGATTGAGTTTACCCAGGCAGCGAAAAAGGCAGGTGCGCATAGACTGAGGTATTGCGATACTTTAGGCTATGATACACCTTTTACTATTTATGAAAGAGTGAGACAGTTGCTCAAGGCGGTTAAGATCCCGATAGAGATCCACTGTCATAATGATTTAGGTTTAGTAGTAGCTAATTCTCTAGCCGGTGCCAAGGCTGCCTGCGATGCAGGGTGCGATGCCTATATTAATACCTGTATAAACGGCATGGGTGAGAGGGCAGGCAACGCGGATTTAGTTTCAGTGATCTTAGCGATTAAATATGGGAGCGGTATGCGTAATTATTCGCTCGATGAGCGGATAAATTTACGCAAGTCCTGGAGGATCTGTAAGTATGCCTCCTATGCTTTTGGTGTGCCAATTCCGATCAATCAACCGGGAATCGGAGCAAATGCCTTTGCGCATGAATCAGGAATACACGCCGACGGCGCTTTGAAAGACAGGAGAAACTATGAGCTTTATGATTATGAGGAGTTAGGCAGAGGGGAGCTGGAGGTGATCGATACCGGCCGCAAAATCACCGCCGGGGAGTATTCCGGGATAAAAGGCTTTCGGAATGTTTATGAAAAATTAGAGATCCGTTTTCATGATGACCTTGAGGCTGCTAGGATCTTAGAGTTAGTCAGATATGGCAACGTCCATAATCAGAAGCCGCTAGTAGATGATGAGTTAAAATTTATTGCCAAGTATCCGGATTTTGCCGAGAAGATATTCTCGATGACACCGTAGTTAGGTGCTAGGTGTTAGGTTTTAGGTGTTAGCACAAACCTAGAACCTAGAACCTAGAACCTAGAACCTAATTGTAATAATGAATGTCATAATAGTAGGCACACAATGGGGAGATGAAGGTAAGGGGAAGATAATCGATATTCTTTCTCAGAAGGTGGATTATATTGTTCGCTACCAGGGAGGAAGCAATGCCGGCCATACCGTTGTAACCGGGAATAAGGAATATATATTCCATCTGATTCCCTCGGGGATTCTACATAAAGGAAAGATCTGTTGTATTGGTAACGGCGTTGTGGTTGATCCCGCTGTGCTTTTATGTGAGGTAGAAGAGTTATCATCTAAAGGGATTAATATCGGTAAGCGCTTAAGAATTTCTTCGCTCGCCCATGTGATATTGCCTTATCATAAGATCCTGGATAAGCTACGCGAGAAAAAAAGAACGAATAAAATAGGGACTACCGGCCGGGGCATAGGACCTTGCTATGCAGATAAGATCATCCGTTGCGGCATCAGAATGGTTGATCTTTTAAACCCGTCTGTATTCCGGGAGAGATTAAAGGATAACCTTAGAGAGAAGAATGAAATATTCAAAAAAGTCTATGATCACCCAGGATTTGATTTTAAGAGTATTTACAAAGAATACCTGAATTACGGAAGATTATTTTCAAAATATATCTGCAATACATCTATTTTGTTAAATCAGGCGATTAAAGATAGGAAGGATCTTCTTCTTGAGGGGGCACAAGGGACTTTTCTCGATATCGATTTCGGGACCTACCCTTTTGTTACTTCTTCTTCGGCTTTTAGCGGCGGTGCCTGTATCGGAACCGGTATCCCGCCTACCAAAATAGATAAGGTTATCGGGGTGGCTAAGGCTTATACCACCAGGGTGGGCGAAGGGCCTTTTCCTACAGAGTATTCTTTGGTTTTTGGTAAATTTATGCGTAATAAAGGTAATGAATTCGGAGCTACTACGGGGAGGCCGCGCAGGTGTGGGTGGCTTGACTGCGTGATGGTTAAGGAAGCGGTGATCTTAAACGGCATTTCGGAACTTGCGATAATGAAGATGGACATCTTAGAAGGGCTTAAGACTATCAAATTCTGCACCGCTTATAAATATAAAGGTAAAGTATTTAAAGAATTTCCTCATGACTTTGAGGTGTTGAGAGGGGCGAAGCCTATATATAAAGAAGTTTCCGGCTGGGATAAAACCATTGGAAGCTCAAAGCGTTATAGAAATTTACACCCTAATGCTAAGGCCTATCTGGATAGGTTAGAGGATATATTTTGTGCTAGAATTAACTTGGTATCAGTTGGGTCTGCCCGGGAAGAGACGATTTTAAGATAAAAATTTGGCTATAAAACAGCTTGACTAAATCCCCGGTTTATGTTATAGTTAAACACCCACCAAAAAGAATTTCCTAAACGAGGAGGTATAATCCATGAGAAGCAGGGCGATTAAGGTTTTATTAGTATTATTATTAGGTTTTTCCGCTACGGGATGCACATTTATATTCCAGAAGGGAAGGCGTTCCGATGCAATGAAGATCGAGGAATTGTCACAGCAGTTATCAGAATTAGAGCGTACCAAGAGACAGCTTCAGCTTTCTCTGGCAGACGAAATTGACAATAAGCAGGTAAGCCTTGATATGATGGAAAAGGGCTTGGTGGTTACTGTGGTTGGCGATCTACTCTTTGATTCCGGTCAAGCAAAAATAAGGAGTGAGGGATATACGATCTTAGGCAAGGTAGCCGATGTTTTAAAAGAAGATGTACCGAATAACCGGGTCGGTATAGAAGGCCATACTGATAATCAACCGATTAAACATTCTCCCTGGAAGACTAATTGGAGATTGTCTACTGAGCGTGCCTTAAGCGTCTTAGACCATATGGTGAAGAAGGAAGGAGTTGCACCGGAAAGGCTCTCAGCGATCGGTTACGGAGAATACCAGCCGATTTCTTATAATGATACAAAGGAAGGACGGCAACTCAACCGAAGAGTTGAAATCGTAATTCTGCCTGAACTTACAAAATCCAACGCTTTAGGCGAAGAGGTGATTAAATAAGACATGGAAGAAAGCTTAAAGAACAGAGTGATTTTAATTTTAGTGGTATTGTCTGTCATACTTTCTATCGGTATGATTGGTTCCTGTAATAATGCCTATCGTCAAAGAGCTGCCCGCGAGAAAGAGATGGCTGTGCGTATAGACCTGGAAGAGAGGATGAATAAGTTTTTGCAGGAAACAAACATGCTTAACGTTAATCTGAAGAGATTAGAGAAAGAGCTAGAAGTTGAGCAACTCGCCCGTAAGCAAGCAGAGGCTACTCTTTCAAAATCGCAGAGCGTAAATACGATCCTGCAGGATGAGATTAATAGGGAAGTCAAGCTGAAAGAAGCCCTGGAAGAAGATCTGAAAGATGCACTAGTAACAGGAAGATAAGATGATATAAGGGGGAGGTAAAACTAATTAAGTTTTACTTGAAAGAGGGGATGACAATCCCCTTTTTTATTAAATAATATTATAAAGATGATTAACAAGAATGATACCCCTGAACATATAGCGATCATTATGGATGGTAACGGCCGCTGGGCAAAAGCCAGACACTTACCCCGGGCTGCCGGTCATCGCGAGGGTATTGAGAGAGTCAGGGATATAGTTGAATCCTGTTTAGAATTAGGGGTGAAGGTGGTGACCTTCTTTACGTTTTCCACGGAAAATTGGAATAGGCCAAGGAACGAGGTTAACGTATTGATGCGTTTTATAGATAAATACATAGACGAGGAAATCGGAAAGCTTGATAAGAATAATATAAAGTTTAAAGTGATCGGTAAAAAAGAGCCCCTGCCGGAATCTATCGTTAAAAAACTTAAAGATGCAGAAGAGAAAACGAAGGATAACACAGAGATGACCATGGTTTTGGCTTTGAATTACGGCGCCAGGCAGGAGATAGTAGATGCGGCTAAGCAGTTTACTGCCGCTGTGATCGAAAAAAAAGCAGATATTGAAGATTTGGATGTGCAGGGATTCAACCGTTATCTTTATACCCGAAACCTGCCTGATCCGGATCTCTTAATCCGCACGAGTGGAGAGATGCGTATAAGTAATTTCCTACTCTGGCAGCTTTCTTATGCGGAGCTTTATTTTTCTAAAAAATATTGGCCGGACTTTAAGCGTTCGGATCTACTGCAAGCTATCCGTGAGTACAAAGTGAGAGAGAGGAGGTTCGGGAAAATAAATGTTCGCAAAAAGAATAATTAGCACCAGCATCTTGATTTTGGTTATTGCTGCAAGCTTATTGATCGATCTTCGGTTTAATTCCTACCTGACATCTCTGGTGATCATCCTCTTTATAATTCTAGGGTTATATGAGTTTTTTACTATGCTTGAGAATAAGGGGATAAGAGTCTATAAGTATTTTGGCATCGCTATGGGTGTAATCATACCTCTTTCGATATTATTCCGTTTCGAAACTACTAAAAACTGGGAACTGTTATTTGTTACCCTGGCTTTGTTATTTTTATTCCTGATGCAGTTTAGAAGAAGGCAGAACAGCGGTGTGGTAGTTGATATTGCTACGACATTATTCGGCATAGTATATGTTTCTTGGCTTTTCAGTTTCCTGATTAAGATCAGGTATCTTCCCGGAGGCATAGGTCTCCTGGCTACTATATTGCTGATTACCAAATTAGGTGATATCGGAGCTTATCTTGTCGGTTCACGTTTTGGTAAGAGGCCGTTGATGCCTCGGGTAAGCCCCAAGAAATCTATTGAAGGGGCATGGGGAGGTTTATGTTTTAGCGTATTAGGGGCTTTGATCAGCAGGACGTTTATTGAATTCAGCTATGTACATCTTATTTCCCTGGGTGTTTTCCTGGGAATCCTCGGACAGCTGGGAGATTTATCCGAGTCCTTGATGAAGCGAGACTGTCAAGTAAAGGATTCAGGCGTCATATTTCCTGGTCTTGGAGGAGTTTTGGATTCAATTGATAGTTTATTATTCACTGCGCCTGCGTTTTATTTCTATATGAGTGTAATATTAAAGTAATGCCAGTAACTAGTACATCAGTAACTAGTAACTGGTAATTAAAATGTAAGAAATAAAACTTTTCGTCCGGATAGAAATTAACAAAATTACGAATTACTAATTTACTAGTTACGAATTATGAAACGAATCGCGATATTAGGATCAACTGGTTCGATCGGAGAGAATACACTGGCAGTAATCAGAAATCATCCTGATAAATTTAAAGTTATTGCCTTGAGTACAAACTCTAGGATTGATATCTTAGAGCGTCAGATTAAGGAGTTTGATCCTTTATTTGTCTGCGTGACTAACCGGCAGGCAGCGGAAAGATTAAAATTAAAATTAAGGCCTGCAGTTAAATTATTTGTAGGCGAGAAAGGTTTACACTCTCTGGTTAAGCAAAAAAGAGTGGAATTGGTGCTTCTGGCGATCAGCGGCTCCGCTGCTTTATCGCCTTTATTAAAAGCCATAGAAGCCAAAAAGAGAATTGCCTTAGCTAATAAGGAAGCATTGGTTATGGCCGGACCGATAATCATGGCTAAGGCGCGGGAAAAGAAGGTGAGGATTATCCCCATAGATAGTGAGCAATCAGCTATCTGGCAGTGTTTGACGGGTAAGGATGGGAACAGGTTAAAAAATATATATCTTACGGCATCAGGAGGGCCTTTCAGGCAGACCCCTGTAAGAGCTTTAAGGAATATTACCGTTAGTCGCGTGATTAAGCATCCGAGATGGAAGATGGGCAGGAAGATCAGCGTTGATTCCGCAACGCTGATGAATAAAGGGCTGGAGTTGCTGGAGACGATGTTTTTATTCGGCATACCCTGTAACAAAATAAAGATCCTTATTCATCCTGAAGCGATAGTACATTCTATGGTAGAGTTTGTTGACGGAGTGGTTATTGCGCAGCTATCTGCCACGGATATGCGCATTCCTATTCAATACGCTCTTTCACACCCTAAGAGACTAGAGAATAAGCTTCCCAGTTTAGACTTTTATAAATTAAAGGAGTTAAATTTTCAAAAGCCCGACTTCAGGAAGTTTCCCTGTTTGGAATTAGCTTATCGCGCAGCCAAAGAACTGGGAACAGCTCCCTGTGTATTAAATGCTGCTAATGAAGCGGTAGTCGAGGAGTTCCTGCAGCATAAATTGGATTTTATTTCTATACCGAAAGTGATCAAGAAAGTATTGGATAGGCATAAGAATAAAACTAATCCCAATTTAACCGATATCCGTAATGCTTATTCCTGGGCCAGAGCTGAGGCTTGCAAGGTGATTAATAATCTAAAGTTAAGAAAGAGGTAACGGTATGTCTTTGTTGATTTTTTTATTGGTTTTAGGTATTTTGATAATTGTGCATGAATTCGGGCATTTTATCGCCGCTAAGAAAGTCGGAGTTAAGGTGGAAAAGTTCTCTTTAGGTTTTGGCCCGCGAATATTAAAGAAGAAGAAAAATCATACTGAATACAGCATCAACGCTATACCTTTGGGCGGATATGTGAAGCTTGCCGGAGATAACCTGGAGGAATATAAGGGTAAGAGTGATGAGTATTTCTCGAAATCTCCGGGTCAGCGCTTTCAGATCGTCTTCTTCGGACCGATGCTTAACTACATCATGGGATTTTTGGTGTTGTGGTTTATATTTTTTATAGGATACCCTACTTTTACTACTAAGATCGGCGATCTTGATGATAATTATGGTGCAAAAGAGGCAGGATTAGAAGTAGGAGATAAGATTTTAGCAGTAGATGGTAAAGAGGTAAAATATTGGGAAGAGTTACAGGGTATTATTCGTAGTAAAGATATTGGTGAAACTGTTAAGCTTATCGTTTTACGCGATAAACAAGAATTTGATGTGGATGTACCTATAAGACCAAAAGAGGCAGAGGATCTATTGGGTCGGAAGCTGAGCGTTGGCATCTTAGGTATAATGAATGCTGATGAATTTTTACCTGTAAGGTATGGATTCTTTGAATCTTGTGCTTTAGCAGCAAATAAGACCTGGGTTTTTACGGAAATAACCTACCGGGGTCTATGGCGGATGATCACAGGTAAATTATCATTTAAGGATTCCGTGGCCGGGCCCTTACGTATCTTTAAAATCACCTCTGATGCAGCGAGCATGGGGATAATTGCGTTGATGCATTTAATCGCGATTTTAAATATAAGCCTGGCGATCTTCAATCTATTACCTATACCGGTTTTAGACGGTGGGCATATTTTGTTCTTAGGTATTGAGAAATTAAGAGGCAGGGCCTTAAGTGTCAAGGCCGAGCGGATTATTACTAAGATCGGGATGACTGCAATCTTATCTTTAATTATTTTCGTCACTTATAATGATTTTGTGAAGGTCTTCGGAGATAAGATCTTGGGATTTTTTAATTAAGATGAAGCTTATTAGACGTAAAACTAAAGTAATCAGGATCGGTAGAGTCAGGATAGGCGGTAATCATCCGGTGGCTATCCAATCGATGACTAAGACCAAGACCTCCGATATCAATCGTACAGTCAAACAGATAAGGAAATTGGAGAATGCGGGTTGCGAGATTGTACGCCTGGCAGTCAAAGATAATAAAGATACAGAGGCATTGAAAAGGATAAGAAAAATTACGAAATTACCATTAGTTGCGGATATTCATTTTAATTGGCGTCTGGCAATAGAGGCAATAGAAGCAGGGGCGGATAAAATCAGGCTTAACCCTGGGAATATCTATAAAAAGAAAGAAATCAAAGAAATAGTTTCTGCTTTAAAAATAGCAAAAATTCCTTTACGCATAGGTCTTAATTCAGGCTCTCTATCTAGAATCAAGAATCAAGCATCGAGCATCCGGGATCATGCTTCGCTTATGGTAAAGGCCGCTCTAGATTATGCAAGAATTATCGAAAAGTTTGGTTTTTATAATATAGTGCTTTCTTTAAAGGCTTCGAATATATTGGATACTATAGAGGCCTATCGAAAGATATCCGTACTTTGCGATTATCCGATGCATCTTGGCCTGACTGCTACCGGTCTGCCTTTTAGCGGCGCGATAAAGTCAAGTATTGCCATTGGTGCTTTGCTTTTAGAAGGGATAGGTGATACAATAAGGGTATCGCTTACTGATCAGCCGCAGCATGAGATAAGGGCTGCGCAGTATATCTTAGAATCTTTAGGTCTGCGTTGCTTTGGACCGCAGATCATCAGCTGTCCCACTTGCGGCCGCTGCCAGGTGGATTTAGTTAAGCTAGTGAGAGATTTTGAAAACAAACTTACCGCTTACCCCTTACCACTTACTACTAAGCTATCGAAAATAGCAATCATGGGCTGTGAAGTCAATGGTCCGGGTGAAGCGCGGGAGGCGGATATAGGAATTGCTTTCGGTAAAAAAGCAGGGGTATTATTTAAGAAGGGTAAGATTGCCAGAAGAGTCAGTTATTCTGGTTCTTCGGGTTATTTATTAAACGAACTGAGGAAGACAATATAATGTATTGGTCAAAGACTTTTATACCTACTTTAAAAGAACCTCCTCAGGAAGCAGAGATTATCAGTCATCGGCTTATGCTGCGCGCAGGGTTGATGCGTATGCTTATGGCAGGGGTTTATTCATACCTGCCGCTGGGTTTTAAAGTCTTAACTAATATTCAAAGAATAATCCGGGAAGAGATGAATGCCTGCGGCGCAGCCGAGGTTCTGCTTCCGGCATTGCAACCGCTGGAATTATGGCAGAAGACCGGCAGGGATAAAGATCTGGGCGAGGTAATGATTAAGTTCGTCGACCGCCGCGGCCGCAAGGTGAGTTTAGGCCCTACGCACGAAGAGGTAATTACGGATTTAGTGAAAAATCACATCTCCAGCTATAAACAGCTTCCGATAATCCTCTACCAGATACAGAATAAGTTCCGTGATGAAATCCGGCCGCGCTTTGGTTTAATCAGGGCATGTGAATTTATTATGAAGGATGCATACAGTTTTGATAAAGACGAAGATGGATTAGATAAGAATTACCAGTTGATCTACGATGCCTATAAAAAGATATTCAAAAGATGCGGGCTTAATTTTTTGATCACCGAAGCGAATCCGGGTGTAATGGGCGGTAATGTTTCTCATGAATATATGGTTCCGGCAAAGGACGGAGAGGATATAGTTTTAGTCTGCCCCAAGTGTAAGTCAACCAAGGCCTATACCCCGTTAGAGAAATCTTACCCTGATGAGCATTCTTCTCTAACGGGGTACAAGGAAGGCGGAAATGAAAGTTGTCCGAAATGTAATCTTAAGACAGAAAAGGTCAATACCATCGAGGTCGGGCACATTTTTAAACTAGGGACGAAATACAGCTCTGTTTTAAGTGCAAATTTTCTTGATGCTCATGGAAAATTGAACCCCGTGATCATGGGCTGTTATGGTATCGGCGTCTCAAGGTTGATCTCTGCGATAATCGAGCAGAACAATGATAAAGATGGGATTATTTGGCCTGGGGAAGTTGCGCCTTATAAAATAATCGTCCTGCCGTTGGATGTCACTGACCGGGAGATCATGAAATCAGCCGAAGATTCCTATAATCACCTGAGAAAAATGGGTATTGAAGTGATTCTCGATGATCGGGATGAAAGGGCGGGTGTAAAATTTAAGGATGCCGACCTTCTGGGAATCCCGCTACAATTAATTACAGGCAAGGAATCGCTAGAGACTGGGAATTTAGAATTAAAGCTAAGGCATAATCAGGGAAAGATTATAAAAAAGAAAGCGGAGATTTTAAAAGAGATAAAGGAACTCATAAATGTATAACGTAGAACTAATTAATGAGCTAAGGATTATTATCAAAGATTATCTTGAAGGTGAAGGCAAAGAGTTAGTGGATTTTATATATCGCTATGAAGGCAGGAATCTATTCTTAAGGATATTGGCAGATAGTCCTGAAGGCGGGATAAGCCTGGATGAATGTACTTATCTAAATGAATCGATCGGGAGGATCTTGGATGAAAAAGGGGTCTTAGGGCAGCAATATATTCTGGAGGTATCTTCTCCCGGCCTGGATAGGCCTCTAGTAAACAGAGGTGATTTTTTGCGCTGCCTTAATAAAAAGGCGAAGTTTTTCCTGAGGGAGTTAATCAACGGCAAGATTGAATGGGATGGTATAATCAGTAAAGTAGAAGGGGATTCTGTTTACGTTGATATAAACGGTAATCTATCGGAAATACCTTTATCTAAAATCAATAAGGCAAAACAGATAATCTAGGAGAAGAGCAATGAGCCATGAATTGTTAGCAATCATTGAGCAGATTGAAAGAGAAAAAGGCATTAAAAAAGAAGTGTTGATTGAGGCTGTGGAAGCAGCACTCTTAAGTGCCATTAAGAAGGTAATCGACCTTAAGCCAGGCGAAGATCTAAAGATTAATCTTGATCCTGAAAGCGGTGATATTAAAGCGTTCAGAGATGATAAAGAAGTTACAAATATAGACTTTGGCCGTATCGCTGCCTCTACTGCCCGCCAGGTAATCATACAGAAGATACGCGAGGCAGAGAAGGACGTTATATTTAATGAGTTTCAGGGTAAGGTAGGGGAGATCGTAAGCGGGACAGTATACAGGTTTGAAAAAGGTAACATCGTCATCGATCTTTTGGGTAAGGCGGAGGGCGTATTGTTTAAACGGGAGCAATCACCCAAAGATGAATACAAACAGGGCCAGCGGATAAGATCCTATGTTGTGGAAGCACGTAAGGAGGCCAAGGGCGCTCAGATTATTTTATCCCGGGCACACCCTAATTTTGTAAAAAAATTATTTGAACTAGAGGTTCCTGAGATCTATGAAGGGATTGTAGAGATAAAATCTATCTCACGTTATCCCGGAGAGCGTACCAAATTAGCAGTTTGGTCAAAAAATGAAAAGGTAGATTCGGTAGGGGCCTGTGTGGGTATGCGCGGCAACCGGGTGAGGAATATCGTTAATGAACTGCAGGGAGAGAAGATCGATATCGTCCGTTTTAGCGAGGATATAAAAGAATATATAAAAGCCGCGCTTTCTCCTGCCCAGGTAAGCGAGATAAAGTTAGACAAAGAGAAGAAAAAAGCAGAGGTGATCGTGGAGGATGATCAATTATCGCTGGCTATCGGCAAACACGGCCAGAATGTAAGATTGGCATCACGTCTTGTAGGCTGGGAACTGGATATTCGCACAAGAGCAACTTCTACTATGGCAGTTATGGAGAAGGAAGCCCAAGAGCAAAAGAAGAAGCAGGAGAAGAAAGAAAAGAAAACGAAACAAGTAAAGAAGGAAAAGAAAACGAAGGAAAAAGAATCTTCATTAAAGCAGCTTTCGGGAGTAGGAGAAAAGATGCTCGTCAGCCTAGAGCAGGCAGGCATAAATACTTTGGAGGAACTTCTGCAAGCAGGCGTTAAAGGCCTGACTGCTATAAAAGGTATCGGCGAAAAGAAAGCCGAAAAAATTATTGAAGGAGCCAAGAAGTTAAAGTAGAATAATTAACTATGAAAAAAATAAAAAAAGAAAAACCTGTACCTAAGAAGACGACTACAACGGTTAAGGTAAAGAAGACGACAAAGCGCTCCCCAAAAGTCAAATCCACTAAAAAAACAGCGGTGCCAAGGTCCCTTAAGCCTAAAAAGGAAGTCGTAGAGGTTACCCCTATCCCTAAACCCGCAATAGAAACACCTAAAGTTGTAATAGAAACACCTAAAGTTAAGGAAAGAATAAAAAAGCCTAGAATAGAAAAGAAGATCAAGCCGGTACAAATAGAAAAAGAACCAGAAATTTCAGTTATTCCTCCTTCGGTTCCCTTAAAAGAGTTAGAGTTGGATTTTCCAGTAGCGGTAAAAGATCTAGCTGTTAAGTTGCAGCAGAAACCTTCTCTAATCATCAAAACTCTGATGGGTATGAGGGTGATGGTTGGTATAAATCAGTCTCTGGATGAATCTACTGTTAAGGAAGTCTGCGAGAAGTACGGCTACGGAATAAGAAAGGCTCCCGGGAAGGAGGAGCTAGCTTTACAAATTCATCAAAAAGAAGATCATGCCAAGGATCTAAAGTTTAGAGCTCCGGTGGTAACTTTGATGGGGCATGTCGACCATGGCAAGACCTCACTTTTAGATGCGATCAGGAAGACTAATGTTGTAGATCGTGAGCATGGAGGGATTACGCAGCATATCGGTGCCTATAGAGTAGTTCTTCCCCGCGGAGAGATCACCTTTCTTGATACTCCGGGCCATGAGGCTTTTACTGCGATGCGAGCCCGAGGAGCGAGCATAACGGATTTGGTGGTTTTAGTAGTAGCTGCGGATGACGGGATCATGCCTCAGACGCAGGAGGCTATAGACCATGCCCGGGCTGCAGAGGTACCGATTATCGTAGCGATAAATAAAATTGATAAGACCGGTGTGGATATCGACAGGGTGAAGAAACAGCTTTCAAAGAATGACCTTGTTGCGGAAGGCTGGGGCGGCAAGACTGTTACCGTTCCTGTCTCAGCAAAAACAGGTGAGGGAGTAGATAATCTTTTAGAGATGATTATCCTGGAAGCCCAGATGTTAGAGCTGAAGGCGAATCCTGACCGAATCGCTCAAGGGGTGGTGGTGGAAGCAAAGATGACCAAGGGGAGGGGCCCGGTATCGACCCTATTGATTCAGAACGGTACATTAAAGCTTAATCACAATATAATCGTAGGAAAGTTTTACGGAAAGATCAGAGCGATGTTTGATGACCATGGCAGATCCGTAACCTCTGCTCTGCCAGGTTGTCCGGTTGAGGTTTTAGGTATATCCGGGGTGCCTTTAGCAGGGGAGCAGTTTTTTGTGATCGAAGATGAGAAGAAAGCAAAGGAACTGGCAGCGCTGCGTTTGAATAAAGAGAAACAGGATCAGATGAAGACAGTTAAGAAGATCAGCTTAGAAGATCTGCATTCTCAGATAGAACAAGGAAAGATTAAAGAATTAAAACTAATCATTAAGGCGGATGTTCAGGGTACCCTTGAGGCAACAAAGGATGTATTGGGTAAACTGCAAGTTTCGGAAATCAAAATCGGGATAATCCATACCGGTGTCGGCAATATAAACACTTCCGATGTCGTTTTAGCAGTTGCCTCTAATGCCTTGATTATCGGTTTTAACGTTGTGGCTGATGCCCGAGCAAAGGAGATGGTAAGTAAAGAGGGAATTGAGATCAAGACCTATAATGTAATTTACGAATTGGCAAATGATATAAAAGCTGCGGTTGAAGGGATGCTTGAACCTAAGATCAAGAAGGTGATGCTTGGTAAATGCCAGATACGTAAGGTTTTTAGGTTATCCAGCTTCGGAACGATAGCAGGATGTATAGTGAATAAGGGCAAGATTAATCGCTCGTGTATGGTCGATCTGGTGAGGAACGGCCAGGTTGTATTTGAGGGTAAGCTTTTATCGCTTAAGCGTTTTAAAGATGATGTAAAGGAAGTCGCCGAAGGTTTTGAATGCGGAATAGCCTTGGCAGGATTTGATCAGATACAAGAAGGCGATGTGATCGAAGCCTACGAACTCCAGAAAATAGCCAGGAAACTATGAAGAAGAAAATATTAAGCGGTATGCGGCCGACCGGCAAATTGCATTTAGGACATTTGGTCGGCGCATTAGAGAACTGGGTGAGACTGCAGGATGAATATGAGTGTTTATTTATGGTTGCTGATTGGCATGCATTCATGTCAGAGTACGCCAACCCTAAACTCCTAAGAGAAAATACTATTGACAATGTAGTTGATTGGATGGCCTGCGGTATTAATCCTGAAAAGTCCACTATCTTCATCCAATCTCACGTAAAAGAGCACCTGGAATTATACCTGATCTTCTCGACGATTACTCCTTTGGGATTACTGGAGAGATGCCCTACCTATAAAGAGCAATTAAGAGAGGTAAAGAATAGAGACCTAAGCACCTACGGATTTCTAGGGTATCCGGTCCTGCAGGCTGCGGATATCCTGATTTATAAGGCAGATGCAGTGCCTGTGGGAGAAGATCAGCTTCCGCATCTTGAATTGACGCGGCAGATCGCGAGAAAATTTAACCGGCTATATAAGAAGAATATATTTCCTGATCCAAAGGCACTCTTGAACAACGAGACTAGGCTACTCGGCCTTGACGGCAGAAAGATGAGTAAGAGTTATAATAATTTTATTGCGCTTTCCGAGCAGCCGGAAATCATCCGTAAAAAAGTCCAGAATATGTTTACTGACCCCGCAAGAATTAAAGTTACTGATTCGGGCCATCCCCAGAAGTGCAATGTATGCAATTATTACGCGGTATTTGCTCCAGAGAAAAAGAATGAGATCGATCAACTCTGCCGGAAAGCTAAAATCGGTTGCACTGATTGTAAGAGGCAGCTAGGAGAAATCCTGGTTAAGCTTCTTGCGCCTATTCAGGAGAGGCGGAATAAGCTGCTGGAGGATAAAGGTAAGATAGAGGATTTATTGGCAGAGGGCGAGAAGAAAGCATCCGGGATTGCTCAAAAGACGATACGAGAAGTAGAAGATCTGATTAATTTATAAGAGAGTGCATAATTTATGCCTGCCTGTCGGCAGACAGGGAACGAAGGAAACATAATCCTTCGATGGACTCAGGATTATGTCCTGAGCGAAAAGTTGAAGGACATAAATTGTATGCGCGAACTTACCCTTGACATCTTTGATGTCAAGGGGTAATTCCGACAGACAACTTATGTTCGTTTCGCTCCATAAGTTGTGTCGTGATTAAGAATGAGCTATAAAATTAAATTAGAGATATTTGAAGGTCCCCTGGACTTATTGTTATATCTGGTAAAGAGGGATCATTTGAATATCTATGATATTCCGATTGCTAAAGTTACCGATCAATATCTGCAGTATATCAATCTGATGCAGCTTCTTGATTTAAATATCGCCGGAGAATTTTTAGTAATGGCTTCGACTTTAATGGCGATTAAATCCAAGATGCTCCTTCCTATCCAGGAGATACAGGAGGAGGAGGAGCAGGATGATCCGCGCGCTGAGCTTGTCAGACGCCTCCTGGAATACGAGAAGTATAAAGAGGTGGCCAAGACTTTACGGGAGAGGGAGAGTGGCCAAAAGGAGGTATTCAAACGCCCGAAAGTAGAATTGGATAAAGAGTTGACTAGCGAAAAGGAAGTGTATTTTGAGGCGAGTATATTCGATCTGATTAATGCTTTCTCCAGGGCGCTCAAGGATATTCCAAAAGATGTTTTTTATGAAGTAATCAAAGACGAATTTACCATTGAAGAGAAGGTCCACGATATATTACATCTGTTGCTGGATGTTGAATCAATGAAGCTTTCGGATTTATTTAGTAAGGCTAGATCTAAGATAGAAATAATCGTGATTTTTTTGGCAATCTTAGAATTGGTGAGGACGAAAGAAGTAGTTGCCCGGCAGCAGGGATTATTTGATGAAATAGAGCTCACTAGAAATAAGGAGAATATCGTACCCTATGATCGATCAGAGCAGACAGGCGCTGATTAAAGGTAAGGCTGCCATCAGAGATGTAAAAGAATCAGAAGAGGACGTAGTTTTAAATATCTCTCTAAGGCCCAGTAAATTATCGGAGTTCGTCGGCCATAAAGAAATGGTAGATAACCTGAAGATTGCAATACAGGCAGCGAGAGAGAGAAAAGAGCCTCTGGAGCATGTACTCTTAAGCGGGCCGCCTGGCCTGGGTAAGACTTCCCTGGCACATATCCTCGCTCATGAGATGCATACTAAGATTACAGCTACCTCAGGACCGGCAATCGAGCGGGCGGGAGATCTGATCGGGATACTTACTAATTTAGAGCAGGGAGATATACTTTTTATCGATGAGATACATCGGCTATCCAAGGTGGTGGAGGAATTCTTATATCCTGCGATGGAGAGTTTTCAGATCGATTTTGTGATTGATAAAGGGCCTTATGCTAAGACGATAAAATTCAATCTTAAGCCCTTTACTCTCGTCGGCGCAACCACCAGGACCGGACTCCTGGCGGCACCGCTTAGAGGGAGATTCGGGATATTTTATAATTTGGATTTTTATAAGGTCGAGGATTTAGCCAGGATTATCAAACACTCAGCTAAGATTTTAGGGTTGAGTTTGGATGAAGAGGCAGCATTAGAGGTCGGCAGGCGAAGCAGGGGGACTCCCAGGATAGCCAATAGGCTGCTGCGCAGAGTCCGTGATTATGCCCAGGTATTAAAGATAGATAAAGTGACCCAAGAGGTGGCTGCTAAGACTTTGGATGATTTAGGAATTGATAAGGCTGGCCTTGATGATCTGGACCGTAGAGTATTAAAATTAGTTTTAGATACATACGGCGGCGGGCCCGTAGGGATAGATTCTTTATCCGCCAGCCTGAAC
>JBDRLC010000006.1:0-6598 GCA_043813305.1 Candidatus Omnitrophota bacterium | reverse complement strand
CTTGTGTAATTATCGTCAAATAGGCGCACCTGATAAAGCAATGGCGCATGCCGTAGGTTTGAATGATAGAGATATTGCCCTATGTGGCGCTTTGCCCTTTTCGCACTTAGGAGGGTTAGTTTTTATTAATTGTATGGTCTTTTTGGGATCCCAGGTTATTTTGATGGACCGTTTCATTCCTTTGGAGTTCTTAAAAAACGTCCAGGATCATAAAGTAACCTGTTTCTGGTTAGTCCCCTCGATGTATTATGCGATCTTGCAATTAAAAGAATTTGAGACTTACGATTTATCTAATCTTAAATGGGTAGTTAGTTTTGGAGCGCCAAGCTCACCGGATCAGTTAAGGCGTTTTCATAAGTTTTGCCCTAAGGCAGATCTGATTAATGGCTGGGGTATGACTGAAACCCAGGGTCCGGCGGTAGTTTTGCCCAAAGGCTCAAATAAGGTGGAGAGTATAGGTAAACCTGCTCCCTGGATAGATGCAAAGATATTTAACGGAGAAGATAAGGAGTTGCCGGCCGGGGAGATCGGAGAGCTTGTAGTACGCAGTTGGGTGGTAACGGAAGGTTATTATAAGGATCCCGAGACCACTGCTCAGGTTACAGGCAACGGCTGGTTCCACACCGGAGATTTAGGCAAGATTGATGCAGATGGCTTTATTTATATCGTAGGCAGAAAAAAAGAGATGATTAAAGTTGCAGGAGAGATAGTCTTTGAGCCTGAGGTAGAAAGTGCAATACATAAGCATCCGGAAGTCGCAGAGGTCGGGATTATCGGCATACAGGATAAGATGAGAGGAGAGGTCCCGAAGGCATTTGTAGTTTTAAAAGCAGGAAGTAGCCTTGATGAAAATGGCTTGCGATATTTTTGCCGGGAGCATCTAGCGCATTTTAAAATCCCCCACTATTTTGAATTCAGACAGTCTCTTCCCAAGAATAACGTTGGTAAAGTTGACAAGGAAAGCTTAAGGAGAGAATCGATTAGCAAATGAGAAGATTCATCAATTGGTTTAGTCATGGCTTAATCAGGTATAGATTTGGTTTTTTAAGTCTTTGCCTGATTATCAGTTTATTTTTTGGCTATCAGTTAAAGAATCTCTCCTTTAGGACAAACCTCGGTGATTTCTATCCTTTAAAACACCCCTATCTAAAAATCCAAAACAGGCTAAACGATGTGTTTGGCGGCTTGAATCAGGTATCGATTGCTATTGAGATTAAAGACGGCATTATTCTTAATTCTATAACGCTGGATAAAATCTGGCAGATAACCAATGAGCTCTATTTAACTGATGGCATAAATGCAGGGAGGGTGGTTTCTCTCTCTGCCCGGAAAATTAAAAATGTTGAGGCTAATCAGGAAGGATTCTCCAGCGAAAGATTGATGGATGTTCCGCCGAAGTCACCGATAGAGATAGCTGAGCTTCAGCAGAAAATAATCCGTAACCCTCTTGTATACGGCAGTCTGGTTTCCAAGGATTTTAAAGCCGCACTGATTCAGGCGGATTTTGAATCGGAGGTATCGGCAAGGACGATATTTAAGTTACTTAACGGTTTAAAGAAGCAGTTCGAAGATAAGAATCATAAAATTTATTTATCGGGCCAACCGGTTTTACAGGGCTGGCTTGATTATTATCTTCCGCGCATGCTTCTACTCTTCCCGCTTACTCTATTAGTTATGTCTTTTGCTTTATATAATGCCTTTAAGTCTAAACGCGGCATACTTCTGCCTTTGATTTCCGCGACGATGTCGACGACTTGGGGGTTAGGTTTGATTGCACTTTTTGGGTATAAACTCACCCCTTCTATAATCCTTGCGCCATTTTTAGTCTTTGCCTTAGGAGTAAGCCACTCCGTTCAGTTTATCAAGCGCTACTATGAATATATGAGTCAACATAAGAAAGACTCCAAAGCCGCAGCAATTAAGATTACCCGTTCATTATTCATCCCCGCGTTTACCGGGCTATTTACCGATGGGATCGCCCCTTTTACGTTACTTGCGGTTCCTTTAGGAATGGTAAGAAGCTTGGCGGTTGCAATCGGCTTTGGGATATTAAGCATTTTTTTCACTACAAATATATTAGTGCCGGCATTACTTTCTTTTATGAAACCGCCCAAGCGCCTTGAGATTATCAGGGAAGAAAAAACCACGCTCACTAATAAAATATTGGCTTACTTTGCAAGGCTCGCGGTAAATAAAACTTCCCGGTGGTTAGTGATCTCTATTTTTTTCATCCTCACCTTTGTAGCTATACTTCAGACAAGCAAACTGACCGTAGGAGATAAGAGGCCGGGCACGTCTTTGCTTTATAGCCAAAGCCCTTATAACCTGGCAGAGAAATTTATCAGCGAGAAATTCGCTACCTCGGATCCTTATTATGTATTTGTCGAAGGAAAGTCAGAGGATGCGTTCTTAAATGCCAGCGTGCTAAGAGAGATGGATGGTTTGCAGCGTTATTTAGAGCAGGAAGTAGAAGGGGTAGGTCGCACCTTATCTTTAGTCGAATATATCAAAGGAATGAACATGGTGATGTTCTCCGGAGAGAAACGAGAATTTCGCATTCCTGATCAGGATAAGACCATAGCCGAATACCTGTTTTTATATTCCTTAACCGGTTTTCCCGGAGATTTCGACCCTGTAGTGAATCCTAATTATCAATATGCCAATATAAAAGTAGACCTGTGCGATCATAAGGCAGCTACGATAAATGAAGTAATCAAAAAGACCGATGAATGGATTAAGGCAAATCATAAGGATGATAGCGTAGAATTCTCTTATGCCGGAGGTAATATCGGCATGTTAGCAGCGGTCAATCAAATAGTAGCTAAAATGCTGCCGATTAATTCCCTGGGCACCTCATTCCTGGTGTTTATCTGTCTTGCCTTAGCCTATGGCTCGTTTATCTCCGGTTGGCTTTTAACCATACCTTTAATTTTCCGCACACTTTTGGTATTCGGGCTATTAGGTTTTATGAAGATCGGGTTGACCGCGGAGATGATCCCGATGGTTGCTTTAGGGATCGGTTTTGGTGATGATTTTGGTTTATATATTGTTTCGCGGGTAAAAGATGTATTAAGAGAAAGCGGTTGTTCGCTGAAGGACGCATTAATCGAGGCAGTCTCCACATCCGGTAAAGCAGTGTTCTTCACCGGCTTAACTCTCACCATTGGTATAGCCACCTGGATGTTTTCGCCAATACTGATGCAGGCAAGATTAGGTGCGCTTTTAGGGTTTTTCATATTTTTTAACGCTGTCGGAACATTGATTGTGTTGCCTTCGATGATCATGACAGTTAAACCTAAATTTTTGAGGAAGTAGAAAGGAGGAGGAATGAAGAAGTTTATTTTACTGCTGTTAGGGATATTCCTGATTTCAGGTTATGCGTTAGCTATGGATCTGGAATATTTCCTCGTGCATAAGCCAGAGGCAGGTATGAGTGCCGGTGAGATTATGGAGATAAAGTATTTTAACAAATACTCTCTCTTTGCTAAGGACTATCAATCTATCGGTGATGTTGTGTTTATCGAAACCGATGGCTCAAGAAGAAACCGTAGGTTCTTACGCCAGAGGATTATTCTTGGCAGAGAATCCGATGATCTTTCCTACAAAGATTCAGCTATGTTTACAGAGCCTACTTCAGTCAAAGGTTTAACCACCCTTACATGGAATTATATGAATCCGGATAGAGACCAGGATGTCTGGTTATGGCTGCCGTCTTTAAGAAAGATCCGTAAGGTTTCTGCCGGACAGGCAAACGATTCTTTTATGGGCTCTGATTTTACTAATGAAGAGATCACCTCACGCCAATTTGAAGATGAAACTTATACCTTAGTCGGCGAGGAAACTTTTAAAGGTTACACATCTTTATATGACGGCAAGGTTTATCATAAGGATGAACCGGTCTATGTTGTAGAGTGCAAGCCAAAGGCATCCCCGTGGTATTACTCAAAAAGAATCACCTATGTTTCCAAGGAATTCGGCGGGAATATCTTAGATGAGATTTATGATGTCAAGGGCCAGATGGTCCGGACTCTTTTTAGAGGCTGGGAGATCATCGATGTCAATGGTAAGGAATATCCCGCCCAGATCCGCGTAGAAGGACACGATTTGCGTACGGGACACAAAAGTATAATTATATTTGATGAGATAAAGTTTAACCAGGGGCTTTCAGAAGAGATCTTTACACAGAAAACCCTAATGAGACAGAGATGGTAAGTGAGGAGGTGAAGATGAGACTCAGATTGAAAGTTGTTTTGCTGTTGATTATTGCAGCGTTTATTTTTACATCTAACGCGCAGGCAGCGATAGAGATTGACCGGGGACCGATTTACGGCCTTTTAAAAAAGGCACTGCCTTTTGAAAACTTGCAAATAGCAGGATATTTGAAGAATGAGACTTCTCTACGTACAGCTCATGGGTTTGATGAGTTCATGAAGATGGCTAACATTATAAACCTTGAGGGAGAATATTCATTCAGTGATGACGTCAAGTTTTTTACGATCTTACGGTGGTTTTACGATTCAGTATATCAGCTAGAGAGCATTTATGATGATGATCCTCAATGGGAATCTAAGAGTAATAAGAAATTAAAACGGCCTGAAAAGATGCAGTGGTTAAGAGAATGCTACCTTGATATTTTAACTGATAGAGTAGACTTCAGGTTAGGAAAACAGCAGGTTGTCTGGGGGACTGCAGATGGTGTAAGGGTTCTCGATATCGTAAATCCTTTGGATTATCGGGAGTGGACACTGAAGGATTATGTGGATTCTCGTATACCTTTATGGATGGCTAATATCGAGGCAAGTATTCTCACAAATGCCCAGCTGCAACTTCTCTTGATTCCTGATTACGAGGCTAATTACTATGCTCCGGCAGGTGCGCCGTTTACTCTCAGGGCAGTTAGGCTTGGAGCTGAGGGGGTACAGCAATTGACCCAAGGCGGCGTTACGGTGAATAGTGTTAGCGAGAGACCGGCCCGTACTGCCGAAAATACAAAAGTCGGTTTAAGATGGCGGCAAATTATTGAGGGACATGCTTTTGAATATACTCTGAATTATCTGAATACTTATAGCTTTGCCTCTTCTGCTTACACTCAGATGATTTACGGAGGAGGTCCGCCGACGTTTTCTCTCACTCGACGTGCAGAACAAATAAATGTTTTTGGAGGGACATTTTCGAAAACTATAACCGAAGGAATATTATTTCCCGGATTTGCCAAAGGCTGGACCTTAAGAGGTGAACTGGCCTATATTACCGGCGATGCGATGAATATCGGGACCGATAAGACGATTAAGCAGACAAATCCCAGTACAGTGGACGTAAACCAATATAATTATGTATTAGGATTTGATAAAAGTTTTTTCACGAACTGGATGTTTAGTTTTCAATTCATTCAGATGTGGGCAAGGGCTACGGAACAATTTGATACCTCTATGTATACTTTACTTAACGGCGCAACCCGAGGGCCATTGGATGAGTGCGAAACGATTTTAACATTATTGGTCGCCACAGATTTTCTGCATGAAAGACTTAAGCCGCAGGTGTTGATTCTTTACGGCGATGACAATGATTGGCGGATCAGCCCAAAGGTAAGCTATGAATTCAGTGACCAATGGTTAGCCACTGTAGGTTTACACATTTTTGAGGGTAAGGAGCAGCATTTAAACGGCCAGTTTGACAAGAATGACCAGGTATTCGCAGAGGTAAAATATACTTTTTAATTTCGATAGCGGTTAGGGGACACCCTTCTAGTTGAATAGAAGGGTGTCCTTTTTTGTTTTTATGCTATAATATTAAGTGATTAATCCCCAAGACCGTTTCTAAATAACCCCATGTAAAAATGAATAAAAATTGGACCGTTTCTATTTATTCCTGTTCTTTCATAGCGAACCAAAACTTTCATATTAGATTCTCCCTCTTTCTGCGTCTAGATAACCAGACGTTTTACCTAACCCGCCATAATCCAAGCACTTAGCTATTAATTCTTTTAATCCCAAGCGTAAGTACCATCCTAAGCAGAACACAGGCTTAGAAATTTTGTGTTAGATTTTCCTTCTTTGTCCGTCTGTTATTGTAGAGAAGGAAGAGAATCATCTGTAAGGTGGGTCTTGACAATGTTTACACATTATGGTACACTCATGTTGGAGGTGGGAAAATGGTAAATACAATTTCTGTTAGGGAGCTCAGGCCCAAATTGGCAGATGTCCTCAAAAGCATACATGATAGATTCGATCGTTATATCATTACGAAGAGAGGCCAACCGGAAGCAGTAATCATGAGTATTGAAGATTACGAAAGTATATTAGAGACAATGGAGATACAATCAGACAAACCCCTGATGCGCAGGTTAAAGAAGGCCGAGAGAGAGCTAAAAAAGGATAAAGGCACTCCTTTGGAGAAGATAAGAAAGGAACTCGGGCTTGTATAAAATTGTCCTTCTTCCCAACGCCAAAAAGTCTTACAAACAACTCTTCACTAAAAACTATGAGCTTTTTAAGCGCATTGATAACGCCTTAGAGGCGTTAAAATCTAACCCTTTTCTTGGCAAACCCCTAAAAGATAAACTAAAAGGTAAATATTCTTTAAGGGTAGGGGTTTACCG
>JBDRLC010000005.1:0-3869 GCA_043813305.1 Candidatus Omnitrophota bacterium | reverse complement strand
ATTGAAGGCGAATCATACCCGCCGCCTGGAACAGGGTAAATGTAAGGTTCTTTCAGGAATAATCTTTTTGGATTTAATCAGTAATCTGGAAAAAATAGGGGATCATCTTAATAACGTCGCCCAAGCAGTTATCGAAGGCCTGCAATAAGGATGGGGAAATTGATTAAATTAATAGTTACTTTAATTTTCTGTTTTCCGGTTTTACTCTTTGCCGATACAATTACCCTGAAATCGGGAAAAGTAATAGAGGGAAAAGTTCTCGAGAATACTGATCAGTACATAAAAGTAGATTACAAAGGCAAAGAGGTTTATTATAAGCATAAGTATATTGAGAGCATAGAAGAAACCGGGCCTCAAATTAAGTTATCCGAAGACGAAGCTGTGTTAAAGGACCCCAATTACTACTTAAAACAAGGGTTAAAACATGGAGCTAATGCAGAATTTGATCAGGCAGAAGCGTTTTTCAATAGAGGGATGGAAGAGTTTTCCTCTGATCATAATCTAAAGGAAGCTTTAAAGGTAATAGAGCATTTAAAGGCAGGGAAAGTAGAAGAGGGGTATGTGCTTAGTCTATTCAAAGGCTCAGACTATATCATTAATCAGCGCTACGAAGATTCGATCAAGGAGTTTAAAAAAGCTTTAAAGATTAAACCGGATGACCCGGATGTTAATTATTACCTGGGGGTTTCTCATTACTCTTTAGAGCAATTTCCCGAAGCTATAGGTTATTTGCAGAAGGCATTGGGAAGCCAGCTGGACGATGAGGTCTATTATTATTTAGGAGTAGCCCATTATTCCTTAGGCCAATTTCAAGAAGCAATAGAATACCTCGAGAAGTCATTAGAAATAAGCCCTGATGATGCTGAGGCACACAGTATTTTAGGCGTTTGCAGTTATTTGTCAGGCAAGCTTGAGAAAGCCAAATATAATCTGAAGAGGGCGATAGAATTATTTAAAGATCAGGGAGATTATCTCAAGGCCATAGAAATCGAAGAGTTCCTGAATAAGCTAAGCTAACCTTGATTCGGTTAGAAATTATGATATTATAGGATTTGAGGACTTATGTGGAAAACAGAATAATTGATTGGATCAAGAGACAGGTAAAAGCAGCTGGGGCCAAAGGTATAGTAATTGGGCTCTCCGGAGGCATAGACTCTTCCGTTGTAGCTGCTTTATCTAAGAGGGCAGTAGGAAAGAGTAGATTCCTCGGGTTGATTATGCCTTGTCATAGTGATCCCCGGGATATACGGGATGCTAGATTATTGGCTAAAAGCCTTGGATTGCAGACTAAGATCATAGATTTATCTAATATCTATGATCACTTTTTGAAGATTCTGCCAAGAGCGGATAATCTGGCTAAAGCAAATCTCAAGCCGCGGTTGAGGATGATCACTTTATATTATTTTGCTAACAAGCTTAATTATCTTGTTTGTGGTACAGGAAATAAGTCAGAGATCATGGTAGGTTATTTTACTAAGCACGGGGATGGGGCCACAGACATATTGCCTATAGGCTGCTTGTTAAAAAAAGAGGTAAATAAATTAGCCAAAGATTTAGGAGTTCCTCAAAGCATAATCGAGAAGCCTCCCAGTGCCGGACTTTGGCGAGGCCAGACTGATGAAGGAGAGATGGGGATTAGCTACGCAGAGCTGGATAATATTTTAGGATGCATGGAAGGTAGTAAAAAACAGGCAGCCCCGAAGACTAAAGTCAGAAAGATCAAAGATATGATCAACCGATCCGGACATAAGCGGCAAGGGCCGCGGATTTGTGACATATAAAAAATAATTTAAGTGTCAGAGTGTCATGTGTCAAAGTGTCAGAAAAAAATCTTGCATTATGATACTCTGATACTTTGACACCTGATACTAACTATAAAGGAGGTTGATAAGGATGGATGAGATATTGGAGATTTTAGAGAAAGATGCGCGTGCAACCCCGGAAGATATAGCTAAGATGTTGAAGAAGAAGCCTGCGAAGATCAAAGAAGCGATCAAGAAGCTTGAAAAAGATGGCGTAATCTTGAAGTACAAGACGATGATTAATAAAGACCTGATTAAAAATGACGATATCGGAGTAAGGGTTTTGATAGAAGTTACGGTTGTACCGCAAAAAGATGTGGGTTTTGATAAGATCGCTGAGAGGATATATTCATTCCCCGAAGTTGCCAGTTGTTATCTAATCTCCGGGACCTATGATCTTCTGGTGGTAGTCGAGGGAAAGAATATCCATGCGGTTTCTAACTTCGTAGCTGAGAAATTATCCTGTCTTGAGAACATCCGCGGCACTGTAACACACTTTTTATTAAAAAAATATAAAGAGGACGGAGTGATTTTAAAACACAAGGAAGAAAAGAAGAGGATTGCTATATCGTATTAAGTGTAAAGCGTAAAGTGTAAAACTTTAAGTTTTACGTTGCTAAAGATGAAAAACATAATATCAAAAAAAGTACAACAGATGCAGCCTTCAGGAATCCGCAAGTTCTTTGATTTGGTTCTCGGGATGAAAGAGGTAATCTCCCTAGGGGTTGGTGAGCCTGATTTTGTCACTCCCTGGCAGATACGTGAAGCGGGGATATACTCCCTAGAGCAGGGGTTTACTTCTTACACTTCAAACAAGGGGCTCTATAAGTTAAGATTAAGCATCGCAGGACATTTGAAAAATAGGTACGGCTTAGATTATTCTCCCGAAGATGAGATTCTCATCACCGTGGGCGTAAGTGAAGCAGTGGATCTGGCATTACGTGCAATGATTAATCCGGGGGATAAAGTTTTAGTTCCTCAACCGGGTTATGTATCTTACGGCCCGGTAACAGAGCTGGCAGGCGGCATTCCCGTATATATTAATACAAAAAGTACAGACTTTAAGCTTACTCCAAGGGTTTTAGAGAAACATATTGATCAGAAAACCAAGGCTTTGATTCTAAATTATCCGGTGAACCCTACCGGAGTCTCTTATACTAAAAAGGAGTTAGGAGAGATTAATAAAGTTCTTTTAAAACATAAAGTTCTTTGTATCAGCGATGAAATTTATGGGGAGTTGACTTATGATTTCGCTCACACTCCCTTTGTTACTCTCAATCAGGCTAAGCAGAATACTATTTTTTTAGATGGTTTCTCTAAGAGTTATGCGATGACCGGTTGGCGGGTAGGTTTTGCCTGCGGACCGCAAGAGATAATCCAGGCAATGACAAAGATACATCAATACACGATTATGTGTGTTCCGATCATCTCTCAGATGGCAGCAAGCGAAGCACTGCATACAGGTAAGAGATCAGTAGAGGAGATGAAGCGGGAATACAAAAGGCGCCGTGAGTTTGTCCTGGATAGGTTAGAGCATCTAGGTTTGGAGTGCGCTAAGCCCGAAGGGGCCTTCTATGTATTCCCATCTTTGAAAAAGACAGGGCTGAGTTCCCTGGACTTTGCTGAGCAGCTACTAAAGAAAGAAAGAGTAGCGGTTGTTCCTGGCACTGCTTTCGGCCATGGGTTTGATGATTATATCCGGATATCCTATACCTCTAGCTTTGATAATTTAAAGGAAGCATTCAAGAGAATCGAAAACTTTTTAAATGAAACCATCAGGAGGAAGTAATGAATAGAATAAAATGCAAAACAAAGTCAGATGTGATGAAATTAGTTAAACAGCATAAGGTCAGGTACATCAGGTTATGGTTTACCGATGTATTAGGATTCCTTAAGGGCTTCACTATAACTGTCGATGAACTACCCCGGGCATTAGGGGACGGGATGGGTTTCGACGGATCATCGATCGAAGGATTTGCCCGGATCGAAGAATCGGATATGGTTGCTCAGCCGGATCCGAGCACATTTGCAATCTTACCCTGGGAGTCAAAAGAGCAACCTGTGGCA
>JBDRLC010000004.1:0-7613 GCA_043813305.1 Candidatus Omnitrophota bacterium | reverse complement strand
AGAAATAAGATGCCAGAGGTATCTGTCATTTCTAACGGGGCAAGCCTCATAATATATCAACTCAAAAGGTCCTCTATTCTTAGTAGAAGTTACTTTATTCTGATTATGTTCCCTGAAGCGTTTCCGTAAATCAGCGGTTGAACCCGTATAATACTTGTTGTCTTTTTTGCTCTTGATTACGTAGGTATATAGCATGAGTAGGTATCTTTAACGGGGTTAAAGTTCAGGTAGTTCTTCCTGCTGGGTTACTCGAATAACCTCGGTAAAGGTAGTAAGGCCTCTTAAGGCCTTCTGCACTCCATCCTGACGAAGCGTACGCATACCCAAAGAGACGGCCTTCTGCTTTATCTGCTGGCTGGAGGCACGATTAAGCACTAATTCTCTAATCGTTTCGTTTACTACCAGTATTTCATATATAGCGGTCCGGCCACGATAGCCTGTGAACCTACAGTCTTCACAACCTTTCCCTTCGAAAAGTTGCGCCTTTGCTAAGTCAATATTTATACCCTGTAATTGTCCGATTATTTCATTAATCTTCCCATCCGAAAGCGGTACTTTACACTTAGGACAGATCAACCTGACTAATCTTTGCGCAATCAGGCATTCTAAAGAAGAAGAAACAAGAAAAGGCTCTATCCCCATATCCAAGAGCCTGGTCACTGCACCGGCTGCGTCATTGGTATGCAGCGTAGAAAATACCAAGTGGCCGGTCAACGCCGATCTTATGGCAATCTCCGCTGTTTCATAGTCTCTTACTTCACCGACCATCATCACATCCGGATCATGCCTCAACATATTTCGTAGCGCAGTAGCAAAGGTAAACCCAATCTGCGGCGAAACCTGAACCTGATTAATCCCTCTTATCTGATATTCGACAGGATCTTCTATGGTAATAATCTTTACTGCGCTAGAATTTATCCGGGCCAAAGAGGCATACAAAGTCGTAGATTTACCGGAACCGGTAGGGCCGGTGACAAAAATTATCCCATGCGGCTTTTTGATCATTTGCTCGATAATTTTGAGGTCTTCCGGAAGAAGGCCTAACTTTCCCAGCTCTAAAAAGAACGCGGAACTCAGTATACGTATATGTACCGACTCACCGAACGAGGTGGGCATTATTGATACGCGCAGATCAAGATCCTCTTCGTTAATCTTGATTTTCATCCTGCCGTCTTGAGGAAATCTATGTTCGGCGATATTCAACCCGGCCATAATCTTTATCCGCGAGACTATTGCGGGATGAAAATAGCGTATCGAATCCGGAATGTTTATATCGTAAAGGATACCGTCTATCCTAAACCTGGTACGTAATTCTTTATGAAAAGGCTCAAAATGCAAATCTGTCGCCCTGCTTTTAACCGCTTCTAACAATATCTGATTCACAAATTTTATGATTGAGGCATCCTCTGCCATATTCTCCAGGTCTTCGTTTGCCTTTTCCTCGGTTTTTACTTCCTCCGGTTCCTTCTGGGCGATTATTTTTTCCAAGGTTTCCGCCCCTACTCCGTAATATTTCCTGATCGCCTCCAGTATCTCTACCTCACTTGCCAGGATACCCTTTACTTCTAAGCCCAATAACAACCTGATATCATCTAAGGTACGTACATCCAGAGGGTCGGTCATAGCAACCAGCAGGAGATTATCTTTAAAATCTATGGGAATGATTTTATAATGATTACAAAATTTAGCGGGGACTTTCTGAATAATCAAAGGCTCAATATCTTTATCTTTTAATTTTAGATGAGGAATGTTGAGATGGCGGGAGAGTACGTTAAATACTTTCTCCTGAGAGGCAAATCCTAATTTTATTATTGCTGTACAGATAAAGTCACCGGTTTTTTTCTGCTGGGCAAGCCCCAACTCTAACTGTTCGGGAGTGATCAGGCCCTCCTTAATCAGTAGATCTCCGATTAGAATATTATCCTTTTCAAGCATGATATTAAACCTCTATTGTAGATTATATCCTATCGTATTTAAAAAGTAAAGTGATTTGGGGGAACCCCTTGCTGAGTTGATTTTATAATTGCAATATTCATAGTTTAGACTATAATAAGTGAGGACAGATAAGTTATGCCTTAAGCGAATTCGAAGGGCATAACTTATCTGTCCGAACTTACCCCCACACCAATTTGGTGTGAGGCTAGTATTTCATAAAATTGGTGTGGGGGTAAATTCGCACAAATAACTTACGTCGCACCTTGTGCTTCCGTAAGTTATGCGCTCATTTAATATGCTGAAAGCACTGCGCAATAAAAAAACTGCAAAAAAGCTCTGGATCACCCTGGCTATCGTGATTATCCCGGCTTTTGTATTCTGGGGGCTGGGAAGTGCCCTACGCAGCAAACAAGAAGTAAAATATGCAGGAGTAATCTCCGGCAGGAAAGTCTCTACCTTGGAGTTTCAAGATGCGCTGAATGCAGTAAAAAATCAGCTGATCATGCAGTACGGAGATAAGTTTTATGAAATACAGCAATTAATCGACGTTGAGTCACAGGTCTGGGAAAGAATTATATTGCTCGATGAGACTAAAAATCGCAGGATCCAGGTCAGTGACCGGGAGGTAATCGAGCTGATCGAAAGCTACCCTTTCTTCAGCCAAAACGGCAGTTTTGATAATCGCATATATAACGAATCCCTGCAGTATATATTCAAGGTCCAGCCTCGCGTCTTTGAAGAACAAACCCGTCAAAACATGATTCTGAGCAAACTCTTCAATCAGGTGACAAAAGATGTAAGCTTAAAGGAAAAAGAAATTAGGGAAGAATATGAAAAATTAAACGAAGAGATAAGTATAGATTATATTGCCGCTCTGCCTTCTGAGTTTGCGAAAAATATAGAGCCCTCTGAAGATGATATCGCTGAATATTTCAAAAATAATTCGGTTCAATTCAAACGCGCCCCATCCTTTAATCTTGATTATCTGAAATTCGATTCAGAAGATACGGCTAAAGAATTCATGCAACGCTTGAGTAAAAATAAAGATCTGCATCAGGTAGCCAAAGAAATGGAGATCGAGATAAAAGAAACCGGTCTCTTCACCCAGATAGACCCGATACCGGGGATCGGCTGGGTTCCGAAAGTCACAGAACTAATCGCAGGATTAGAGATTGGAGGAAACTCGCCGCCCGTTAAAATAGATCAGGATTACTATCTTCTAAGGCTGAAAGAAAAAAAAGAAGCTTATATACCTGGCTTAGAGGAGATAAAAGATGAAGTGAAAAAGAAATACCTCGAGGATCAATCTAAAAAATCAGCCAGAGAAAAAGTCGAACTCTGCTTCAATGAATTAAAAAACTTATACGAGCAAAACCCTAAGTCTGCGCAATTCACTCAAGTGGCTAAAAATTACGGCCTCTTAACGGACTCAACTGAGAATTTTAAGTTCGGAAGTTACATCGAGAGAATTGGAGGTTCTGACGAATTCTGGCTGGCAGCCAAGGAATTAAATGCCGATCAATTTAGCGAAATCATCAGCGCATCAACGGGTTTTTATATTATTAAACTTAAATCCAGGATTAAAATCGATGAAGAGAAGTTTAAAGAGGAAAAAGGGGAATTCAGCGCAAAATTACTAGTGCAAAAGAAATTTGAATCTTTTAACGGCTTTACGGCGAACTTAAAGAAAAGGGTTCAAAGAAATTTTTAACTTACCTTTATGCAATTTACGGGGCACTGCTCAGCTATCTCTGCTAGATTATGCTCTACGCACGCTTGTGCCTTAACGTGTGCGAGACCATCGCCCTGAACCTCAAACACTTCCGGACAAGACTGTTCACACAAACCACAGCCAACACAAGTCGCATTATCTACGGTTACCTTAGCCATTTCTTGTTGTCCTCCTTGCCCACAAGGGCACACCCGCGCAATTCCTCTCAAGGGGACACTTGCGCAATTCATCATAAGCGCAAGGTGACCACATGAGCGCGGGATGGTTACCTTTCCAATAGGTTCTCGAACATCTCTTCATGGGTAATCTCTTCGGATAATATATGAGAGACTAATTGATAGGTGTTATGATCCTTGCCCATGGTTTTCTTTGCGATTTTGTTGTATACCTCGATTGCACCGGCTTCTGCTTCAGCAACAACTCGAATCATCCGGTTGATATCAGCGGTATTCTTCGGCGGCATAAGATAAGGAGCATTGGCATTCTTCTCCAGCTCCATAGGATCGGCGATCGGCACATCGCCTAATTTAGTAATTAAATCTGCTAATTCCTCTGCGTGTTCTAATTCATCCTTGGCAATTTTTTCTAACATCTCTTTCATATCCTCATATGCCTTTCCCGAGACTACCTGCGCCATATACCAATAGAGATAAAACGCCAGCCATTCATCTGCGTAGGCCTTGTTTAAATCCTTTACTAAGTCTTTAAGGCTTAAATCTGCAATCGCTCTTGCTTGTTTGCCCATTCCAACCCCTCCTTTCTAACTACTTTGCTGCACTTCGACTTTGAGACCGTACTTCTCTATATTATTATTTGCTATCTCCTGTATCTTCTTTAATTCATCAGGGTTCTTTACTATGTGCCTGAATCTTCCCTGAATCTTAAGGTACTCTTCAACCGGCTTAGGCAGAATCTGTCTTTTTGAAACAAGTATTCCATTCTCATATTCAACTAAAGGATAAAGGCCGGTTTCAACCGCCAACTTTGCCACATCCAGAGTCTTACCTGATTCATGGCGCCAGCCTAACGGACATGGCACGTGTATCTGGATATATTTGGGGCCTTTGATCGATAAGGCTTTTTTTACCTTACGCTGTATATCCCGGGGAAATCCTGTTGAAGACGTAGCTACATAAGGTATACCGTGAGCAAGAGCAATCTCGGGCATTGGTTTTTTCGGATGGATATTTCCGAATGATTGCTTCCCGGCGGGACTGGTAGTAGTGCTAGTATCGAAAGGAGTAAGTCCGCTTCGCTGGATACCTGTATTCATATAGGCCTCATTATCGTAACAGACATAAAGCACATCATGGCCTCTCTCTAACATTCCGGATAAAGCCTGAAGTCCGATATCAGCAGTACCCCCATCACCTGCCTGGGCAATCACATTGATAGTATCTTTTTTACCCAAATATTTTAAGGCAGCTTCAATACCGGAAGCAACTGCCGCGGCATTCTCAAAAAGAGAGTGTATCCAGGGAACACCCCAGGCAGATTCCGGAAAACGCGTGGTGAACACCTCCAAGCAGCCGGTGTTATTGGCAATTATTGTATTTTCTCCTGCGGCCTCAATAACCAAGTGCGCAGCAATCGCCTGTCCGCATCCGGCGCAAGCAGTATGGCCTGATTTAAATAAAGGCCTATTCTCCATATTCATCCTTAATCAATTCCGGTTTTAAATCAATAAATTCCAAGCTCACTTCTTTGGTGTTGAGTTTCTTGAATATCTCTTTAATTGACTGCCCGGTTATATCCCTGCCACCCAGGCCAGCCACAAAACTGCTGATTACCTTAGGAGATTTCTTCTTATTGCAGAAACAAGCTCTTAGCTCAACGGCTAAAGGAGCATAGGCGCCTAAGGATACTGCCTTTTCTAACACCGCTACCTTAGGGATATTTTTCAACGCCTCAAAAACGCGCGCATAAGGAAACGGCCTAAAAGTTATAATCTTAAGTAAGCCGACTTTCTTGCCCTTCTCTCTTAACTCATCCACTACTTCCTTGACAGTGCCACAAACCGAACCCATGGCTACAATTACTTTTTCCGCATCCTTGAGACGATACTCCTCAACCAGGCAATCTTTATAATCCCGGCCAAAGACACCGCGGAATTCTTCGCTGACCTCGGGAATCAATTTAAGCGTTTTTTCTAATGTTTCTTGAATAGCGTAACGCGTCTCCAGATAATAACCCGGATCTGCCAGCAAACCCATGCTTACCGGTTCAGCAGGATCTAATTTATATAAAGGATTGTAAGGAGGAAGAAACTTATCTACTCTCTCCTGCTCGGGAATATCTATCGTCTCCATGCCATGTGTTAGGATAAATCCATCCATGCATACCATCACCGGAAGCATTACGGATTTGTCTTCTGCGATGCGATAGGCTATAAGATGAAAATCAGCTACCTCCTGATTATTCTCTGCGTAGATCTGGATCCATCCGGAATCGCGTAAAGCCATTGAATCCTGTTGATCATTCCATATATTGATCGGCGCGGAAATCGCCCGATTTGCGCAGGTGAGCACTAACGGCAGGCGCATTCCGGCAATATTAAAAAGCACCTCCCCCATCAAAAGCAGCCCCTGAGAACTGGTAGCGGTAAAAGCCCTGACACCCGTAGCCACCGCACCCAAAACAACAGAAGCTGCCGAATGTTCACTCTCGACATTGATGAATTGCGAAGCCAACTCTCCGTCAGCTACCATCTTAGCTAACTCTTCTACGATGTGAGTTTGAGGCGTAATCGGATAGGCAGAGATTACTCCTGGTTTAGATAGTTTAATTATTTCAGCAACTGCTCTGGAACCTTCTAAGAACTGCCTCATCCCGTTAGAAATCCTCCCTCTCCCGTTAGCATTCTATTTCTAACGGGACTCACTTCCTCTCTCCTTCGGACTCTCCCAATTTCGCCTTTTCCTTTACCATCTCAATATCCTGCTTGGGACAGATTAAAGCACATAACCCGCAGCCTTTACAATAATTATAATCTGTATGGTAAGTATTCTTCTCTTTACCAGAGACACAGGCTTCAGGACAGATAAAGACACACATCTTACAAGCGATACAGTCCTTCTGAAGATACTTAGGCTTAGACTCTATCCTCCAGGAACCTGTCTTATCACACTTGACTTTCTTTGATTTTACGATTAACGGTCCGAACATGCGTTATTTAAGATTTTTGATAAACTCAAAACCCTGTTTAACTGCTTCAATATTACCCTCCTGGACTTTACCGGAAAATCTAAGCTTCACTACCTCCAGGATGGTATCCAATTTTAGCTCACCGCTTGCCGCAGCAAATGCACCGATCAAAGTAGTATTTGCCAAAGGCTTTCCGATGGTCTTTAAGGCAATCTCATTAGCCGGGACCACAAGAACCTTCTGTCCTGCCTTTAACTTAGGCAGCTCTAGGTCATCTTTTCCGTTAACTACGGCAATACCATCATCTTTTAATCCGGAGAAACAATTATATCCGCGCATAAGCGTAGGGTCTACCACAATAACATAATTAGGTTCATAGACCTGGCTTCTCAGACGCACAGGCTTAGAATCAACCCGCAAGAATGCGTTCATCGGAGCACCCATCCTGGCAGCCCCGAAATGAGGAAAGGCATAGGGGTATTTCCCTTCATTAAAATAAGAAAACCCGATTAAAGCTGCTGTGGTAATTGCGCCTTGACCTGCACGAGCATGAATTCGTATCTCTTTCATTAAACTTGACTCCTTAGGGATTAACCTGGAAAGGAATATCTATAATATAATTTTTAACTTAATTTGTCAAATGGTTTATTTTCCCCAGAAATTGCTCTTTTTTAATTGATTTCTTCCTTGCCTCTGCTACATCACAAAAATAATTTACTGGTTCATCTAAATTCCCTGTTTCAAGATGTGCATGAGCAGGACACCACATACATAAATTTATAATAGTGCACCTTCGGCACCT
>JBDRLC010000003.1:0-24456 GCA_043813305.1 Candidatus Omnitrophota bacterium | reverse complement strand
GGGAGCGCCCCCCAGGGCGCGGTGCATTTAAGCTGTTTCCTTATGAACCAGCTTTACCCCGCCCTTAGAGACAAAAACGACAAAAGGCGGGACAGAGTTTAGACATAGCGGGAGAGATTGTTTCCGGGAAAATTTTGTTTGCAAGGGCGCGGTGCATTATAGTTGTTTCATTAGGGGTTTACCCGGGGGAGAAAAAATTAAAGGATTTCAGATCCAAAGAAAATTCGTTTTTTTGTAAATCTGGACCCCATATCTTCGTTCGCCGTTTCGGCGGCGATTTTAAACGCAGAAGTATAAGAAACAATTAGGTTTCCGTCGAGCAGTTTCAGGTTCGATACAGCCCGGCGCAAAAAATCGCGCTGGGCTTCGAGATTTGCCTCCGCTGCGATGTAACTGGCTTGGTGAGCAAGAGTTAGAAAGTTTTTGAAGCGTTCGTGCCAGTCCCCGTCAGGGTTACCCCCATCCAAATTATCGAACTTCTTATTGATTAGCTGGGCTTTTTCCCGTTTATATTCTTCCTCACCGATAACGCCGCGCACTAACAGGTCAAGCAATCGTTTTAGCTGATCCTCAATTTCCTGATTCTTTATTTCAGCAGAGACGCGATTGTGGACGCGCTCGGCGTTCGCAAGAGTTATTTCTCGGTTTAACTCTTGCATCATGTAGGAAAAAGCCCCATCGTCAAGCGCAACCTTCAAGATGGCCTCTTTGATTTGTTGGGCGAGATTTTCCTCTCTGATAAACACAGATGATTGCGGGCAGGGATCGCGCTTCTTCCCGCAGTGATAATAACGATGGCCCTTTTGGACTTCGGCTGTAATTTGGCAGCCGCATTCAGCGCACCTTATTAACCCTCTAAAAACAAAATAATGTTTTTTAGTTAGTGATTGGCGGCTGCGAAACTTTAAAATCTCCTGCACCTTATCAAAAAGTTTCTTCTCGATGATGGCCGGATGACTTCCCTGGAAAATCTCGCCCTTATACACAAAGAGGCCAAGATAGAAGAGGTTTGTCAATATGCGGTGGACGTTGCTGTAAGAGAGGGGACGTTTGCGCCTCTTGCTCACCAAGCCCAAAGCCGTCGCCAATTTTCTCAACTGGTCTTGAGTGTAGCTTCCTTCAGCGCACAAGGCATATAACTTTTTCACTAATGGCGCGGCCGCTTCATCAACAACTATTTTATTTCTGTCGTTGAGGTAGCCAATAGGCGAAAAGCCCGGAAACTCGCCAAGCCTTACCTTTTCGCGCAAGCCGCGCTTAGTATTCTCGCTAAGGTTATCAACATAGTATTTGCTCTGGCCAAAAATAATGTTAAGCATGAATTTGCCTTGTGCGCTGTTGTCGAAGCGGTAAGTAGGGAAGCGAAGATCTACAATTTTACCTGTATCCACTAAATAAATTATCTTACCGCCATCTATCGAATTGCGCGAAAGTCTATCCGGATGCCAGGCGATGATGCCGGACGCCTCACCTTTCTCAATACGCTTAACCATTTCGTTAAATATTGGGCGTCCGGGAGACTTGGCTGTCTTGGCTTCTTGAAACTCCTGCACTATTGCCAGATTTTCTTTCTTGGCGAACTCTCGAACTTCGTTCAACTGCGACTGAATAGAAAGGACTTGTTTATCTTCCGTGTCGGTAGACTTGCGCGCATACAGGAAAAATTTCATCTTTCCACCTCCATAAGAAAATTGGCGACGGCTTAGCCAAGAATTGGCGTTACATCGCAGCGGGTCTGCTTAAAGAGCAGACAGTTATAAGATTTTGAGCCCTCGATAGCTCAAAATATTTTAACAGGCAAATCTCGAAGCCCAGCGCGATTTTTTGCGCCGGGCTGTATCGAACCTGAAACTACTCGACGGAAACCTAATAATTTCTTATACTTCCGAATTCAAAACCCTCGCCGAAACGGCGAATGAAGATTTGGGGTGGGTGACGGGATTCGAACCCGCTACCACTAGAGCCACAGTCTAGTGCTCTAACCGAGTGAGCTACACCCACCATTAAATTTAAAAGCCTACCTTAAACTATTTCTAATTGCAATTAAAAAATTCGAGAAATTTTTTGAAAAATAACTAAGCACCTTATTTAATTCTAAAATCTTTAGTTTCCCGTTAATCATTAATATAACCGAATCATCTTGTATGCTTTTAATCTCTATATGATCTGTTATTTGTTCGTCGGTAGAAAAAAACTTCCCGTTTATTAACGCTCTACTTTTACCATCTTTATCAAAAGAGATGCCTTGAAGGGTAACTGTCCTCAAAGAGACTCCAATAAACAGAAGTATCAAAACGGCTAAACAAACAAAAAATGTAAAAATTATTCTTTTAAGTATCCTAAAATCTTTTTTTACAAAAAGTTTATTCACTACCCCCCTATCAGGCTTCTGCGCCAGAAGCTTAAGCCTAGCTAAACCGAAATTCAAGCCTACCCTCCAGAGATTTTCATCAATCTTCTTAATCCAAGTTACCTCTGCAGTTATGCTTTCAGGCTTATCAAGAAAGGTCGGAGCATTAAGATTAACTTTTATTTTTTCCTTCTCCTTAAGAGGAATGTCGACAATAATCGCTGCTCCTTTACCAGATAGATCTTGCAGTAAAATTCGTTTTTCCTGGCCTAGTTGAGTAGTTAAGAATGACTCGCTATTAATTACATACCTGTGAAAAGACCGGCTAGAAAAATCTCTTGTTCTTTTCATTTTATCTCCCAAATCTTAATCTAAATCTAAAAATAATCATTTAGTCTTCTTGTATTTCTGCCTTAAACGTATCTTCAACTATCTCCTTGATCTCTTTACCTACTGCCATTGTGCCGTTAAATACCGCCTTGGAGACACCGGTTGCACTTTGCACCGTGGTATCAAAAACCTTTTTTGGAAAAGTAATGATGTCAGCGAATGAAAATCCTGTATGGCCCTCAGCAAGTTTCCCTTCGAAAGCCGCCCTTATATCACTGAAGCCAAATTTAGGGCTATCCATTTTTGTTCTGATCTTGAAATCCAATACGATCTTTCCCTGATTCATAGCTTTGAAGATCTCTAATACCGCATCGGTTATCTTTTCGGCTTTCTCAGCCGGCTCCTCGGCAGAGCGCTCCCTGCGTACGATATCGGCTAATTCCAAGTGACATTTAGCAACAATATCATTATTTTCTCCCTTAATATCGCTGTTAAAATTAAGCTTCGCGCTCTCAATACATGCCTTCTCTAGATCGACCCAGTTAGAATAATAAGGGTAAAGATAGATTCCGTCAATATCTTTAATTTTCAAAACCGCCTGCATATCCTTTTTTGATAAATTTATCCACCCCTCTGCTTCTATTTTCCCTTCTTCCTGATCCTGCTGCCAGGGTATCCTTCCGCTCAAGGAAAAATTAGTCTTTACCGAAGCAGGGAATAAATATAAATTTTCTACGTTAAGATTTATATCGTTAATCAAAATCTCCAGGGCTTCTTTCTCTACGGTATGGTCAATAATCTTTACCTTACCGTCAGTGATTTTTATCCGTTTAAAGAGCAGACGTAACTTACGTGCCTTTTCCGTTTGCGGGCTTGAAGTCGATGCGGAGATCATGTTATCCGGCAACGCGCTCTTCGATAAAGTTGAAAATATTTCATAAACAAATTCCGGTTTGGAAAATTTTATTTCATTAAAGACAACACTCCCGGAAAGAAAACCGAGCAAAGACGTAGAGATATAGATAGAGTCAGCACGCATCAGGCTCCCGATTCTTAATTTCTTAATCTTAAAATTAAGCGGGAACCTGGCTAAAAGTTTGCATCGCCACATCTTCCCGGGTAATACTCTCAAGCCGTTTTTTGACTAAAGACTCTCCTTTAAGAAGCATGAAGAGGTAAACCGCACTAAAAAGTATCGCTACGGTTATAATTAGTACGACGATTACTTTTATTAGGTTCTTCATTTATTATTCTGATGCGCTGTTATCTTATGCGCCTGGGCCGTCCTCCTTCGCCCTTTAATGAACAATGTTAAAATCGGGGGCTTCGGAGGATCGTTAAAGGCTAATTTCATGCGCCTGGGCCGAATCTTAATGAGACCGCAACTTACGGAATGAAATGACGTAAGTTGTCTGGTCGAATTAATCCCGAGCCTATGTTATTTTACTCAACTCCAACGAGGGAGAACGGCCCTCGAACCCAACTTACAAAATCTCAGAGATTCTCTGGACTCATCCACCTTTGGAGTATCTTATGCGCCTGGGCCGAATCGAACGGCCAACAACCTGCTTAGAAGGCAGGTGCTCTATCCTATTGAGCTACAGGCGCATCTATTTCTTGCATCCGCCGTATGGTAACTCTATCGAACCACAGGCGCATGCCTTTATGCTACTCTTCTTCTATCTCTTCCTCAATAGCAAAATCTTCCGGCTTGAGTTTGTCTAATTCAAACACTTTTGCCCAATATTCCAATGCCTCAACTCTACTTCTGGTCTCCTCATATACTAATCCCAGATTTACCTCTGCTATCTTATAGTCTTTATCTATTCTCAACGCTTCTTTGAAGGCAATTTCTGCATTCTCAAAATCTCCGGTTTTAAAATAAATAATCCCCCTGTTATTCATAACTGCCTTTTCCCATCTGGGATTAGCCGGATCTACCAATAAGGCCTTTTGAAAGGCACTATTAGCAGCAAGATAATTTCCTGACTTCTGCTCCCTCGCTCCTTCATTAAAATAGTTCACCGCATCTTCTGCGACCAAACTGCCTGCAAAGATAAAACTATAACATACGGATATTTGAATCAACGCTAATGATAAAATTTTTAGTAATCTCATTTTTCTATTGGTCGGGGCGGACAGGCTTGTCCCGATTCACAACTTTCCTATCGCCATCGGGATCCCGACTGCGTTCCAAAATTGCTTGTCGGGAAACTGTCAACCTTGTTAACAATGTCGGGGCGGTGCGACTTGAACGCACGACCTCTTGCTCCCAAAGCAAGCGCTCTAGCCAAACTGAGCCACGCCCCGTTAGAAATTCCTGCAATTTAAACAATTAGAATTTCTAACGGGGCACGCCCCTCATTATTAGAAATTCTAATCATCATTCAAAGATCAGAATTTGTAACGGGGCACGCCCCCCATCACAAATCCAAAATGTTTTCTATTTAATTTTGGCCTTCTTTTTCTCTATCTCTAACAGATTGCTCCTACAAGCCAAACTAAGAGATTCGACGGTAAAATCTTCGCATAATCTTATTTGCTCTTGTTCTGATCTTTTCTCTAATAATTTGAGAACATTATTATATTCCTTGATAGCCCTATTAAACTGCCTCTGGTAAGAATATATATTCCCCAGATTAAAATAAGCAAGGGTCACTTTCGGATCGCAATATAAAACCTTCCTGAATTGCCTCTCTGCCTCTTTTAAATCTCCAGTTCTATAAGAGAGCACACCCAAAAGGTAATATGCCTCGATATATAGGTTATCTACCTCAATTATTTTTTTAAGTACGCCGGCGGCCTCGTTATACTTAGCCTGATTAGCTAAAATAGTCGCCTTAGTAAAATGGGCATGAACGTGCTCCCTATTCTGGTCTAATATTTTATCAATTAATCCAAGTGCTTCCTCATATTTTTTTTGTACGAATAACTTAATCGATTCTACATAAAGAGGATTCAGATTTATATCAGCGCAAGTCCGCTCCTTAATTACCTCGGGTAACACTTCTTCATCCTTCGCTTCGCCCTCCTTCTGTAAAAAATCCTCTTTTTCTAAAACTAGTCCTTGAAGAGAAGGAATATCTTCAAAATTTATCTCAGGAAGCCCGATGAACGGCCTCCTGGAATCTTCTTTGATATTATAAGGTACCTTTTTATAAACAAATGTATTGGGGAATTCAACTGTCTCAAACTTATCATTTATTTGCCAGAGCGTTTCTGAGTGCCCGATAAAAAGATAACCATTCTGACTAAGGGAGTTATAAAAGTTATCGATTACTCGCTTAGTAGTATCCAAATCAAAATATATAGTTACATTCCTGCAGAAAATTGTATCTAAATTGAGCATTCTTTCTTGTGTAAAGGGATCTCTGGCTAAATTATGATATTCAAAGCTAACTAAACTCTTTACGTCATCATTTAATATGTAGTTTGTTCCCTTTTTATCAAAATACTTACCGATATAACCTTGGGGTAAACTTCTAATATGGCTATCACTGTAGACTGCTTCCTTTGCATCAATTAAGGCATCACGATTTACATCAGTACCCAGGATAGAAATCTCCCAGTTTTTATACTCAGGGATGGCTTCCATAATCAAAATGGCAATAGTATACGGTTCGTCTCCCCGTGAGCAACCAGCAGACCAGATACGTATAGATTTATCCACTGAATATGCCTTCCTCTGAAATATCTCAGGTAAAACATAATTCTTCAGTGTCTCAATATGATGGCTATTCCTGAAAAAATATGTTTCCCCTATCGTAATTAAACTTAGGAGTTTACTTATTTCGAGCTGACGCTCGGGATGAAATTTCAGAAAATTATAGTATTCCTGGTAGGAATCGTAACCTCGCTTTTGAAGGCGTTCCCAGAGGACAGAATACAAGTATTTGCTTCTGTGTGCATCAAAATAAAGGCCGCTTTCTTCAAGGAGCAATTTTTGAAAAAGACCGAATATTTCATTGGTAAATGGTAAGGCATTTGTCATCTATTGATCTTGGATAACCTGGTTATTTCATCATTCGTCAGTATCTCTTCTAGATTTAGTATTGTGATTACCCTTTCGCCAAGCCTGGCTATACCTGAAATATAACCTGCGTTAATCTGTATGGATAATACCTCTGGGGTAGGCTGGATTGCGCTTAATGGCAAGGACAATACTTCGCTCACGCTGTCAACAACAAGCCCTACGATAAACTTATTTATCCTACAGATGATAATCCGCATCTTTGAATTATCCTCAATCGCTTTAATATTGAATTTCTTTCTTAAGTCGATTACGGCAATTATTCTTCCCCTTAAGTTTATTACTCCGTCGACAAAATCCGGCGCCTGCGGCAAAGGATGGATGTCTTGAGGGATTAATACTTCATGCACATACTCTATATCTAGACCCATTTCCTCTTTCAGTAAATTAAAAGTTAATATCTGTCTATCTTCTCTCTTTTCTTCGCTCTCCTGCATTATCTCACCTGTAATCCTACCGTTTCTAATCCTGAACCTCTGGCTGGTTTAGTAACATATCCACAAGCGCCTCGGGTATCTTCTCTAAAGGCAATACTTTATCTATCGCACCCATCTCCACGGCTACCTTGGGCATACCATAGATTATACAACTACTTTCATCCTGGGCAATCGTTCTACCGCCCATCTCTTTTATCGCCTTTATCCCCATAGCGCCATCCGAGCCCATGCCGGTCAAGATTATTCCAATCGCGTTTTCTCCATAGATTCTAGCTGCGGATTCAAATAGTATATCTCCGGAAGGACGATGCCCATTATAGGCAGGTTCATTTGAAAGATGTATCTTTGAACCTTCTTCTACCCTCATTTGAAAATTTGAAGGAGCAATGTATGCCACTCCTTTTTGCATATCCTCTGAATCTTCAGCCACACGTACTTTAATATAAGAGGCATTATTTAACCAATCTGCCAATCCTTCGACAAAACCTAAGGAAATATGCTGGACAATAACTATACTGCAGGGAAAATTTTCCGGTAATCTTCTAAGTATCTCAATGATCGCCTGGGGTCCTCCCGTAGAAGCAATCATCGCCACTAAATTATCTTTTCCCAGGATTTTCTTCTGAGGAATTCCAATCTTATCCTCATCTCTTTTTATATATCTATTCTCAAATTTTGCTAAGGGATGGCGAACTACTCTAATGTTACTTAGAAATTTTATCTTCTCTATCAAGGCCTTCCCGCTCTGCGCATCTGCATTAAACTCCATATCGCCCTTTTCAATTACATCTAGAGCACCATAAGATATGGCCGCAAAAACCTTGGCCATTCCCATTTTAAATACCGATGTAGAGACTACCAATATCGGCGTAGGTGTATATGCCATTATTTGCTTGGTTGCCTCAAGACCATCCATCACAGGCATATGGATATCCATGGTGATTATATCGGGTTTGAGTTTAGAAACTAAGTCAACGGCATCTTTCCCGTTATTCGCAATTCCTACGACCATAATCTGCGGATCGCTGTTTAGTATATTCGTAAAAACCTTACACATCAGGGGAGAATCGTCAACCACCAAAACTCTTATATTATTTTTTAATTGCATGCTCATTCTGAAATCAACCGATTAATCTTTCAATAGTATCAATAAGATTTGATTGGTCAAAAGCTGTTTTTACAATATAAGCAGAGGCGCCTACTTCGATTCCGCGTTTTTTGTCTTCTTCCTTGCCCAGAGCTGTAACCATTACAACCGGTATGTCCTTATAGTCTTCGTTTTGCTTTATGGTTTTACAAAATTGAAAACCATCCATCCTCGGCATTTGAATATCAGAGACTATAAGGTCATATTTTACTCCAACCAACCTATCCAGTGCGTCTAAGCCATCTACGGCCGTATCGACAAAGTAACCCTGCCCTTCCAATATGCTCTTTTCAAGTTCCCGGGTAGAAAAGGCATCCTCCACCACCAATATTCTTTTCTTTATCCGTTTTTCTCTGGCAATTGTCTTTCTGCCTGAAACTGCCGGATGGCTAAGACGGCTATGCTCAACCAAATCTGCAACATCTAGAATTACTACTACCTCACCCGTTCCTAAAATAGTAGCACCGCTTACATTTCTCACTTTTCCCAGATGCTCACCTAAACTCTTAATAAATATCTCCTCTTCACCTACAATCTCATCCACCATAAAACCAATCTGCTTGTTAAAAGAGATAGCGACTACTACCGGAATATACTCTCTTTTTTGAGACTGACCATCCGGAAAATCATCTTCTTCTATAGACGGAAGATGAAGAATCTGGCTAAGCTCTACTAAAGGCACTGTATGCTTACGTATTTGAATCGCCATCTTTCCTTCAATGGTAGAAATATCTTTCCTGGTAATATTTAGACTTTCTGCTATGGAAGCCATCGGAAAAGCAAGAAGTTTATTATTCTGCTTTATTAGAAGAACCTGAATAATCGCGATGGTCAAAGGCAGAATTAAGGTAAATTTTGTTCCTTTATCCTTCTCTGTATCTAAAATAACCTGTCCTTTTAAATCCTCGATATCCTGCCTGACGACATCTAAACCTATCCCCCTTCCTGAAACATCAGTGATGATCGGGCTCGTAGAATAACCGTTCATAAATATCAGGTTTAAGATTTCTTTTTCTGTCATCTTCTCAAAATCCTCATCAGAGACGAGATCTTTCTTTAAAGCGGTTTGTTTTATCTCTTCGATAACCATGCCTTTACCATCATCTTCTATTACGATTATAGCATTACCCGCTTCATGAAAAGCAGAGACTTTGATCATTCCGTATCTTGGCTTACCAAGGCTAGCTCTTTTATCCGCACTTTCAATACCATGATCTATACAGTTACGCAATATATGCATCAGCGGAGACTTTATCCCTTCCAAAACTCTTTTATCTAGCTCTGTCTCCTCTCCCGAAATCTCTAAATTCACTTCTTTATTTTCCTGGGAAGCTATATCCCTTACCATCCGGGGAAAACCTTCGATAATAGCAGAGAGGGGCAACATTCTTATCTCTTTCATTTTCCCCTGTAGTTCGTCAATAACCGGATCAAGATGAAAAGCTTCGTTTGAAATGTTGTCGTAGAGATTAAATGCATCATCTCTTAGCCTTTGTAAGTCAGCGCTGCATTGGCTGAATAATTTAGCGATTTCGATATTCCCCGTAGGCATCTCTTTTTTTACCTTCTCACTTAAATCGGAGACTGTCTTTAGCACTGTTTTGGCTATTAGAGATAGCCTCTTTGCCTGAAGAATCTTTGAAGAGGACTTCATCTTATTTATTACCATCTCTCCGGTCAGATTAAGAAGCTTGTTCACCCTGCTTATCGGGACACGGATATACTCCTCAGCCTGAGTCGTTAAGGTTTGCACTCCTAGAGCAACTTCCTCTTTCTTCTTCTCTGCTACTTGTTTCTTAACCTGATCTACCTCTTTCTTTTTATCTAATTCAGCTTTTTTCTCAGAAGCTGTTTGTGGTTTCTCTTTTTTCTCAACTAAAGGCTTTTCCTTTTCTTTCTTCTGAGACTCAAGCACCAGAGAAGTTGCCTCTTGGAGCTCTCTGCACACATCCGATATATCTATGTTTATAGTTTCCTCCTTTATAATCTTATCTAAAATATTTCTTATTGTATCCAATCCTTTAAATATTCTATCCGCGATCTGAGAATTAAAAACTACCTTCTTTTGAGACAGTCTATCGAATATATCCTCTATTTTATGCGCTATCTCTTGAATCTCATAAAATCCGAAAACCCGTGCCGACCCCTTTAAGGTATGTGCTTCTCTATTCAGCTCTTTAATCAACTCTAAGCTACCCGGATTCCTCTCCAACTCAACGATGCCTTGATCCAGCTTATTAAGATGGTCGCCGCTCTCTGACTTAAAAATTGAAATAAAATCTTTTTTATCCGGCACGGTTATGCTCCGATATCTATAAGAATCTTAGGAGTTAGAACTTTACTCTATCCTAAATTAAACTCTTCAATTTTAGTCTTCAGTTCCCGAGATAATATATTCAGTTCGTTGGCAGAAGTCGCTGTCTGTTTCGTTGATAAAACAAACTGCTTAGTTACGGTATCAATACTCCTCATCGCTCCCACTACTTGTTCTGATGCAGTTTTTTGTTGTTGAGTAGCTAAAGAAATCTCTTTTGCTGATTTTGCTGTATCCTTTACCATCTCCAGCCCTTTCCCTACCCACTTAGTAGAATCTTCAATGCCCATAACAGTAGAATTAGTCTCTCCCTGAATTTCTGTTATCAGATGGCGTATTTCTTCAGTCGATTCCGAAGAGCGCTCGGCAAGTTTTCTTACTTCCTGAGCTACAACCGCAAATCCTTTTCCTGCCTCCCCTGCCCTGGCGGCTTCAATTGCTGCATTTAAAGCCAGGAGGTTTGTCTGCTCGGCAATAGAATCAATCAACTTTGTTATATTTCCTATAGATTGGGACTTCTCACCTAAAGAAAGAATCTTCTTTGCCGTTTGAGTAACCTTATTATTTATCTCCTGCATACCAGCCAAAGTACGATCTGCGATATTGGAAACATTCTCAGAATTCTCGGCAATACGAGAAGCAGTAGTAGCTAATTCTTCGACTGTAGAGGTAACTTCAGTAACGCTGGAAGATTGCTCAGATGCTCCTGAAGCCTGTTCTTCAGCAGCAGAGGTAATCTCTGAAGTTGCCGAGGTGATATGCAAACCCGTTTCTTTAACCTTACTGACAAGCGATTTTAGCTTGGAAACCATTTGGTTGGTTATCTCTCCTAATTTAACCAACAAATCATTCTTCGTATTCTGCCCACTATGCAGCTCTATAGTTAAATCTCCTTCGGAAATCCTCTTCAAGGTCTCAAAGTTTTCACATAAACCTATCGCCATTTCCTGCGATTGATTTACAATCTCCTCCATACCTTGTGATGCTTGATTAATCATAACTTGCAATTGTTGCAATAATTCATTTTTTGACTCAATACTAACTCGCACCGTAGGATCACCCTGTGCAAGCTTTCTTAATCCTTCAAAACTCTCTGAGAGACCTAATGCCAGATCCATAGAGCTATATTCCAAATCGTTTATTGAACGGCCAAGTTCAGAAATAATTGCGTTGAACTGATCTGCTAAACGCATTAACTCATCTCCGTGATACTTTCTATAGACCTCGCAATTCTTACAATCGGCTATTTTTTGGGCGTGAGTTCCCTGTATTTTGTTATTACAAAAAGTCCCCCCAACATACCAACACTTAATCTCTTTATCCCCATACGAAGGACAATCTTTTCGGTTGCATTTTTTTATCTCCCAACAAGAAACAGGATTAACCACAATTTTATGCTTGGTAAAATCCCCCTTGGTAAGCGCTTTGTCCATCGTATCAGCAAGAACTTCTAGAGGTCTTGTAATCCTCGTTGTCGTGCTTATCCCGATTAAGACGGTTAACAGTAAGCCAAGAATAGAGACGCTTACAATAACCGTCGGAACCATATCAGAAAAAACCAGCATAAGCACCGCTGACAGAAAAAAAGCAGGAATTAAAAAACTTAACCCTAACCTTCTACCTACCCCCATATTCATCTTGATACCTCCTTTTAGCGTATAATTCTCAACGCTTAAATACGCAAAATACCTCTTTTTCTTTTTATCTTAAGGGGTTCTTTTTTAAAATATTCTTATATATTTAAAACTGGATTTGTATTTTTTGTTTTCCTCCACCTTCATCTTTTACTGCCAGCACAACCTTTTTCATCCTCTCGCACCAAAGTCGAATATCTTTCTCAAAGGTAGGACAATCACCAAGCACTTCCAGCAGATCACCGGCCACCATCTCTGGAGATATTGCTGCTATCTTTAAAACTGGTTGCGGACATTTAAGTCCTAGGGTATCTAATGTTTTTGTTGCCATTTCTACTTCCTCCTTTCTAACAATTACAAAATTAAACTTTACCTACACTAACAATTTCCTCTTCTATTAATTTGATCAGTTCGGGGATAGCCATTTCTACTTCCCTGGTAAGCCCTTCACCAAAAATATCGCATTTTTTTATCTCGATAGCATAAAATATTATATCTTTAGGCACAGGAAGTTTTGCCCTTTCTGCCCAGGCAAAAACTCTGGCTAATCCGCTATTATGAGAAAAACAGGGGTCAAGTGAAAAGGTAAAATCGCTCTTTGTAAGCCTATAGATATCCCCGGATTTACCATCTTTAGTCTGAATAGAATCTACGATTATCAGTTTTTGGTATCCCAGTATGAGATCTAATAAGTTGAATCCTGCCTCAGAACTTTCTTTTATATGCGTATCTTCCAAAGTTATCTTCTCTGCTAACCTCCTAACTACTTCAATACCTACTCTATCATCCAAGCGGATAGTATTACCTATCCCTAAGATTAAAGTATTTGTTTTTACTTCCTTTGTATACATGGTCAGTTTTTAATCTCTCTTTATTGTCTTTACTAAGTGGCTATCTTTATCATATATACTTACAATCATCGGGGTCTCGCCGGGAAAACTGTGCGTGGCACAGGCCATACACGGATCATAAGCGCGGAAGGCCATCTCAACCATGTTAAGTAAACCATCAGAGACATTGTCGCCTTTAATTAGCTTCTTGGCAGCTTTTTCAATAGACATACATATGGCTGCAGCATTATTCTGGGTTGCTACTAAGAGATTCGCCTTCTCTAAGATACCCTTTTCATTGGTTTTATAATGATGAAAAAGTGTGCCTCTGGGGGCCTCGCAAACACCCACCCCTTCTTTAGGAGGCTGGGTAGGTATATTTCTTATTTTAGGGTTAGTAATTTCAGGGTCATAAATTAATTCATTCATTCTCTCTGCTGCATACATAACCTCCACTAGCCTTGCCCAATGATAGGCCAAGGTATGATGCGCCGGTTTACCTCCCAAGGTATCAAACATCCGCCTATATTCAACCTGAGCTAAAGGGGTGGCCATTCCTTCTGCGGCATTTAATCTGGCTAACGGAGCAACTCGATAAACTCCGCTGTCTGCTCCGTCGATGAATCCCTTCCAGCCAACATTTTTTAGATATAAAAGTTTTAGGTAACTCCAGGGTTCCACGCGCTCCTCTAAATGGTTAAGATAATCTTTTGCCTCGAACTTGACAAATTCCTCACCGCTGGGTTTCACCACCCTGACCTTCCCGTCGTAAAAATTCACTCTATTCATCTCATCCACTAATCCCATATAATAAGTCTGGTGGTAATAGACATCTCCTGTAACTAGATCAAGATATTGTTTATTCTTTAGTACAACGTCTTCAAATACCTTTAAGGTAAACTTGGCAAATTCTACCGTATCCTTTACTGCCTCCTTTAGCTTCCCTCTCTCTTCTTCTGTTATACCTTTAGAAACTCCTCCGGGAAGACCGCAGACAGGATATAATGAACTTCCGCTTATGGTAGCATTGACTCCGCGTATCCTGTTCCTGATCTCTATTACTTTTTTACCGATATCTATACCGACTTTAGATATTACACCCAAGATATTTCTCTCTGCCTTAGGCGCATCCGGCCCGACGACAAAATCCGGTCCACCCAAAACGTAAAAATGTAGGAGGTGATCCTCGAACATAAAGGCATTATAAATAAACTCCCGGATTTTCTTTGCTGCCGGTGGCGGCTCTACATTGAAGAGGGCGTCCAGTGTCTTGCTGGATGCAGTATGATGCGCCGTAGGGCAGACTCCGCAGATCTTCTGGGTAAGCGCCGGCATCTCTTCCGCTGCTCTGCCTTCACAGAATTTTTCAAAACCTCTAAATTCCGGTATCTGCAAATAAGCCCGTTCTACACTGCCTTTGTCATCAAGAAAGATATCAATCTTTCCGTGACCTTCCAATCTGGTAATTGGGTCAATAGTAATTCGTCTGCTCATTTTGACTCCTTTTTAATATTGCCTTTTAATATTGAGGAGGCCAGACTATACCTGTAAAAAAGCCCGGCAGGATCGGCTATGGAATCAATTATCTTCTTTAACTGCTCTTCATCGTTTACATCGATTATCGAGGCAAGAAATGCCAAGCTCTTTGCCCCATAATCTTTCACATTATCGGTAGGACCAAAACATCCCCGACAGGGATAATTGGCCTTAATGCACCTTTCTTCGCAACCGCCTCTAGTAGCCGGCCCCAGACAAATAATCCCCTGATCTAAAAAACACTTTGAGGGATCCCATTCAGTTTCATAAACCCGCTTAAATTCGCTGACCTTGGTCTTCTCTGGTTTCGAATCTTTTCGGGAACAGGAATCACAAAGTGCTTTTTTTTCTGCCAGTACGGTTCCTTTCTCGGGCAATTTACCCTCTAAAATTGCCATTACTGCCTTCTTTATTAAGTCAGGCGGAGGAGGACAACCGGGAATATAATAATCTACGTCGATTACCTGATCCAGAGGCTTTACCGAATCATGAAAAGCAGGCAAATCTAATTTGCGACCGGATTCTTCAGTCTCAACTTGCGGAAGAACCTCTCCGGGATTCTTTACTGAAGGAACTTCTTTATATGCCCGGCCCATAACATCATCCCGTTTGAAGAAATTAGCCAACCCTACTACCCCTCCCAAGTGGGCACAAGCGCCGTGGGCGATAATCAGCTGGGACTTTTTCCTTAGTAACTTAGCGATGTGCTCCTGTTCATCCGTTCTGATGGCTCCATTTATCAGTGTGGCTGCAATCTCACCATCTTTCATCGCTTCAACATCGCTATATTTAAAATCCATCGCTACCGGCCAGAATACAATATCTACTGCTTCTACAACTTTCAATATATCCTCTGCCAAATCTACCACTGACTCTTCACATCCACCACAACTCGAACACCAGTATAAAGCAACTTTTGGCTTTGCCATCTCTCTTTCCTTTCTTATACCCTTAAACGACTGATTCCTGTTTTAAGGGACCCAGAGATTTAACTTTCCCCACCATATCGGTTACTATTGCAACCAGTTTATCGCCTTCACTGGCTGATACCCAATCTAGCCTTAGCCTGTCTTCTTCTATTCCTAATTTGGCGACTACCTTCTTTAACAACTTGAATCTTCTTAACGCCTTATAATTTCCTTCTTTATAGTGGCAGTCTCCCGGATGGCACCCTAAGACTAGCACACCATCAGCGCCATCTTTAAATGCCTCAATGATAAACTGCGGGTCAATCCTGCCGCTACACATCACCCGGACAACTCTTAAGTTTGCCGGATATTCCTTCTGCGCCTTACCTGCTGAATCTGCACCTTCATAAGAACACCAGTTGCAAAGAAAACCGACTATCTTTGGCTCAAATTCACTCATCTTAACCTCACTTTTTAAAAATTACTCCAATAATCCTTGTAACTCTGCGGTTATCTGCTTATCGGTAAAATGTTTAGCTTTTATAGCTGAGCTGGGGCAGGCAGCAACGCAAACACCGCAACCCCTGCATAAAACATCATTGACTTTAGCTTGCTTTTCTTTCTCATCAAAGGTTATTGCCTTGTAAGGACAGAGCCCGATACATATCTTGCATCCGGAGCAAAGATCTTCATCGATTACCGCTACCATCGGCTCAAGTGTCAATTTCTCTCCTGGTATAAGTTTAGAGAGTATCCTTCCTGCGGCTGCCTGAGCTTGAGCAACACAACTCTGAATATCTTTTGGACCTTGAGCACAGCCGGCAATAAATATGCCCTCAGACATAGTAGAAACCGGGGCTAATTTGCCATGCTCTTCCACAAAGAAACCACCCTTTTCCAAAGAGATATCGAATATCTTTGCCACTGCTTGCGAGTCTTTTGCTCCCTCAATGGCAGGTGCCAAAACTACCATATCAAACTCTGATTTTTTACTTTTACCCATGGATTTACAGCTAATCGATATTTTTCCTTTACTTTCTTTAATTTCTACGGAATCTGGCTCTTCCATGCGCACAAAATCCACTCCTTTTTCCTTTGCCACACTGTTACAAAATGCCTGATAACCTTTTCCCGGCAGACATAAATCGTGATGAAACTCGGTAATCGATGAGTCAGGTAATTTCTTTTTTATCAAATGAGCGAATTTCAGCGAATACATGCAGCAGACAGCGGAACAGTGTTCATTATACTTGGTATTCCTTGAACCTACACAATGAACGAGCGCGATACTCTTTGGAGGTTTGCCGTTCTTCAATAAAACTTTTCCTCCTGTCGGGCCACCTGAATTTAATAACCTCTCGAATTCTAAGGCAGTATAAACTTCTTGCGCTTTACCATATCCGTACTGAGGCACCTTGTTCAGATCAAACATATCAAAACCAGTAGCCAAAACTATAGCACCCACATTTAACTCTAGAGTTTCATCTTTTTCTTCATAGTTAATTGCGCCAAAAGGACAGGCATCTTTGCAGGCTGTACAAACTTTACCCTGCATATGCAAACAGTTCTTGCTGTCTATCACCGCTACATTAGGCAGAGCCCCGGGGTAAGCAATATAAATTGCCTTCCTATCATTGAGTCCCTGATTAAACTCATTTTTCACTTTAACCGGACAGACTTCAAAACATGCTTGGCAACCTATACAGGCTTCGCTAACAAATCTGGCCTTTTTATTGATCTTAACCACAAAATTTCCGTAAAATCCCAGCACCTCTTGAACCTCACTTAGAGTAAATAGCTTTATCTGTTCATGATGTAGAACTTCATCAAATTTTGGCTCAAGCATACAGGAGGCACATTCTAAATTAGGAAATACTTCTTCGTATCGCACTGCCTTACCTCCGATCGAAGGCAGCTGTTCAACAAGAAAAACCCTTCTGTTCTTTTGAGCTAGAGTCAAAGCAGCGCTAATTCCGGAGATACCCGCTCCTACCACAAGAACATCGGAATTAGAATCAATCTCTTTAATATCTAATACTTCGTGATAGATTACTCTCTTGACCGCTGCTTTAATTATGGCCTTTGCTTTTTGAGCGGCTTGCGCTCTATCCTTGATTATCCAGGCGCATTGCTCTCTTATATTGGCAATTTGCAGGAGAAAAGGATTCATTCCTGCTTCTCGTAATACTTTTTTAAAAGTGACTTCATGCTCTTTAGGCGAACAGGCGGCAATGACTATACGATCCAAATTGTTTTCTTTTATGTCTTTTTTTAATAAATCCTTTCCTCCTTGCGAACATAAAAGATTGGATACTTTTGCAATAACTACGTTATCCAAAGTATTAGTATACTCCAACACTTCCTCAAGATTCATCGCATCTTTAATATTCGGGCCACACTCACAAATAAAAATACCTATTCTCTCCTTCATTTTATCACCTCATTTCGTAAATCCACTGAATCCACAAAAATTCCTTTATCTTCTATCAATTCAATATCTAAAGATGCACCCTCTAACCCAGTGCCCTTAGATAAACTTTCAAAACAAAGCTTCAAAGATGACTCGCTTAAACCCATCTCTCTACCTAATCTGATATTCACCTTTTTAATATTACCGGAGTGATCCTTAATCTTTGCCTTTATAGATTTTATTATGTCTTCTACTATGCCTATTTCATGCATAAATTTATCTTAAGCTTTACTATTTTTTAAACACATTTTCGGCATTCAATATGCCGATCAATTTATCGCCTAATTTAGTTTCTCCTGCTATATAGTCGGAATTTCCCTGAGCTATTGTAGTCAGGACAGGATCGATCTTACTTAGCGGTACTACCATTGTCTCGATTACCTCATCTACTAAAATCCCGGTTTCTAAAGCCCCTAACTCGATTACCACTAACCTCGACTTATCATTTATTTGCTCAAGAGGTAAACCGAAAATCTTTCTCATATCTGTAACTGATAAAATACTACCTCTTAAATTAACGATTCCTGCAATATGTTCCGGACTCGCGGGTAAATAAGTTATTAACTCAACCTTGATCACCTCCTTTACTTTCATAATATCTATCCCATACCATTCAGTTGCAAGGCGAAAAACTACAAGCTGCAGGGCTTCTTCTTTATCTTCTGTTTTTTCGTAAAGCTCCTCTTCGCTTAGGGTTATTTTTTGCGCCTCTTCTGTTTGTTGCGTCTTTTCTGTTTGCGATTGTATTTGTGGTGTATCTATCTTTTGTGCTTGTGGTTGCGTTTCTTGTGCCTGTAGCTGTGCTTCTTTTTGTTTGTTCGGTTCTCGCGTTGCTTTCCGCTTTTTCTTCTGTTTTATTTGCTTAATTTTTGGCTTAACCATTTTTTATGAAGCTCTTTACCTTCTCAATCAATTCATTCCCATCAGCCATCGCGCTGATAACCCCATCGACCTGCACAGTTTTTAGAATCTCTGATACCTTCTCATCATCTGCAGCAGACATTAGTAGAATTGGGATATTCTGGGTCTTTGCATCTTTCTTTAAAATCTGAGATGCCTGCGCCCCGCTCATACCCGGTAAATTATAATCTAATATAATCAGCTGGTATTGGCCTGCCTTTGCTTTCTCGACTCCTTCTTCAGCAGTTTCAACCGCATCTACAGAAAATCTGCTTGCCTCAAGCCTCATGCAAAACATTGCGTTTATAGAAGGACTGTCATTTATTATCAATATCTCTGCCATCGTCTCTCCATTTTAGATAAATCATAACCTGCTGCCACATAATAGAATACCTTCATTTTATAAAATGATAGGTAATTATATAATATATTAAAAGTAATAGAAACACAAGAAAAATATTTTTAATTAATTTAAGAGGTAGGAAACAAACTATTTATATACACAGACGCGGTTGCGGCCTTTTTCTTTTGCTTCCTTAAGTGCGAATTCCACATGCTGAATGAATTCCTCTTTCTTATTATTAATAGTATACTCTGCTACCCCTAAACTTACCGTCAGCCGCGCCATACCTAAAGAGGAATCCCTCCTCTCCACGAAGACCGCACTATTTACCTTATCTCTTAACTTCTCAGCTGCTATTGCAGCTTGTTTCTGCTTTGTGTCCGGGAGGATTACCGTAAACTGCTCTTGGGCATAACGGGAAATTATATCCACTTTACGTAAATTCTCAATAAGTATATTTGCCAACTGCACCAGCACTTTATCACCCATCGAGTAGCCATGATTTTCATTATATTCCTGGAAATTATCAATATCCAAAATAATCAGGCTTAAGTGACGCCGGTATCTCTGGGCGCGATCCACCTCTTCGGCTAAGTGCTCCTGAAAATAACGATGGTTAAATAAACCGGTAAGACTGTCCTTAATCGAAAGGCTCTCCATTCGCCCTAAGAGTTGAATTTTTTCCATCTGTAAAACTAAAGCAGGAGTAATTAACGAAACTATTTTTAAATCATCATCGTTAAAGATACCTGATTCTTTGCGTTCGGTAATATTGATTACCCCCAAAATGTGCTCTTTATTCTTAATCGGCGTGATGATAAACGATTTACTCTTGTAGCGGCCCAATTTAACCTTAGAAAAAGCCGGGAACTCCGAATCTACATTCTTTACCAATAGAGGCTGTCCCTTCTGCACTACCCATCCGGCGAACATCTGTCCGTATTTTATCTTTACATCTCGCTGCTCTTTCCCCTCAACCGATGTCGCCCAGACGAATAATTCGTTCGTCTCTTTATCTAAAAGCATCAGTGAAATTTTCTCCGCGGAAAATATCGTTTTGATCTTCCCTAAAAGCAACTCTCCTAATTCTTTCAAATCAGCGGTGTTGCCTATAGCCCTTAGGAGTTCTGATACCAAAGCTATATTTTCTTCTTTAAACATTTCTACTCCTTAGATAATCTTTGATTATCTTCCTCGCCTTAGATAACGCTTTATACCTATGACTAATTCTATGTTTTATGCGCGGACCGAGTTGGGCAAATGTTTTTTTATACTTTGGAATAACGAATAGAGGGTCATAACCAAACCCATACTTTCCTTTTGACCCGAAGCCGATTACCCCATCGCATCTACCCTCTACTACTCCAATCAAACCGTTGCTGTTTGCGACTGCTACCGCACATTGATAGTGGGCCTTTCTTTTACTAATCGCTACACTATTCAGAAGCCTTAAAAGTTTTAGATTATTCTTAGAGTCGTTTTTATCCTTCCCGGAGAATCTCGAAGAATACACCCCGGGCTTACCGCCTAAAGCATCCACGCATATACCGGAATCTTCTCCTAGGGTCAACTTTTTTTTGGACTTTGCTATTTTTACAGCTTTTATTATTGCGTTTTTTTTAAAAGTATTACCGTTTTCAATGATCCTGGGGTTATCGGTATAATCCGCTAGAGAAGTAATCCGCAGTTTTAAATCACTCAGGATATCCTTAATTTCTTTCAGTTTCTTCTTATTCTTCGTAGCTACCAGCAACTCCTGCTTCATCACGTTAGAAAAATTATTTATTCCCGTTAGCGATTTTCTAACGGGGCTCACCCCGTTAGAAAATGGTCTGTTCCAGTTAATAATTTTCTAACGGGGCTCATAAAATATCTTTCAAATGGCTTCTCTGGATTTCGACTAATTCTCCGATTCCTTTTCTAGCCAGAACCATTAAGCCGTCCATCTGCTCCTTGGTAAAAGTCTTCTTTTCCGCTGTTCCCTGTATCTCAATTAAGTTGCCATTACCGGTCATAACAATATTCATATCTACATCGATTTTCGAATCCTCTTCATAGGTTAAATCTAGAAGCAATCCCTGGCCTGAGATGCCTACGCTGGTTGCGGCGACAAAGTCTTTTATCGGAATCTTATCTATTGTTTTCTGCTTCTTTAATTTGTTCAGGGCAAAACATAAAGCTATAAAACTACCCGTAATAGAAGTAGTGCGGGTCCCTCCGTCCGCTTGTATCACATCACAATCCAACCATATAGTCCGTTCACCAATCTCTTTCAAATCGGTGACTACCCGAAGAGACCTGCCGAGAAGACGCTGTATCTCATGAGTGCGGCCGGGATTTTTTCCGCGGGGTATGCGTGACTTGCAGGAACGGGGAAGCAGGCCATATTCAGCTGTCACCCAGCCGGTTCCTGTATTTTTTAAAAACTGCGGCACAGATTCTTCGACTGAAGCCGTACAGATTATCCGGGTATTGCCTAATTCAATCAGGCATGAACCCTCCGCATATTTGTTATAATCAGAAGTAATTTTTATCTTCCTTAGTTGATCCGCTTTTCGTCCGTCACTTCTATTCATAAGCCTCCCCTGCTATTTATAAATATTTCTTCCTTTACCGTCAACAGCAACAATCAACGGTAGATTCTTGACATCTAACCGGTAAATTGCCTCCGGCCCTAAATCTTTATAAGCCATCGGCCTCACTCTCTGGATAAACTTTGAAATCAAGGCTCCGCATCCGGCATAGGCTAAAAAATATACTGCTTTATGTTTTTTAATCGCCCTGATTACCTCTTGAGACCGTTTCCCTTTACCGATCATCCCTCTTAAACCTTTACTTAACAACAAAGGGGTAAATTCATCCATCCTGGAACTGGTAGTAGGACCGCATGAACCAATTGCTTTTCCTCTTAGCGTTGCAGTAGGGCCACAGTAATAAATAATCTGATTTCCTAAAACAACGGGTATTTTTTTACCTTTTTTAATCGCATCATTTAATCTTTTATGCGCCTGATCCCTGGCAGTATAAATAACTCCGGTCAATAAAACCTCGTCTCCGACTTTTAGTTTTTGTATTTGTCTCTTTTCTAAAGGAGTCCTTATTTTCTTCATGAAAAATTACTAATTACTAATTACTAGTTTACTAGTTACTATATTTTTCTGCTTGCGCTTCTTAGGGCGTGACAACTGATATTTACTGCCACCGGTAATCCTGCGATATGGGTAGGGTAAGTTTCAATATTCACCGCTAAAGCTGTTGTTCTCCCGCCAAGCCCCATTGGCCCGATGTTGAGCTGATTAATACTTTTCAACAATTCTTGTTCCAATTTGGTTTTAGGTTCTAGGTTATAGGTTCTAGGTTTCGTAATTTTTCTTAATAAAGCCTTTTTTGCTAAAAAACTAGCGTAATCTGCCGTGCCGCCGATACCAACACCAATAACGAACGGCGGGCAGGCATCAGGGCCTGCAGATTTTACCGCGCTAATGATAAATTCCTTAATCTGTTCAATTCCTGCCGTAGGCTTAAACATATGTAGTTGAGCCTTATTCTCGCAACCAAAGCCTTTCGGCAAAACCGTTAATTTCAAATTATTACCCTTTACTAGATCTAAATGTATTACTGCTCCCCGAAAAGAAGGCCTGCCTCTTAAAAGAGGATCCTTTACGATTGAGTTTCGCAAACCGCCTTTTTTATACCCTGATTCTACACCCTTTATGATCGCTGATTTGAGGTCTCCTTTAATCCTGACATTTACTCCGAGTTCCGCAAAGACGACCGGTAAACCGGTATCCTGACAGATAGCTAAATTTTCTCTTCCTGCAATAAAGGCATTCTTAATCACTGCACCCAAAATTCCTCTCGCCCTCTTACTCTTCTCCGCGAGTCTCGCTCTCTTTAAAGACGCCAAGACATCCTTTCGCAATTCAATATTCGCCTGTACGCATAAACCAGAGATTGCATCCCTAATCATATTGGCTGATATTATCTTCATCGTCTTTTATACTCTCTGATAACTGTGGTTTTAATCCCTCCGCGCGGATTAAATTCCCCCGTAATCTTTACCCAGCGCGGTTTAGAGGATTTGATAAAGTCTTCGGTTATCTTATTGATTAGGTGCTCGTGGAATACCCCTAGGTTTCGATAAGATATAGTATACATCTTAAATGACTTTAATTCTACACAGTATTTATCAGGGGAATATTCAATTCTGATCACGGCGAAATCCGGCAGGCCTGTCTTAGGGCAGATACAGGTGAATTCCGGAATCTCTAAATTAATTACATAAGATTTGTCGGAATATTGATTCCTCCAGACCTCGATCTTCGGGGTCTTTAACCTTCTGATCTTATTTTGCAGCCCTTCGTAAAGGGATTTTTTTTTCTTTCTCATTTTATTCCGATTAGCTTATGCATCTGAGGGATTATGCAAGAGCTGATATCTTCACTAAGGCAGATATCCCTGAAGCTTTCTATCTTCTCTTTAATCCTAGAATAATCCTCTAAGCTATTAGGCTGTAAGACCAGGACCAAATCCTTATCTATCTCCTTTATTAATTTAATCCCCTCCCTTAAATCTTTTTCACTCGTCGCCTCAGAGACAACTGCTTTTAAAAATACTTCTTTCAGTGATGCGATCTTTAAAAATCTATGGTGGATATCCCAAAAGTTATCCATACCGGTAGAGCTTGGGAATTTCAAATCCATCGCTATAATATCTAAATTATCTATTACCTCTTGCAAACTCTCTGGATGCGTGCCATTTGTTTCCAGGTAATTTCTATAACCCTTTTTGCGGGTGAGCACTAATATCTCTCTCAAGAAATCTTTTTGCAATAAAGGTTCCCCGCCGGTGAAAGATATGGAATGGAAACCGTTCATATCTCTTTCTATTTCAGCTAATAACTCCTCAGGGTTATAAACTCTAAAAGATTCTAGCTTTGTATCACAGAAATCACAGCTAAGATTACACCCGAAGAAGCGGACAAAAAGCTGCCTTTCCCCTAGATACAGCCCTTCCCCCTGTAAACTCTGAAAAATCTCGGAAATTTTTCCTTTTACTTTCATCTGGGGACACCTTCGCCTGCCCTGACTGCCGTTAGGCAGGCGGCGGACAGGCTTCCTCGCACCTCAGAAGACGCTTCTGCTTTGGGCCTAAAGACGCCTTAGCTTCAGCTTAGAAGCGTCTTCTAACTCAAAGCTAAAGACGCTTCTGTGGATCGAGAATGCCT
>JBDRLC010000002.1:0-2991 GCA_043813305.1 Candidatus Omnitrophota bacterium | reverse complement strand
CGCTACCTGTTATTTATCATACCTTTTATGCTTGGTATATTAATCTGTGTGCATCTTTATGTAGGTGTACTAGCGATAGCGACAAAGACCAGGTTGATACAGTTAGACAGAAAATGGAAGGCTTTTTCGGCCGATAGAAAGACATTGGAGAGTTTTAATGTTGAGCACTCCTTAATGTCGGAAGATGCTTGGATAACCGAGCAGTTGATTGGCAAGAGGATAATCTGGTCGGAAAAACTGAATAAATTGAGTTTGCATTTGCCCATAGGGATTTGGTTCACCGGTATTTCTGCCACCGATAGTGATTTAGCGCTTTATGGCTCTGTAGTTTCCCTGGAGCAAGATGAAGTCAGCTCGATAAAACAATTCATAGATAGCTTAAAGAGTGATTCAACTTTTTTTAATGATTTTGATAACTTAGAGGTGAATTCTGTTAAGTCTAGAAAAATCGGCGGTTACGAGATTGCTGATTTTGACTTACTGGGAAAACTAAAAACTAAATGAAGGAAATATTTAAAAAGTTAAAATTGGGCGGGCTAAAGCTGGATAAGTTAGATTTGAGTAAGCTGGGGTTAAGCAAGATTAAGCTGGATAAAGCTCAATTGGAGAAACTAAATTTTTTCAAGGTAAAATTCGACCGCCTGGGTTTAGACAATAAAAAAGTGCTGGTAATCTTTTTGGTATTTGGTTTTCTGATTTATTTTGATATTTCTTATGTTTTAAAAGGCCAGCTCAGCGGCATCAAAATGGGGAAACCAAAAATAGAAAAACTGCAAAAGGACTTAGACGGATTAGTCGCTGATCTGAATAAGATGAAGCGGTTAGAAAATGTTCAGATATCAGCAAAAGGTGAGGTGCAAAAAGTCAAGGAATTCGTCTCTGCTAATGAATTAGTCGGCCTGCTGCAGAATATTTCCAGTATTGCCAGAAAGAATAATGTCCAGATCCTCCAGATGAACCCTTCGGAAGAAAAGAAGGCATCTAAAAATAAATTAGCCAACCTAAAAAACCTTAAGTCGGTTTTGATTAACCTGCATCTAATTTGCGGTTACCATGATTTTGGCAATTTTGTCAATCAAATAGAAAATGATGATTTTTTTATGGCGGCAGAGAATTTTAAGATTAGCCCGCAAGAGTCAAATTTTGGCAGACAGAAAGTTTCCCTGGTGTTATTGACTTATGTTAAAAAGTAAAAAGAAATATATCGTATATTGTATAGCGCATATCGTTTTAACCTCTATATGCCTGGTGACTTTTTTTACTCTAGCGAACGCAGAAGAGGGCTTCCTCTATAATGCTCAGGGTAAACGTAATCCTTTCTCGCCTTTGGTTACATCCGAAGGTTTGTTGCTTAAACTTGATGCTCCGAAAAGCCCTTCAGGTTTATATCTGGAAGGAGTAATATTCGACGAGAATGGGAGATCATACGCTATAGTTAATACTGAGGTAGTAATGGCCGGGGATATGATTGATGGCTACCAGCTCTTAAAGATCGAAAAAAATAAAGTTTTTTTCACTAAAGAGGGTCAGATCACAGAGATCTTATTAGAAAAGGAGGGGGAATGAGAAACAGATTTCGTGTCTTTCTATTTTTTTGCATTGCGGTTTTAATCGTTACACCTGTATTCGCTCAGGATGAAGCAGGAATTTCAACAGAGGAAGGTTTGAGCGCACCGCAGAATGTCACCTTAGATTTTAAAGACGCAGATATACAAAATGTACTAAAGATAATTTCCTATAAATCAGGAGTGAATATTGTCACTACCCCTGATGTCGTGGGGAGCGTTACGATTCGCCTTGTTGATGTTCCCTGGGATAGAGCCCTGGATGTAATTTTAAAGACCTATGGTTATGGTTACGAAAGACAGTCTAACATTATTCTGGTTACCAAGATGGAGAATATCTCTAAGATTCAATCGGAGGAGCCGCTTAAAACGGAGATCTTTCATCTTAAATTCCTTGATGCTCAGGATGCCCAGAAGGTAATCATACCGTTATTATCTCCGCGCGGAAAAATCTCTATCTTGTATGCCAGAGGACAAAAAGGGTGGCAGTTCGGAACGTTTAAAATAGGAGCAGAGGATGCCGGTGGAGAAGGGTTGGTAAGAGAAACGGCGGATAAAGGCGCAACTGAGACTATTTCTATAGAAAAAACCGCTGCAGGCGATTTTGTTTCCCGGAAGGCGGATTTTAACCCGTCGGTAAAATCAAGAATATTGGTGATTACTGATACTGTAGCATCCCTGGAAAGAATCCGCACAGAAATTTTACCTAGAATCGATAAAAAGCCAAAACAGGTATTGATTGAAACCAGGCTGATGGAAGTTAATGAGGATGATCTAAGGGATTTAGGGGTAGATTGGGGTATAGGAAGCATAACTCAGGTTGAATCCAGTACATTGACCACACAGGCTTCACAAAATTCAGCGATGGGCGTTCAGTCGCTAGGCTCTCAGGTAACGCCTTCTCTTTTTGGTCCTGAGTCATCAGGTATAGGTGCTACTGAACCTTTTAATGCCGGATTAGAATTTGTCTTTCAGAAATTAACCGGCACGAAGTTTGAAGCGATAGTACATGCCCTGGAAGAGAATGTTGATACGAATACTTTATCTGCACCGAGAATACTGACTTTAGATAATCAAGAGGCATCTATACTGGTGGGTTATCATACCCCTATCTTGAAGTCTATAGTAACTGCCGGGGATTCGTCAGGGACAGGCGCAACCGTAACTCAAGACCTGGATTATTATCAGGAGATAGGTATTCGTCTTAACGTAGTACCTCAGATTAATGATGACGGATACATCAATATGATTGTTCACCCCAGTGTCACTTCTTCAACTTCCAGTATCACCGCTACTTCAACTGCCGGATCAGAAACTACTTCTACGAGTTATCCGATTATTGATGTACGGGAAGCCCAGACTCAGGTTTTGATCAAGGATGGCGAGACGATCGTGATCGGAGGGTTATTAAAGGATGTGCAATCTA
>JBDRLC010000001.1:0-19769 GCA_043813305.1 Candidatus Omnitrophota bacterium | reverse complement strand
GGGTTGACACCGAGCGAAGTCGAGGTGCCAATGGAGCTTGAGCATTGAGTGAATCCCACGGCCCCGACGTAGACGGGGCAATTTTGGGATGGCGATGCGGTTTGAGCGATTTTTGCTAGAGCAAAAAGCGCGAGTGCAGAGCCACCGAAATGCGAAAGATCATTGGCGTTAATGGTTAGACTACGCTAACCATTAACACTGAGCATAGTCGAAGTTTTAATAAATCGACTCTGAGCGAAAAAGACCGACAGGTTTATTTGTTATGAAATAGCAGGCCCCATTCCCTAGGATAAAATCGACTAAAGCGATGAGGATTTAATACTTGACATCGTAAGTTTTTGATGTTATTGTACTTAGGAAAGGAGAAGAATATAATGACAAAAAAAGATATTATTCTAAAAGTCTCGGATGATACCAACTTAAAGCAAATAGATGTGAAAAGGGTGGTGCAGAAGACCTTTGATACTATTGTCGAAGCTCTTGTAAGAGGAGAGAAAATAGAATTGCGTAATTTCGGAGTATTTAAGGTCAAACAGAGAAAAAGCCGCACTGGTAGGAATCCGAGGACCAATCAAGTTATCCCCGTCCCCCCTAGAAAGGTCGTAGTCTTTAAGGCCGGTTTAGAAATGAAGCAAAAGATAAAGTAACTTAATTCCTATCAAATTGTCATAAATCTCTATATCGTTAAAGCGGCAATTACCTAAAATTCATTATGCTTAAAAGGATTCCTGGTACAAAAGATATTTTACCGGAAGAGATTGCTTACTGGCAAAGGTTGGAGAAGATAAGCCGGGATATTTTCTCTGTTTTTAACTATCAGGAGATCCGTCCTCCCTTAATCGAACCCGCGTCGTTATTTAACCGTTCCCTAGGTGAATCTACAGAGATTATCCAAAAACAGATGTTCATAATCCAGAATAAAGAGGATCTTTATGCTCTGCGGCCTGAAGCCACCGCTTCTATTGTACGCGCCTATATAGAGAATAACCTGGATAGGGTGCGAAAATTTGCTAAGCTTTATTATATCGGGCCGATGTTTCGGCTGGAGAGGCCCCAGAAGGGCAGGTTGCGTCAGTTCCATCATATCGGCGCTGAGGCGATAGGTTCATGCGATCCTAATTTAGATGTAGAGGTGTTATCTTTAGTGGAGGGCCTGTTAAAGGGTTTTTCTATTAAAGATTATAAAATCAAAATTAACAGCTTAGGCTGCGCAAAAGACAGGAAAAATTTAAAGCAGATACTAGAGAAGAGCTTAAAGGGCGGGTTAAGTAAACTTTGCGTTGACTGTAAGGCAAGGTTTAAAAAAAATATCTTAAGGATTCTCGATTGTAAACAAACGGCCTGCCAGGAAATCATCAATGGCCTTGATATAGAGGAAAAATATCTTTGTAGTGATTGTGATCAACATTTTGCTGCCGTAAAGAAGGGTTTAGATAGCTTAGGGATAGCTTATGAAATAGCCCCTTATCTGGTACGGGGATTAGATTATTATACCCGCACTGTCTTTGAGATCACGCATAAAGACTTGGGCGCGCAGGATGCTTTAGGGGCTGGGGGTAGATATGATAATTTAGTCAGTGAGTTAAGCGGGCCTGATGTCGGTGCCATAGGTTTTGCTTTAGGTGTTGAGAGGTTACTGTTAGTTTCCCGCATTGCTTCTAAGATGCAAAGAGAGGATTTGGTTTATCTGATTACCCTGGGAGAGAAAGCGAAAAAAGAAGGCGCGAAATTATTGTCGCAACTTCGTTCTTCTGGTATTGCCTGTGATACGGATTATGAAAATAAATCTATTAAGGGAGCCTTGCGTGCGGCAAATGATCTCGGCGCAAGATTCGTTGTTATCATCGGTGATGATGAGTTAAAAAAGAATGTAGTTACATTAAAGGATATGAATTCGGGGACACAAGAAGAAGTAAGAATAGACGGTATAATTTCAAAAATCAAGTTAAACTTAAAACCTAAAACCTAGAACCTAGAACCTAGAACCTAAACAATGCTACGCACACATACTTGCGGCGAATTAAATTCTAAAGATACAGGCAAAGACGTCACGCTCTGCGGATGGGTGGCTAGACGCCGTGACCACGGAAAGATTTTCTTTATTGATATCCGAGATAGGTACGGTTGGACGCAAGTCGTTTTTATTCCTAAAGAATCCGGCCAGGCTTATGATTTAGTAAATGAATTAAGGAATGAATTCGTAATCAAGGTAAAGGGAAATGTAAACAGGCGTCCGGCTAATACGATTAATCCAAAATTAGCTACGGGTGAAATAGAAGTACTGGCAAAGGAGCTTGAGATTTTGAACCCCAGCCTTACTCCGGTCTTTGAAATCGAAGAGAGATTAGAGGTCAGTGAAGATATGCGCCTGAAATACCGCTATCTTGATTTAAGGAGGCCAAAGGTATTAGAGAATTTTATCTTAAGGAGTAACTTTAATCAGGTTATCCATAGCTTCCTGCACGAAAACGGTTTTATCGAATTCGAAACACCGGTTCTCACCAAATCTACTCCTGAAGGAGCAAGGGATTATCTGGTGCCCTCAAGGCTTAGCCCAGGGCAATTTTATGCATTGCCTCAATCACCCCAGCTCTTTAAACAGATCCTGATGGTCGCCGGTATCGAAAAATATTATCAGATCGCTAAATGTTTCCGCGATGAGGATCTGCGTGCTGACCGTCAACCGGAGTTCACCCAGTTGGATTTAGAGATGTCTTTTGTCGAAGAAGAGGATATTTTTTCCTTAACTGAACGGCTGATACAGACTATCATCAAGAAGGTTAAGGGTATAGATCTTGAGATTCCCTTTCCCAGGCTTTCTTTTGATCAGGCGCAAAAAAAGTACGGCTCTGATAAGCCGGATTTAAGAAAAGAATTAAACTCTGGATTGGCGTTTGTCTGGATTACGGATTTCCCTTTGTTTAAATATAATCAAGAGGAGAAGCACTGGGAAAGCGAACATCATCCGTTTACCTCGCCGTGCCGTGAGGATTTAGATATTCTACAGAAAAACCCGGATAAAGTAAAGGCGCGTTCATACGATTTAGTTCTAAACGGTTCAGAGATCGCTTCCGGTTCGATAAGGATTCATCAGCAGGAGTTGCAGGAGAGGATTTTTGAGATTATCGGTATTGATCTGTCCGAGGCAAAGAAAAGATTCGGTTTTTTATTAGAGGCGTTTCAATATGGTGCGCCTCCGCATGGAGGTATTGCTTTTGGCTTGGATAGAATTTTAGCTATTTTAGCGGGAGAAGAGAGCATCAGGGAGGTGATTGCTTTTCCTAAGACGAGTGCGGGTCTTTGTCCTTTGACCGGCGCACCTTCAGTGGTAGATCAGAAACAGTTAAAGGAATTAAGATTAGAGTTAAAGAAAAAATAAACCAGAAGGAGGAGAAAAATGCGAAAAGAAAAGTTGTTTTTTACAGTAGGTTTGTTGTTGTTTTTAACATTATCCGGCTGTACAGTAAGATCGTATAAGCAGACCCGCGACAGAGTTGATCAGGACCTGAATTCGGGTAACCGCGGCTATCTCGAAGGGGAGTCTTCCGGGGAGAAGGTAGAGAGAAAGTCTACCAGGACTACCCGCGTCGTAGAGGTTGAACTGGGAGGTAAATCAATAAAGTTTGAGAAGGGAGCGCAAGACGTAACGCCCAAAGAGAAAACTGATTTCGTAGAACAGGCTTATAAAGCAGAAGATGAAGTGGTTGTGATTAAGGGCAAAGAGGACTATCTATCAGAAAGTATTCCTGCTGAAGAAGCCAAAGTAAAAGGAAGCAGTGATGTGTCTTTTGAAAAATATACAATACAAAAAAATGATACGCTACAGAAGATCTCCCAGAGATTTTATGGCACTACCAAAAAATGGATGAAGATCTATGAGGCGAATCAGGGAGTATTAACTAGCCCGGATAAACTTATCGTCGGGCAGGTAATTAACATACCTCTTGAGCAATCAGCCGAAGCAGGAGAAAGCCTTAAGTAATCTTATGGATAAGATTATCAAACTCCAGAATCATCAGGAAGCGCAAAGTCTGTTTGGTGATCATGACGTTCATCTAAAGGAGATAGAAAAGAAATTTAAGGTAAAGCTGGTTCTTCGAGGAGGTAATTTAAAGATCAGTGGCACCGCTCTAAACATCAAAAAGGCCGCAGAGTTAGCCGAATATGTTTTGCAGGGGTTTCGTTCAGGGCAGACTGAGTTAGGAGTAAGAGATCTATCTTATTTAATAGGAAATTTCAAGAAAGAAAAAAAAGAAAGTGCATTTGATCTCCCGCAAGCAAATATTATCATCTCATCCTCAGGTAAACAGATAGGGCCAAGAACCAAAGGCCAGGGTGAGTATGTGGCGGGAATAAAAAAATACGATATAGTATTCGGTATCGGGCCGGCAGGAACCGGTAAGACTTACCTGGCGATGGGCTGTGCCGTAGAGGCATTAAAGAACCATCACGTACGCAGGATTGTGCTTACCCGCCCTGCGATTGAGGCCGGCGAGTCATTAGGATTTTTACCCGGGGATATGCATGAGAAAATCAAGCCATACCTGCGGCCTCTTTACGATGCGCTTTATGATATGATGGAAGCGGAGCGGATCGAGAAATATCTTGAGACCGGGGTAATTGAGGTTGCACCTCTGGCTTACATGAGGGGCAGGACGCTTAATGATGCTTTTATTATTCTCGATGAAGCGCAGAATTGTACGGCTGAGCAGATGAAGATGTTTCTTACGCGCTTAGGATTTGATTCCAAAGTTGTGATTACCGGCGATATAACCCAGAGCGATCTGCCGGACGGAAAACCTGTAGGATTACTGGAGGCGCAGGATATATTAAAAGAGATAGAGGGTATAAAATTCATATATTTTGGCGGTTCCGACGTTGTTAGGCACGCATTAGTACAGAGGATAATTGAGGCTTATGATAAAACAAAGCACTAAAGATAGGATTAAATTTATCATCGCAACAATCTTGGTATTTTTGTTCTGTCATCTAATCGGGCTGAACCTTACTATCGCCGTATTTTTATTATCTTTGATCGTATATGTCAAAACCCGCCCGACCTTTAAGAACGTAAGCCTGCTTCATCTTACTTTGCTTTTTACCTTGATTTTGGCTACTACCTACTTTGTCGTCAACCATGGCTGGTCAAAGTTTTATATACCCTTCTGCGCTATACCGATGCTGACTACCTTGCTCTTTAATCAGTTGGAGTTGTCTTTATTGATGACGCTGGCAATTTCAATAGTTATCGCTTCTATCACTGGAAATCATTTACACCTTAGCGTATTATTTTTTGTCAGCGGCTTATTCTCCAGTATCTTAGTCTTAAATGCCCGAAGGCGTATGACGATTATCAGGGCAGGCTTCCTGGCCGGTATTTTACAGGCGATACTTTTATTCTTCATCGATATCTTCTGGGTGGTTCCTAAGGAAGTCTATTATATTAGCTATGCAACGTTGATATTTAACGGTATAGGTTCAAGCATTATTGTTCTCGGCGTCCTGCCTTTATTTGAGTATCTTTTTAAAACTATCACCAATGTCAGCCTGCTAGAGCTTGCTGATTTTAACCATCCGCTTATGCAGCGGATGATTCTTGAGGCCCCGGGTACATACCATCATAGCCTGATAGTGGGTAATCTTTCTGAGGCTGCTTGTAGTGCTATAGGTGCTAATGCTTTGTTGGCTAGGATCGGAGCGTATTACCATGATATCGGGAAGCTTGAAAAGCCGGAGTACTTCAGCGAGAATCAGAACATATTCGTCAGTAAACACGATGTCTTGACCCCTTCAATGAGCAAGCTGGTGATTACCAGCCATACTAAGGACGGCGTTGAGCTTGCAAAAAAATATAAACTTAATCAAAGTATTATAAACTTTATCTATCAACATCACGGAACGAGCTTGGTTTATTTCTTCTATCGCCGGGCTTTAGAGAGCCTGGAGGATGACCAGGAGGTAAAGGAAGAAGGTTTCCGTTACCCCGGGCCTAAACCGGATAGCAAAGAGACGGCGATTGTGATGCTTGCAGATTCTGTTGAAGCAGCTACCCGGGCATTAAAGGAACCTTCTCCGTCAAAGATCAGCGAGGCAGTACACAAGATCATCAATAATAAATTCATCGACGGCCAGCTTGATGAATGCGAGTTGACTTTGAAAAATCTCGAAAAGATCTCCGAGGTGTTTATCCGTTTATTAGGCGGCATATATCATAGCCGTATAACCTATCCTGAGAAGGAAAAAGGTGAACCCCGTTAGAAATATGCGTTACCCCAGAAATGAGAAAATTTCTAACGGGGTGAAAGTAACAATAAGAAACTCCCAAAAGACGATTCCCATCGATTGGAGAACAATAAAGAAAGCCACACTTAAGGTTCTCTCTTCGCAAAGTAAAAGAAAGTCTGGTGAAATTAATCTCTGTTTTGTATCCGATAAAAAGATCAAACAGCTTAACTTGTTGTATCTTGGTAAGAACGAGCCGACCGATGTAATAAGTTTCGATCTTACAGAGGCACATGACGCAGAAAAGAAGCTTTTCGCCGATATAATCATTTCAGCGGATACCGCGCTCTCCAATTCAAAGATCTTTAAGACTGATCCTTTATACGAAATACATATGTACGTAGTCCATGGGCTGCTTCATCTTTTAGGTTATGACGACGGCACTCTTAAGCAAAGAAAGAGAATGGAGCAGAAAACCAAGCAGATTCTAAGAACTCTTTAAGAGAGGAGAAATCACTTAAATAATATGCCGATACAAAAAACCGAAGCCATAGTTATACATAAGAGAGAATTCAGGGAGACCTCGATAATAGCCAATTTCTATTCAAGAGATTTCGGGAAACTCTCTGGTTTATTAAAAGGGATTAGGGCACAGCCCGGTAAGTTCGCCAGCAGCTTAGAACCGTTCTCGTATAATGAAATTATATTTTATCCTAAGACCAAATCTGCCTTACATCTGGTAAGTCAATGTGACCTAATAGATAATTTCGATAGTATCCGTGCGAACGTAATTAAGACAGGTATCTGTAGTATTATGATGGAATTGCTGGATGCGATTATGCCGCCGGAAGATAAAAATGAAGAGGTGTTCAATTTGAGCATGGATTGCATTCGGGAGCTAAGCGTTACGAATAATCCGCATAAGGTATTAACTATTTTTAAAATTAAGATATTAGCCCTTTCAGGATTTAAGCCTCATTTTGACTCTTGTGTTATTTGCGCTGATCGGGTGATCGGGCAGTGTAAGTTCAGCCTTACATTGGGAGGGCTACTCTGTGAAAAATGCTATAATAAAGATTTGAGCAGCCGGGTTATTTTTCGCGGGACGGTAGCTTCAATTTTGCATATCGAAAAAAATGATTTTAGAAAAATCCTTAATCTGGGTATGAATCCGCAGATCAAGAAAGAGTTGGATTTGATTCTAGAGTCTTTCCTAAACTTTCATCTAGGCAAAGAGCTCAAATCACAGAGGGTCTTAAATAAAATAGAAGTTACAGTTTAGGCGGAGGGATAAGATGAAGATAGCCATAGTCGGTCCGGGTGCTCTGGGTTGTTTATTAGCAGCCTACCTTTCTAAATCAAAAGAAGAGATCTGGGTTTTAGATAAAAATAAGGAGCGCTCGAAGAAACTATCCCAGCAGGGGATTAAAGTCGAAGGTATCAGCGGGAATTGGAAGGCAGGAGTAAAGGCTACGGATAGCGCAAAAGAAATCGCCCAAGCTGATTTAGTGATTATCTCTGTAAAATCTTATGATACAAAGTCAGCAATCACGGCGGTAAAACCTTTAGTAGGAGAAAATACGGCTGTGCTTACGGTGCAGAATGGCATCGGTAATATCGAGATTATCAGCGAGATAGTAGGGCAGGATAAAGTTATCGGTGGTGTTACCAGTCAGGGCGCTACTCTTCTTGATGTCGGAGAGATCAGGCATGCGGGTAGGGGAGAGACGGTAATCGGCCAGACTGATAAGAAGATCTCTGTAAAACTGCGTTCAATACGCGAGATTTTTAATAAAGTAGGGTTAACGACTAAGATATCGCGTGATATAAAAGGACTCTTGTGGTCAAAGTTAATTATTAATGTAGGAATTAATGCCTTGACTGCCTTAACCTATCTTCATAACGGCAGGCTGCCGGAGTTCGAAGGGACGCGCAGAATTCTGCAGGCCGCAGTAGCAGAAGCGACCCGGATTGCTAAGAGGAAAAGAATAAAACTGATTTATGATGACCCCCTGGCAAAGGTAGAGGCTGTCTGTGAGGCAACTGCGACTAATATATCTTCAATGCTGCAGGATGTCTTGAGGAAGAAACGCACAGAGATAGGTTTTATTAACGGAGTGATTGTGAGGCAGGGCCAGGAATTAGGCATTCCCGTACCGGTAAACTCTCTTTTAGTCGACCTGGTAAGGACCATTGAATCAAGTTACAGCCTAACAGTAAAATCCTAGTCTCTGGATGAAGAAATATCTATTAATTCTATTAGTAGTTTTATGTTTAGCCGGATCGCTCTTTTTACTAAATACTTATCAGAAAAGGATTTCTTATTTGCCAGAGCAGACCAGAGAAGAGGGCCGGAATATCTCAATAGACGAAGGATTGGAATTACTGAGGATTAGGCATGATCAGCAGGCCTTAGTGATTTTCCAACAGAGCCTCAAGCAGGATCCAAAGGATCTCCTGGCCTTATGGGGCAAAGCAGAGGTTTTAAGGAGAAAGCGGGATTTTCAAGAGTCAGAGGAAATATTAAATGAAATTTTACTTAAAGACAATTTTTTCATTCCCGCTTTGATCAGTCTTTCCTATATAAGATACAATGATGGCAAGTTAGACCAAGCCGAAGATTTATTAAATCAGATCTTGAAGCACGGTTGCCGTGATAAGAATAATCTGGCTTTGGTATATATGATGCTGGGTTCGATCAATAGTAAGCGCAGTAAAAGAGGATGGTTAATCAGCAAGATAAAGTACGGCACACAGATCAAGAGCAACTTTTTAAAAGCCCAGGAATTGGCTCCGGATTTACCCGAAGTACACCTGGGGTTGGGAACTTTTTATCTTCTCGCACCTTCGCTCTTTGGCGGTAATTTAGAGGAAGCGATAAAAGAGCTGGAGTTAGCAGAGAAGATCGCCCCTGAATTCGCTACTGTCAAAGCCCGCCTTGCCCAAGCCTACAAAAAACATGGTCAGCAGGAGAAATACAATTATTATCTTAATCAGGTAAAAGAGCTCGATCCTGAGAATGAGGTGCTGGAGGAACTCGGGGATTAGCAGGGCGTAGAAAAAATGAATAGAAACATAAAACTTTTATTTATAGTTCTGCTGTTATGCGGTTGCCAGGATCAGAGGCTCTATAAGAATAACCGGATAATCATGGGTACGATCATCGAGGTCACTTCTGCCGATAGCCGAGCGGCAGAAATCGCCTTTGATGCAATAAAAAAAGTCGAGAGGCTCTTAAGTAAATATAATCCTGATAGCGAAGTCTCAAAATTAAATTTAGAGGGCCAACTTTACGCCAGTGCCCAGACTTTCTATATTATCAAAAGAGCAAAAGAATTCCAGAGACTTACCAACGGTGCATTTGATATAACTGTGGGCCCGCTTCTGGATCTCTGGGGGTTTACTGAAAAAAAATATAGATTACCTAAGGCAGAAGAAATCCAAAAGGCCTTGGAGTTGATCGGTTCGGATAAAATTGTTTTAAATCAAAGCGATAATATGGTAAAATTTATGCTCTTGGGGATGAAGATTGACCTTGGTGCTATTGCCAAAGGTTATGCTATAGATTATGCGGTAGAAGAATTAAAGAAAAGGGGCATTACAAGCTGTTTGATAAATGCGGGCGGTGATATATACTGTTTGGGCGGTAAGTTCGGGAAACCCTGGCGGGTAGCGATTAAGCATCCTCGCGGGCTCAGCTCATCCACAACCCTTGAGTTAGAGGATAGGGCTGTGGCTACCTCCGGTGACTATGAACAGTGTTTCTTTGAGAATTCGAAGAGATATACGCATATCTTAAATCCGCAAACAGGATACCCTACCGAATCAGGCGTGATTTCAGTTACAGTCATGGCTTCAGATTGTCTGACCGCCGATGTCCTGGCTACATCAATAATGGTTTTGGGAAAAGATAAAGGGGAGGAGCTGGCAGTTGGATTTCCTGGAGTGCAAGTACGAATAATCGAAGGACACGATGCATAAGATAATCGAGAAAAAAGAGCTTAATCAGGAAGTGACTCAGATTATAGTTGAATCTCCTGTGGTTGCCAACAAAGCAAAGGCAGGACAATTCGTGGTTTTAATATTAGATGAGACTGGAGAGAGAATCCCTTTGACTTTAGCTGATTGGGATAAAGCCAAAGGCACAATTACCCTGATTTTTCAAAAGCTAGGTTTTACCACTAATAGATTAGGTGCTTTAAAGGCCAAAGATGATATTGAGCATATACTCGGGCCGTTAGGGCATCCTGCGGAAGTCAGGAAGATCGGCGAGGTTTACTGTATCGGCGGAGGAGTGGGGATTGCCGAAGTCTATCCGGTCTCGCGCGCCTTTAAAGATGCCGGTAATCGGGTTACAGGTATAATTGGGTCACGCTCTAAAGGTTTATTAATATTAGAGAAAGAAATGCAGGGCATCGCTGATGAATTATTGATTACTACGGATGACGGCACTTATGGCCATAAAGGATTTGTAACTGATGTATTAAAGGATTTACTGGAAGTGGTAGAAAAATCCACGCACACCAAATTTCCGGCATTAGTCTATGCCATTGGTCCGGTTATGATGATGAAGGCAGTTTCTGAACTCACCAAGGCATACGCTGTCAAGACCATAGTCAGCCTCAATCCGGTGATGGTGGATGCAACCGGGATGTGCGGTTCCTGTCGCTGTACTGTCGGCGGCAAGACAGTATTCGCTTGCGTAGATGGGCCGGATTTTGACGGCCACCAGGTTGATTTTGATGAGTTAGAGAAAAGATTAAAATTATTCGCTGCACAAGAGAGGTCGGTAAGATGAACCCCGCACCTTCTAATAATTCATTACACACAGGAGGCCCGGAGAGAGATAACATAATCAATATGAAAGAAGGTGCGGGGTGAAGAACTCTACCCGTAAATCAATGGATGTCTTTGCGCTTTTCCTTCCGGAGATCAAGGAGCTGCTCTCTAAGAAGGATTTTAACAGCTTAAAAGCGATTCTAAAAAGTGTCCACTCAATGGATTTAGCCGAAGGCTGGAGGCATCTTGATCCGACCGACAAAATAATAATTTTTAAGCTGCTTGGTCCGAAGAAAGCAGTTGAGGTATTTGAGGACTTAAGGTTTTTGGAACAGACATACGTCCTGAATAACTTAGAGAACGAACAGGTTTCTCAGATTATTAATCAGATGGCTCCTGATGAAAGGGCTGATCTTTTTAATGAGTTGCCGGAAAAAGTGTTTAAGAAATTATTCCTGCTGGTAAATAAAGAAGAAGCGCAGGATATCAGGGAATTAATGGAGTATGAGGAGGGAACTGCCGGAAGTTTGATGACCACTGAATTCGTCGAGTTAAAGAAAGAGATGACTGCTAAGCAGGCGATAATTTATATCCAGGAAAATTTACGTACCGAATATACTAAAGATCTCTACTCCGGTTTTATCACCGATCTAAATCATAAATTAATCGGAGTAGTTCATTTACAGGATTTATTAAAAGCCCCGCCGGATATTCAGGTTAAGGATATTATGTTGAGCGTTGAATTTATCAAGATCGCCGTGGAAGCTGACGCCGAAAACGTGGGTGTATTATTTAAGAAGTATGACTTATTAGATGCGCCGGTAGTAGATAAAGAGAATGTTTTAGTGGGGATTATTACTATTGACGATATCGTGGAACTGATGGAGAAAGAGACTACCAAGGATATATATGAAATCGGTAAGATGGATGCCAAGGGTGGTGAGATCATCAGCTATGCCCGGGCAACCACTATAGATTTAGTAAAAAGGAGGGCAGGCTGGCTGATTCTGCTTTTGATCTTTGATTTTTTGACCGGTACGGTGTTAAAGAGTTTTGAGCATAGCTTGAGTTCTGTTGTCGCGCTGGCATTTTTTATACCGATGCTTTTAGATACCGGAGGCAATGCCGGGAATCAAACATCGATTACAATTATCAGAGGGCTTGCAACCGGAGATGTTAATTTTAAAAATGTTTCAAAAATTATCCGGCTGGAGCTTAGCGCGGCATTGATGATGGGTGTAATTATCGGAAGCGTGGCTTTTGGCAGGGCAATGCTTCTGCAGAAGGATTTTCATCTTGCGGCGGTAGTCGGCATTACTATGTTCTTGATTGCGATTTTGGCTATAGCGACGGGTGTCTTTTTACCACTTTTCTCAAAAAAGGTTGGTTTGGATCCTGCGGTTTTAGCCGGGCCGATTACTACCAGTGTCGTGGATATTATCGGCTTGATCATTTATTTTAAGATAGCCCAGATGTTTATTCCGGCTTTAAATTTTTAGCATGCGAACTATAACCCCAAAACAAGCTGTGCTTGAGCGTGTGAAAAATTTTTTTGAAGTTGCTCTTGGTTTGCCCAAAGAAGAAGCAATCAGAGAGGCTAGCCGCTGTCTGCAATGCAAGAACTCCCCATGCATTAAAGGCTGTCCGGTAGAAATCGATATTCCCGCTTTTATAAAATTAATCAAAGAGAAAAAACGCAAAGAGGCGTTGGCGAAGATTAAAGAAAAGAATAACCTGCCTGCAATCTGCGGAAGAGTCTGTCCTCAAGAGGATCAATGTGAGGCTGCCTGTGTATTGGAGAAGAAGAAAATCCCGATTAATATCGGTGTTTTAGAGCGCTTCGCCGCCGATTCAGAGCTCAGTAAACCTTCCAACCAGAACCTAGCACCTACCTGTCCCGAGCGCAGTCGAGGGAGAACCCAAAACCTGGAAAAAGTAGCGGTAGTCGGCTCCGGCCCGGCAGGATTGACCTGCGCCGCTGATTTAGTAAAAATGGGTTATAGAGTTATGCTCTTTGAGTCATTACATTTAGCAGGAGGCGTATTAGTCTATGGAATTCCTGAATTCCGGCTTCCTAAAAAGATCGTACAGAATGAGGTCGAATATATAAAAAGTCTCGGCGTTGAAATCAAAACAGATATACTTATCGGCAGTACCTATACAATCGAGGATCTGTTTGATCAGGGATTCAAGGCTATATTTGTTGCGGTTGGCGCGGGACTTCCGCAGTTTTTAGGGATACCGGGTGAAAATCTGGGGAGGGTTTACTCTGCCAATGAGTTTTTAACTCGAGTGAATCTGATGAAGGCATACAAATTCCCCGACTACGCCACCCCGATAAATATTGGAAATAAAATAGCAGTTGTCGGAGGGGGTAATGTTGCTTTTGATTGTGCAAGAGTAGCGTTGAGATTGGATAAAGAAGCATTCTTGGTTTACCGCCGTACAGAAAAAGAGATGCCGGCAAGGATTGAAGAGGTAGAGAACGCCAAGGAAGAGGGCGTAGTTTTTAAGATATTGACTCAGCCGGTGAAGATAATTTCCGATAAGCAGGATTTTGTCAAGGGAATGGAATGTATTAAGATGAAGCTTGGTGAGCCTGATCAATCAGGCAGGAGGAGGCCGGTACCGGTTAAGGGATCTAACTTTGTTTTAGATGTGGATACGGTAATTGTAGCTATCGGACAGAATCCCAACCCGTTGTTGCCTAAAGTAACCCCTGATCTTAAAACTAATAAATACGGCACGATTCAGGTTGATGATAATTTTATGACTTCCCTTCCGGGTGTATTTGCCGGAGGAGATATTACGACCGGTGCAGATACAGTGATATCTGCTATGGGTGCGGGTAAAAAAGCCGCCCGCTCTATCGATAAATACATTAAGGAGGCAAAATGAAGAAAATTATTGTGCAAGATATATTAGCTGCAAAAGGGAAAAGAAAGCTGACTATGCTTACGGCCTATGATTATCCCCTGGCATCTTTGGTTGACCGGGCAGGAATAGATATGATCCTGGTGGGTGATTCAGTAGCTAATGTAGTCTTGGGGTTAGATTCGACTACTAAGGTAGGAATGGTAGAGATGCTGCATCATTCCAAGGCCGTAACCCGGGCAGTGAAAAATGCTTTAGTAGTTGGCGATATGCCTTATGAATCCTATCAGGTTAAAATTGAAGAGTCAGTCAAGAACGCACAAAGGTTCATCACAGAAGCTAACTGTGATGCCGTAAAATTAGAATGGTTTGATCAATGTCTTGAGGTGACCGAGAAGATAGTCCAGGCAGGGATTGCGGTAGTCGGGCATATCGGCTTAACACCTCAGACCGCGGACAAATTAGGCGGATTTAAGGTGCAGGGGAGGGATGCGGAGACTGCCAAGCGTCTTATACAGCAGGCCAAGGATTTAGAAAAGTTAGGATGTTTTGCTCTGGTTTTAGAATGCGTTCCGGATAAAATCGCCGGGATGATTACCAAAAAATTAAAGATACCGACGATCGGTATCGGGGCAGGAATAGATTGCGACGGCCAGGTATTAGTTACCCACGATCTACTCGGGTTATTCGAGCGCTTTACTCCGAAGTTCGTAAAAAAATATAAAGATATCTCCTCTTTGATATTGCAGGCGTTAGAGGAATTCAAAGATGAGGTAATTAATAATAAGTTTCCTACTAAGGAGCATAGCTTTACCATAAAAGAAGAGGAACTTAATAAAATCGGCTAGTAAATGAAAAAAGATTTCAGTAAATACTTTTTACTTTCACTGGTATTACTTTTAGCAGTGGCTTTTGTTGTAAGGTTCGCAGGTTCATCGCTCTTACGTTTATATATCAAAACCGGCATAGGCGATTGCACAGCCATACCGATATTATGCATGGTTCCGCAAGACGAGGTAATAAGGCCAAGGATTAACCGAGAGTATGTCGGGAGGCTGCGGCTCTATAAATTTCCCGGTATTTTAGCTTATTTGCCCGAGGGTTTCTCGGTTATACAAGAGACAATTAAAAAGATTAATTATAAAAGAGGCCAGCCAAAGGGGGCTGAAGATGTGATCTACTTGCTTCATCGAGAACCCGGTTACTTTATGAATATGTTTGAGCAGGTGGATAGGAAGGAAATAAAAAATAATTACGACTTTATAGCGCGCGTGATGTTCGCCAGGTTGGATAGGGTAAATAATATCCATGATACTTTTTTTATAATAATGAAGAGTATCTTTACTCCTTATCTCGGGAATCAAGCAGGCATAAGAATGGTAATGTTTTCTTTGGGGGATAAAAAGGGATTCCTAAATTACTCTTTATCCGAGCAGGGTAATTACTTTGATTGCAATGTGACTAATGATAACGGGGATTTTTTTAAAATATACATAAAGGACGCGCAATCTGTTTTAGACTTAACCAGGGTTTTAACAATTATCTCAACCGTCAAATATTATAGGTAAGGAATTGCTAAAGTCCTTGAAAATATAGCAATTCCGATTTACAATAAACAGATAAGCTTATAGAGCGAAAGGAGAAATATGTTAACTTTCGATAATAACGAAAGAAGAAAGTCTTTTAGGGTTCCCTGCAGTATGCCCGTTACTTGTAAAGTCTTCGATCGTAGAGGTAGTTATTTCAAAACTAAAGTTGCGGAGGCTAAGAATATAAGTTGTGAAGGGATTTATCTAGAGATTGATGAGAATCTGCCTCTGGATACAGAAATAGAGATTTCATTTAATCTACCCCAAGTTAAAGACGTAATTAATGCGGTGGCAAAAATCGTCAGAACCGAAATCTCCAATACTAAAGGCCAATTCGGCATAGGCCTTATGTTTAGCAGGCTAAGCAGCGAGAACGGAGTCCAGATAAAACAAATGTTAGAGAGGTTAAATATTAATAAACTCTTAGGTTGCATTATCGAGAAAGGCGGTTCAGATTTGCATCTTTTAGCTGAGCGTCATCCTTTTGTACGTGTCTCCGGGGAAGTTCAACCGCTAGATTGGCCGAAATTAAGCTCTCAGGATATCGATAATCTCCTTTTTAGCCTGATGACAAGAGAGCAGATTTCTAGATTTGAGACTGATAAGGAGTTAGATTTTGCCGTGCAATATGATATGCTAAACCGGTTTAGGATCAATGTGCATAAACAAAAAGGTTTTACCGAGGCAGCCTTAAGGCTGATAAATACAAATATTTCTTCATTTAAAGAACTTAATTTACCGGAGGTGATCGAAGATTTGGCTTCTTTAAAGACCGGACTTATTATAGTTGCCGGCCCTACCGGTTCAGGAAAGACTACAACAATTGCAGCGATGGTCCAATTTATTAGTGAAAAAAGAAAATCAGTGATAATAACTCTGGAAAGGCCTATAGAATATGTTTATAAAGGCGGCAAGAGTATAGTCAAGCAGAGGGAGGTAGGTATAGATACCCGTTCGTTCTCCGCTGCATTGAAGAGTACGCTTAGGCAAGACCCGAATGTCATAGTGGTGGGAGAGTTGGATGATATCGAAACTATTAAGACTGCGATAATTGCGGCTGAGGCGGGGTACTTGGTAATTGCCTCTTTTCATGCCCCAAATACGATTCAGGCACTAGACCGTCTAGTAGGTGTATTCCCGGGAGACAATAGAAAACAGGTTTTATCTCAGCTGTCTCATTGTCTTAAGGGGATTATTACACAGTTATTAATCCCCCTGAAAGATAAAAGCGGAAGAATTTTGGTGGCGGAGGTCTTGGTGGTTACGGAGGCAGCGAAAAGAATAATCAGAAATGATGAACTTATCCAAATACCAAATGTTATTCAAACCGGTACTCAGTATAAAATGCGCACTATGTCTGATTCGATCAATAGATGTATCGAGCAGGATATCATTGACCTGGTAACCGCAGAGTTTTATTCCGACGAGTTCAACAAATATACTCATTGATATGGCAGAGAATTTAATGGATAAAATCGTAGCATTATCTAAGCGCCGGGGGATTATCTTTCAGTCTTCCGATATCTACGGCGGATTAGCAAATACCTGGGATTATGGCCCCTATGGCGTAGAGCTAAAGAATAACCTCAAACGCGCCTGGTGGAAGTCGGTAGTCTATGAGCGTAACGATATATTCGGCATGGATGCGGCGATTCTGATGCATCCGGATGTCTGGAGGGCGTCAGGCCACTTAAAAAGTTTCAATGATCCATTTGTGAAATGTTTAATGTGTTCTCATTTTTTTAAATTTGATAAAATCTGGAATGAGATTTGGAATAGCCCATGGTTTGTTTCACTTAGAGAGGCAATGATGGGAGAAAAAGACAGCACTTATTTATTAGAATGGGCTAAAACAGAGGGAAAAAAGTTAGCACCTAATTTAAGCCTTGTTACAGATCCGGAAGTAACAGTTTCTTGGATTGCTGATTTGCACCATAAATTTGGCGGAGTTGAGTTTGATTTTAAGAATTTCGTAGGCAGAGCTGCCTCTACAAGAGATGGAGTAGCTAAGGTGCCTTGCCCGAATTGCGGCGCTCCTCTTCCCGAAGAATCCATGTCTGTAAATTTAATGCTAGAAACATATTTCGGTCCTGTAAAAGAAACTGCTCAGAAAACATACCTTAGGCCCGAGACAGCCCAGGGTATGTTTGTTAACTTTGCCAACATCATTAACGCCAGGCATCCGAAGCTGCCTTTTGGTTTAGCGCAGATCGGTAAAGCCTTTCGTAATGAAATCACACCGGGAAATTTTATCTTCAGGACCAGGGAATTTGAACAGATGGAGATAGAGTATTTTGTCAATCCTGCTGATGCGGATCAAGCGCTCCAGCAGTGGATTGATTATCGTTTTAACTGGTATATTAAATTAGGGATAAACAAGAATAATCTCAGGAAGCGCCCTCACCCAAAAGATGAGCTTGCCCACTATGCCAAGGCATGTACTGATATAGAGTATAATTTTGCTTTTGGCTGGTCAGAGTTAGAGGGCATTGCCAACCGGACGGATTTTGATTTGAAGCAACATGCGAAACAAAGCGGGAAGGACTTAACTTATTTTGATGATGCCAGAAAAGAAAAATTTTTTCCCTATGTAATTGAGCCCTCGGGTGGAGTAGATAGGAGCGTATTGGCGTTTTTAGTCGATGCCTATGATGAAGAAAAAGTGAAGAATGACCTACGCGTAGTTTTAAAACTGCACAAGGATCTTGCGCCAGTAAAAGTTGCGGTTTTCCCCTTGCTAAGAAATCGCCCAGAGATCGTCGAGCTAGCCAGGAAAATCGCCGCAGACTTGAAGCAGTCGATAATCACTGTTTATGATGACACTGGAGCAATAGGAAAACTTTACAGAAGGCAGGATGAAGTAGGAACACTCTATTGCGTCACAGTTGATGTTCAGTCGCTTGATGATAAACAGGTGACAGTGCGCCACAGGGATACGATGCAGCAGGAACGTATTGGTATTGATAAATTAAAAGAATTTCTTATTAACAAATTGAATAAATAATTTAGTTTTTAGTAACTCGTAACTCGTAATTTTAAATTACTAATTACCCGTTACTGACTTACTAGTTACGAAACGAAAGGAGGAAATTTAGTAATGGCTAAGCGAAATGTTTACCCCGTTAGAAATAAGAAAGTTTCTACGGGTAAAAGTATTTCTAACGGGGTTTACTTCTTTGGGGGAGGCAAGGCAGACGGTAACGGAACTTTAAAAAATCTTTTAGGTGGCAAAGGAGCTAATTTGGCGGAGATGGCAGGAAGTAAAAATTTAAAGCTTCCGGTCCCGCCGGGTTTTACGATTACCACCGAGGTTTGTACGTATTTTTATAAGCATAAGAGAAAATATCCTCAGGGCTTAAGAGAGGAAGTGCAGAAGGCATTGAATAAGGTTGAGAAGCTGATGGGGAAAAAATTCGGAGATGCGAATAACCCGCTTCTCGTTTCTGTGCGCTCCGGCGCAAGAAAGTCCATGCCCGGGATGATGGAGACGGTGTTGAATGTCGGCTTAACCGAAAAGACAATACCCGGCTTAATAAAGCAGAGTAGAAACGCCAGATTTGTTTATGATGCGTACCGCAGGTTAATTACGATGTATTCTGATGTAGTGATGGAGAAGGCCGCAGGCATCGAGCCAAAAGATGAAAAGGGTATCCGTAAGCAGCTGGAGAAGATCATGAATCAGATGAAAAAAAATAAAGGTTACTCTTCTGATACGGGCCTGAAGGTTGATGATCTTAAGGAACTCTGCACAAAATATAAGGCCAAGATAAAACAAGTATTAAAGAAGGATTTTCCCGACGATCACAATCAGCAGCTTTGGGGAGGGATAGGCGCGGTATTTAGTTCTTGGAACGGAAAACGCGCAATCAGTTACCGCCGCATAGAGAAAATACCTGCTGAGTGGGGCACTGCGGTTAATGTGCAGACGATGGTCTTTGGAAATATGGGGGAAGGTTCAGCTACGGGTGTTGCTTTTACGCGTAACCCGGGTAATGGAGAGAATAATTTTTACGGAGAATATTTAGTCAATGCCCAGGGGGAAGATGTGGTTGCGGGAACCCGTACTCCTGCTCCGATAAACGGATATTCTACATCGGAACACAATAAAGATTTAGTTACTCTAGAGAGGCGGATGCCGAAAATCTACAAAGAGTTATTTAATATTCAGAAGCGCCTGGAAAAGCATTATCGCGATATGCAGGATATTGAGTTTACGATTGAGAATGGCCGGTTATTTATGCTGCAGTGCCGGGTAGGAAAACGTAATGGGCCGGCTGCGATGCGCATGGCGATGGATATGTTAAA